>JAPLCP010000049.1 GCA_026392155.1 Armatimonadota bacterium | reverse complement strand
TCAAAACCCCGAGATGGTAATTGGGCAGCAGAACGCGTGGCTTCTTTATGCACTACTCGGAGCGATCACGGGATTCTGTGCGGCATCCGAGCGGCGGAAAGCGGCTCGCGTCGGGCTAGGAATGAGCCTGGCGGTCTTCTTGAGCCCGCTTCTTCTGGAGATGATGTGCGCCTTTCTGCGCCTTCCTCTCCCTGCGGCGGCCCAGAGCCCCTTGGTGATCAATGCCTGCCTACCTCTGGGGGCTTTTATTTTTCTCCAGAAGTGGTCACCACGGCGCGCGGCTGTCTATGGAGGGCTGGCGTTCTTTATCTTGGACCTGGTCTACAACGTTCTCACCGTGGGGGCGGGCGCGGGGCTCCTGCTGGCTCTCTGGGTCTCGACGATCCACGGGGCGCTCCTCGGTGGGCTTCTGGCCTTTCTGCGCCAGTGTGGGGAAGCTCTCCAGCCACGTCGCCGCTCCTGACGCTCAATATTTTCAATTTTTAGGGCAGACGTTGAAACATTGGTGACTTCCGGGTAAACTGTACCGGTTTTCACAAACTCAAATTTTCGCTAGACAAAAGTACTAGACATAAAGGTATACGATGGCAACAGGCAAGATCGTCCAGGTTCAAGGCCCCGTGGTGGACCTCGCATTTGAACCCGGTCAGCTCCCCGCGATCCTCAACGCGATTCGCATCCCAATCAAGGGAACCGATGATTTAATCGTCGAGGTCGCTCAGCATCTGGGCAATGACGTGGTTCGTGCAGTGGCAATGGACTCCACCGATGGACTCGTTCGTGGGCAAGAAGCAATCGACACCGGTCAGGCCATCTCGGTGCCTGTTGGTGCTGCAACTCTGGGACGTGTTTTCAATCTCCTAGGCCGTCCGATTGATGAGCGGGGACCGGCAAATGCTACCGAGCACTGGCCGATTCACCGGAGCGCCCCCGCATTTGAAGATCTGGCAACCGCGCCTGAGATTCTGGAGACGGGTATCAAGGTTGTTGACCTTCTCTGTCCCTACCTCAAGGGCGGAAAGATCGGGCTGTTTGGCGGAGCCGGAGTGGGCAAGACGGTTACCATGCAGGAGCTGATCCGTAATATCGCCGTCCAGCACTCGGGCGTTTCGGTGTTTGCCGGAGTCGGCGAGCGCACCCGTGAGGGAAACGACCTCTGGCTGGAGATGTCCGAGGCCGAGTTCACCGATGCGAGCGGCAATAAAGCCCACGTGATTGACAAGACTGCGATGGTGTTTGGCCAGATGAACGAGCCACCCGGCGCTCGACTTCGCGTCGCGCTCTCGGGCCTGACGATGGCAGAGTACTTCCGCGACGTAGACGGTGCGGATGTGCTTCTCTTCGTGGACAATATCTTCCGCTTCACGCAGGCAGGCTCCGAAGTGTCCGCACTTCTGGGACGTATGCCCTCTGCTGTAGGCTACCAGCCGACCCTTGCCAGTGAGATGGGAGCGCTCCAGGAGCGTATCACGTCTACCCGCAAAGGCTCGGTAACGTCCGTGCAAGCGATCTACGTTCCCGCCGACGACCTCACCGACCCGGCCCCGGCCACCGCGTTCTCGCACCTTGACGCGACCACGGTTCTTGAGCGTAACCTAGCAGCCCAAGGAATCTTCCCCGCCGTGGACCCGCTCTCCTCCACCAGCCGCGCGTTAACCCCCGCGATTGTCGGAGCCGAGCACTACCGCGTCGCCCGTGGTGTTCAGTCTATCCTCCAGCGCTACAAAGAGCTTCAGGACATTATCGCCATCCTCGGAATTGACGAGCTCTCCGACGAGGACAAGCTCATCGTCTCCCGTGCCCGCAAGATCCAGAAGTTCCTCTCCCAGCCCTTCTTCGTGGGAGAAGCCTTCACCGGAATCGCCGGAAAGTACGTCAGCCGCGAGGACTCTGTCCGCTCGTTTGACGCGATTCTGGATGGTAAGCACGACGACCTGCCCGAGCAGGCCTTCTACATGGTGGGAACCATCGAAGAAGCCATCGAAAAAGGCCGCACACTGTAAGATTGGCCCCCAGCCCACACGCGTGGGGGAAATAATAAGAAATCGCCCCATGGGAACTTTCCCCATGGGGCGTTTTATTTTAACCCTAAAGGCGACGAGATCGTGCTGGGCCGATCCAAAACCGGCGATGGCCTCGTGGTCTTTACCAGCCGTGACCTGTGCTGGAAGTTTGCAAACGAGCTACGCGATGCCTGGCTGGCGGAGAAATCGCGATATAATTTGTTCGTGATACTTTTCTTTGCTCTAAGTTTCTGCGCGGGAGCGCTCTATGCTGCCTCACGGCTGGGGCGCTTGCCCGCCGCGTCTCCCCAAGCCTTGCGCCAGGTCTTGCGTATGGTGGCGCTGGTGGTTCTCGCCAGTGTTGCCTTTGGTGCGCTGATTGGCTTTGCGGAGGGCAAGCGCACGAGTAGTGCGCGGGCCTGGGCACTGATTCGAGATGGTCGGCAGCGGCTCGACCCGAAGAACAAGCCTACCAACCCGGAGCGCTGGCAGCGGCAGATCGCCGAGGGAGAAGCAAAGCTGCGCGAGAGTGAGTCCGCCGGTGTGGATGGGGCGATTGTAGCCCGTGGCGTGACGCGGACGATGAACATTGCACTCTTGGTGGTAGGGCTCCTAGGCAGCCTGGCCCTCCTCCGGTTCCGCGCCCTTCAGTGATCGTTACCTGCTTTGGCCAAGAGCCTGAAAGTACTCTCTGGTGGAAGCTGGTTCGCGAGGGGGCTGAGTCCCTCAAAGAGCTACCGCTCCACCGCCGCTTTTCGCCGCACGCCACCAAAGAAGAAGCAACGCTAGTTGTCGAAGGAGCACGTCCAGACGATGCGACCTGGGTGAGTCGCGACGAGCTTCCACGGGAAATCTTCGCGCCGCACCCGCTCCGGGTTCCGTGGGGCTTTCCGGGCTGGCTGGAGCTGGCTCTGGCCTGGATCGCCGCACACGCAGATGGCCTGCACTCCTGGAAAGAGATCAAGTCCTGGAGCCTCTCCTGCGTGATCCGTGCCGAGACCGGACGAGGCGTTGTCTACTTCAAGGCCACCAACCAGCAGCCCAAGCTCTTTGCGAATGAGGCGCTGGTGACCCAAAACCTCGCCGAGCGCTTTCCGGGGCGCGTCCCGATGCCTCTCGCCATTGACCCTGAGCGTGGCTGGATGCTGCTCGCCGACTTTGGCCCCGATCTGCGCACCAGTCACGGCGATGATGCAACGCGCCTGGCACTGGCCGACTACGCGCCACTCCAGCAACAAACCCTCGGGCAAGAAACAGAGCTCCTCGCGATGGGCTGTATCGACCGTCGTCCTGCTCACCTCGCCCAAGAAGTCGCTCACTTGCTCACCCAGGAAGAGGCCCTCAGCACCCTCGCCAACGACGAGCGCGAGAAGCTGCTCTCCGTGGACTGGCAAGCCCGAATTTCTGTCTTCGCCGACACCCCTTGTGGCCTCGTCCACGGTGATCTGCACACCGGAAATATCGCCTCAGGAATGAACGGGCTACTCTACTTCGACTGGACGGATGCCAGCGTGGCTCTACCGTGGATGGACTTGCTTGAGCCGTTCTTCCAAAAAGATGAGGAAGCCACACAGAGTCTTCTTGCCTCTTGGAGCACACCTATCCCGCCGTGGAAGGAGATCGCGCCACTGATCGCCCTCCACCACGCCGTCAGCTACCACCATATCCACGATGCCACGGAGCCCTGTGTCCAGCACGAGCTGGGAGCGAACTTGCCGCTCTTCTTGCGCAAGGCCGCGGAGTTTGGCTCTTAAACAAAAACTCCCCCAATCCAGCCTCTGGATTGAAGGAGCTTGTAAACCACCCACGGATGGGCTTTAAATCACGCCGCTGGCGGTTTTGGCGGTTCCCTTGCCGCGTGTGCCTTGCCGGATGGGCTTGACATCCACGACGTTCTCGGGAGCCTGGTCTAGGAGCATCATCCAGTCCTCGACCGCATCGCTCTTGGGGAAGATCTCGTTTTCCTTGAACTCCAGCGCAAGGGCTTTGTAGAGATCGTCTTGGGTCAGGCCCTCGGAGTGGTTGCCGGTGGCAATCGCCCGCTTGATGGCGAAGTCCTTGGCCCGCTCCACGAGTGAGCTGAGAAGCGCACCGGAGACTAAGTCTTTCCAGTAGAGCCGCTCCGTCCCGCCGTTGCGGTTGAAGACATCGAGAAACTCGGTGTCCGCATCTTCCGTGTTGTCTACCAGCTCGGCGGCGGCGGCATGCTTGTCACCGTTGTGGGTCTCGATCAGGCCGCAGTCCATGGGGACGTTCTCATTCAGGTAGATTGAGAGAATATCTTTTGCTGCTTTCCGATCCGGCCGCTTGACTCTTACGCGGCGGTCAATGCGCTCGGGGCGGAGAATGGCGGGGTCAATGTAGTCCGGGCGGTTACTCGTGAGCATCACCACGACATTGGCGCTGGAGACCAGACCGTCCATCTCGGCGCAGAACTGGGGCACCACGGTGTTGGAGATATTGGTGAACCGACCGGAGTTTCGAGTGCGCAGAATAGACTCGGCCTCATCAATGAAGATAAAGACCAGGTGACCATCTTTTGCCTTCTCCCGAGCCGTTGCAAAGATCTCCCGCACTTGGCGCTCGCTCTCCCCGAGCCACATGTTGAGGATCTTGGGGCCATTGATGTACATGAAGTACTCTTTAAGGTTCTGGCCGGTCTGCTTATTAAACTCTTTGGTGAGGTTGTAGGCCGTGGCTTTTCCAATCAGCGTCTTGCCACAGCCGGGAGGGCCGTAGAGCAGGATGCCCTTGAGCGGGCGCTTGCCAAATCTTTCGTAAAGCTCCGGGTAGAGTAGGGGCTTCTCGATGGCATCGCGGATAATCTCAATAACCTCGTCTTGGCCGCCCACTTTGTCCCACGGCACCTGCGGGACTTCCTCCAGAAAGAAATCCTTGCTTTCGGCCTTGGGGAAGTGCTCCATTGCCAGCTTGCCAGTCGGGTCCATACGCACTTCATCACCGACCTTGAGATCGGCAAACTGAAGCCCCTCGCCCCGCCCGACAATGCGTGAGTTGAGCCCTTGTGTATCGCCGCCAACCCGGAGCCGGTTGTCCTCCAGCACCTCGCCCACTTTGACCAGGGGGCCGGCAACATGTGGCGGGAGAACCTGCACCACGGCAAACGCATCATTGACAACCACGCGATCGCCGATGGTCAGCGCGTCGGCCTCTAGCTTTGGATCCACGTTTCCCACGTACTCGCCATCCCCGACAGCCAGAAAGACTTTCTTGCTATTTTCCAGTGGCCCGAGATACATCCCGATCTTGCTTGCCGTCTCCGTGAGCTTGGCGTAGGCATCCTCGAACTGCTCCAGAACTTCCTGGGCATCGCGCATCTGCCGCTCATCGGTTTCGAGCTGGTGGCGTAGAAGAAGGAGGTACTGGTACTTCGGGTCGGAGGGCGAAGTCATTGCCAGCAGCTCGTCTACCAGTCCCACAGCCCGCAGCTGCATCTCGTCGCTCTCTTGCGTCTGCGAATCTCCCCGTCGGTTATCTCGTCGTGCCATGGAGGTATTATACCTTTCAGGCGTATGGAAACCACTCCTCAAACGGTCAGGGAAGCCTTGGCAAAACTCTGGGAACTTCCTCCAATTCCCGTAGAGCGCCGCCTCGCCGCCCTAGAGAGATTTTGGCAGCAAGTCTGTCTCGTGCCGCCTTTAGAGATAGGGCAGTTTCCCTGGGCACAAGTCCAGCGAGGAATCGAAGCCCTCGCCCGCTCCGCCCCGCACTGCTCCGAGCCGGAAAATATAGAGAAGCCAGGCGTCCTCGCGCTGATTCTCGCCGGAAACACGCCGCTCCTCGCCTGGCCCGTGCTCCACTACAGCGTTCTGCTCGGCATTCCCGTCTTTATCAAACAAAGCCGTGATGAGACTGTCTGGACACGCCACTTCGTCGAGACGCTCGCCGGGATTGACCCCGAAGTCGCCGCCTTTCTCCACTTAGATTTCTTCCCCGGCGAAGACCCACGAACGCAAACTCTTGTCCAGAATGCCGATGCTGTGATTGCGTATGGCAATGATGAAACAATGGTGGCGCTACGCGAAGCCACTCCCGAAACCACGCCATTTCAGGGATTTGGGCACGCGACCAGTGTAGGACTCTGGACGGGCAAAGATGCTTTTACAGAGTTCAATGATTCTCTTATATTGACTGTCGCTTCTTCATTCGGTGTCGGGCTAGATTGCCTCACTTATAGTCAGGCAGGTTGCCTCTCGCTTCAGGCTCTCTTTGTAGAAAACTCTTGCTTAGAGTATCTAATTGAATTCCTAAAGGACGATGGAATGCCTCGTGCGACGGAAGCACTTGGTGTTCTTATGCCCTCTAAGATAGGAGAAATTCTTCGTATTCGAGAGGCTCGTGACCTGGCGTTTATGGGGGGCTGCGAGGTGATTGGTGACCCTGAGTTGCGCTGGACGATTATCGTGCACAAAGAGAGTTGTGTTCTACCAAAGCCAACAGGTTTTGGCGTATTGCATCTGATTCCCCTTGGGGATTTGGCAGTGTTCGGTGAGTTTCTTGGTTTGGCTAAGGGCAGACTTTCTTCGATTGGAGTCTCCGGAGAACTCTCCAAAGAACTGCGAGTAGCGATTGAAGCTGAAGGCGTTTCGCGGATTTGCCGGGCGGGGGAGATGCAGACGCCGCCGCTGGACTGGCGCAATGGAGGCGTGGACTTGCAGGCGTGGCTGGCAAAGTCGCTGACTTCATGACTTCTTCACGGGGTGACTGTATTTTTGTCAGTGACGAGGGATTCAGTTTCCTAGGTATCGAGGGATAGGGGGCGAGCCGCTTGACAAAACTGGTAGGTTTGCGGAACAATAGCGGCGACTTTGGAATCGAATGGGGCAGTCCTTGAAGGGACAATGGTTCCCCGTGAAATTTTCGTAACATAAAGAAGGAAAATACCTGCACTGGCTTGAATAAAGCGAGCGTAGGTTTTCGGCAATTTTAGCTAGGGATTGACTCTGGCTAACGACCGAGAAGAGAGGTTTTACAGCATGCAGATTCGCACTGGGATGCGATCCTCCTGGTTGGCGGCGGCGGCGGCAGTGCTGGTAACAGGTCTGCTGGCGCTCCTGCCTTCCGGCTGTGGTAGCGGCGGCGGGGTGACCAACCCAACACCATCACCAATACCGGGGGGAGCGACACCGACTCCCACCCCACTACGTACCGCAGCCTTTAAGGTCAGGATCGATTGGGGCGCGCGCAGTCGCGTCGTTGGACTCTCCTCGGCACTTTCTGCCAGGATTACGCTGGAAAAAGGGGATGCCTCGGGAAATGATATTTCCTGGGTCGTAAATCGTCCTGCTGGCACTGCTGCTGTTCTCCAGAGCTACGATTCACCACGTCCTGCTCGGGTTGGTCAGTCCATTCTGACGATTCGTTTCTATACCGCCGGTGATGCCAGTGGTGAAGAAATCGGTCGCGCCGAGGCCTCTGCTTCCGTGCTGGCAGATGGCTCACTCACGGTAACCATCTCGACCTACACCGGTGTCCAGTCTATTGCCTTGCTCCCCGGACAGAGTGTTGCGGTGGGGGAGACAAAAGACCTGATGTTCTCCGCGAAGAATTTTAATGGTCAAGATGTTGCCATCACCAACGAGCTGCGTGGCGGCGCTTTCTTCACTGTCGTGGCTGACCCGCAGAACCTTGAGGCCGTCAATGGTGGTTCTCAGGTAAGGGGTCTTCATCCGATCCAAGCGACTGTGACCGTGCGTGTGGATACGGCGACCTCTGCTCCCGTTGTGGTTGACGTAACATCGGCTACCAGTGTGAGTGTTGCTCCGATCACAGGAGACATTGGCTCTGAGTTTCCGCTGCCGCTTACTGCTACCGTTCTTGGTGCTCCGACGGCCGAGAGTGATGTTGTTTGGAGTATCCAGGGAGGTCCCAGTGCTCTTAATGGCCAGCTAGTCAGTGTGGCTCCAAACACGGTTACCTATGTTGCGCCCAAGCTCACCGGAGTTGAGTCGCGCACTATCAATGTGATTGCCACCAGTAAGTACAACTCCACCAAGACCTTCACGGTGCCGGTTAAAGTTAGTGCGACAACCCTGGTTGAGGTGACTCCTCCGACGACGAATCTCTCCTGGGAACAATCTATCTCGCTCAGTGCGGTGGTTAAAAATCTTTCCTCACGAATTCCTGCAACGGGTGACCCTCGTCGCGACGTGAAGTGGGAGATTGTCAAAGACGGCACAAATCCTGTTGGGACACTTGTGGTCGACTCGGCAGATGCCAATCGTATCACCTACACCGCGCCAAAGCGTGAGGCGACGATCACGATTCAGGCGATCAGTAACTACGACTCCACCAAGATTGGTACGTGCACGGTTACTGTGCTCTCTACCGTGGGAGTTACGATTACTCCAAGCCCTGCCCCTACTCTCCAGTGGGAAGATACGCTCAACCTGACGGCTGCCGTGAGCAATACGCCGAACCAGGGTGTGACCTGGTCTGTGGTGAGTCCCGCTGGCTTTGGCTCTACCATCGCTTCGACGGGAGCTAGCACCGCGCGCTTTACGGCCCCTAAGGTCAATGGGACGTATGTTGTTCGTGCGACCAGTGTCTATGACACCCGGAAGTTCACCGATCTCTCCATCACCGTGAGCACGACGATTGGCGTGGGGGTGACGGCTCCAAGCCCGCTACCCGATCCACAAAAAGTCTCGATCAACCGTACCCAGAGCTTTGGGGTTGGGCTGACCGGGCTTCCAACCGGACGAGATGGGACGGTTTCCTGGACCATCACAGGCCCCAATGGTGAGCCAAACACCGGAAATATCTACGGAAGGATCACTTCCACAGGGGCGACAACGGCGACCTACACAGCACCAGGGACACCGCCTGCTCCTAGTGGGCTCCTGAGAGTGATTGCGACCAGTAACTACGATACAAGCGCAACGAGAACCATCAATGTTCAGGTGGTTGCCGGTTCGCTAGGGATTGGGATTAACTAACCAATGACACGATTCGTTTTTCTGAGAACCGTGCCACGTGCGCTCTGCGCGTCGGCGATCGCACTGAGCCTGGTTGTTCCACTGACCGGCTGTGGAGGCGGCTTGGGACGGCCTTTTGGGGGTGGTGTCAGTGCCATCCCCAGCCGCAAAGTTGGGACGATTGATGTGACGGTCACGTGGCCGGAAGTCACGCGCCTGATCCCCGATGCTTCTAATAGTATCGTGGTCGATATCAAAGATAGCCTAGGGCGCAATGCCCCCGGCTTCCCCAAGACTCTGGTGCGTCCTACGAACTTTAGTGGCTCGTCTCCTGCGACGACCGCAAGCACTACTGCTACTAATCTTGAGGTAGGCGTTCCCGGTTCACCTGAGAACTACACGATTACTGCAAGCGCTTTTCCCAACACAACAGGTGGAGGTGGTGCCGCTCAGGCAACAGGTGGAACCGTTGTTGGGTTAGATACGGACAATCCCACAAATAGTGCTGTGAACTTCACTCTTGGGACGACTATTCGCTCTGTAGAGATCAGCATCACCGATGGGAGCACCAGTGGGCAGAACCTCGGCAAAGATCGGACACGTGCCTTCTTGGCCACCGCCAAGGATGCCGCGGGTGCCATTGTTCTCACCACACCCTCCAAGTGGAAGTGGGATGTTGTTGCGCCGGGGATTGGAAATTTTCAGGGGACGGGGACAACCGTTCAGGGGAATGGGGCGACCTACGTTGCCGGTGACCCTGGAAGCACTGCGCAGAGTGTGACGATCCAGGTCACCGAGACTGAGGCAAGTACCTCGGATCCGGCCAATCCGACGCGCTATACCACAACGACAGCAGTTAATATCGTTCCGCTTGGCCTTAGTGACAGTGAGTGGGCTCGCTTCCATGGGAGCAAGCAAAACCTTGGCGTTGGGACTGCGGGTACGTCCATTGCCTCCAGTGTCTCTCAGCTCTGGAGTGGCCCGCTGTCCGTGGCTCCGAGAAATGTGGTCTTCTCCTCGGTTGTCGTGGATAAGCAGGGCGTGCTCTACCTTGGTGGCTACAATGAAGCCACGGGGACCGGTGGGGTGCTCTATGCTATCAATCCTGATGGGACTTTGAAGTGGAGCTATGCAGCCAAAGGGCGCATTGAGTCTTCTCCCCTGATCAGCCGCGATGGAACGATTTACTTTGGTTCCTATGATGATACGACGAGCAATGGTGGGTATCTGTATGGGATTAAGTCCAATACAGCCGGTACTGCGGCGCAGGAAGTCTGGGTGAGGCAAACGGCGGGACCTGTCTTTGGAAGCCCTGCGCTTGATTCAAATGGCTACTTGTACTACGGAACGGGTGGTACTGATCGTAAGCTCTATAAAGCGGACTCTCTCAATGGTATTCCCGTTGTGGGTTGGCAATTTACGGATGCTGATCCCGCAAAGAGAACCGAAATTCAAACATCGCCTGCTCTAAGTGATGATGAAACCACGGTCTACTTTGCCAGTGCAGGAGCAACCGATTCTGGTGGAGGACGGATTGGAGCTAAACTCTACGCTGTCAATACCAACACGGCTGCACGGGTCTGGGAGTTTGATACGGTAGATAAGTCGGTGACGATGTCCTCGCCCGTCGTGAGTGGTGGGAAGGTCTTCTTTGGGACGCTGGAGGGGCTCTTCTTTGCTGTCGATCAGGCAACGGGAACTCTTGGCTGGGCGAGTTCCTACGATGCGGAGGCACAGATCTACTCTACGGCTGCGATGTCGCCTGATGGCAGTAAAGTCTACTTTGCCACATTTGACAATATCTCAGGGATTGATAAGAATCGAGTGGTTGCCCTCAACTCTGCTGATGGTAGCCTAGGCTGGGAAACTCCCTCGTTTACGGCTGGGTTTACCTCATCGCCTGCAGTCAGTAAAGATGGGACACGACTTTACCTGGGATGTTACGATGGGAATGTCTACGGAATTAACACGAGCACTGGAGCAACGGCTTGGACATTTATGACCGGAACCGCCAGTGAAAACTTTGACTCGTCTCCCTGTATTGGACCGAATGGGAATGTCTACATTGGTAGCTTTAGGGGGAACGTGTATGCGCTCAAATAGGAGAAATGAGATGCTAGGATTGAGGGGAGGCGTTGTCCTCTCGGCTCTGCTCGGAGTGTCGCTTCTTGCCAGTGGGGCACAAGCACAGTTTTTGGAGCTGTCTCGCGAAGCCAATGCACAGAAGGCACAGGCTGCGGCCCAGCGTCAGCGCAATGCTGCGCTGAGTGCACGTGATATTCTCCGTGCGAACCCAGGTCAGCCCGTAGACACGCAGGCGCTTGCCAAGGCCGCTGACTATCGTACCAAAATGCGACCCGCAGCGATTGGGGGCTCGCGTAACAAGCCGTCAAATGGGCCTGTGCTGATGGGGGTTAATATTGGCTACTCGGGGGCACAGTGGGAGTTTTTTGGGCCATTTAACTTCCAGCCTGGCTATGCTTTTAGCCAGGGACCGACTAGTAGCTTTATCTCGGGCCGTGTGAATAGCATCGCTTTTGATAACCGTAACCAGGGAATTTTCTACATTGCCGCAGCAAGTGGAGGTGTGTGGAGAGCGGATGCAACCACGGGGACAATTGTCTGGAAGCCCCTGGGAGATAAGTTCGCTTTTCCCGAGACCTCCTCGGTTGCCACAGATCCTACGAATGGACGTATTCTCTACGTTGGTCTAGGGGACTTCTATGGTCCTGGTAGCGGACAAGGTGAAGGGCTAGATACGCCGCGTTTCTTCGGAAATGGCACAAATGCTCTTGGCATCATGAAGTCGGTCAATAGTGGCACGACATTTGTCAATATTGGTAGAGCGGAGATGACGGGAACGGCAGTGTCTGCGATTGCGATCTCACCGCGTAATCCCCGCATTCTTGTTGCCTCGACAGGACGTGGGACAAATCCGGGTAGCCTCTGGCGCTCCACCGACGGTGGTGCGACTTGGAAGAAGCCGACTCTGAAAACCGGCGGCGATGTTCCGGCAGGCGACTGGAATACCGTTCGAGTTTTCAACCCGTACGGTCGTGACTACCCTGACCAGACGAGTGGCGATCCTCAGTTCTTCTACGCGTCCCGGTTAAATGATGGTATTTACCGCTCCGATGACTCTGGGGCGACCTGGCGCAGGGTTGCGAATACGCCTCTGGTGTTTAACTCCGCAGCCGTCGGGGGACGAAAGACTCTTCTGGTAACTCCCTCCGCAACGGATCCCTTCGTGCTCTACATGACGGACTCTACAAACGTTGCTGATGATGGCCGTGTCTGGCGTGGTCAGCCACAGAGCCGTGCGGACATCAATACGAATGGGACGCTCAACTATCTCTGGGAGGAGATTACTGGCAACTATAGTATCTCAAACGGTGCTTTCAATAACTGGAGCCGCTCTGAGTACACCTCTGCGTTGGTCGCTGCTCCCACGGCGTTTTTACCACCGCAACCCCCCCCCGCTCCCTTCGAGGCCAATAAGTCCTACACGTTAGACATGCTCTACGGCGGAAATCGGTCTGTCACCGCTTCCTTGGGAGCCAGTCGTGCCCTGACACTGAATCTTATGCAGGAGACGAACCTGTGGCGTGATCTGGTCTTCTCCCACGATGCAAGCCTTGCCCCAAGAGATCGCTTCCATGCTTGGCAGCGTGACATTAAGTACGATCCCTTTGATCCGCAGAGTGTCTTGGTGGCCAATGATGGTGGTGTTTTTGAGCTGCGCTACGATCCAGATAACATTGCTCCTGGCTTTGCGAACACATCGGCAGATCACTGGTTCACAACAACCAATATGAGCACTTCTGGCAATCTGACAGGCTTGACCATCCCGCAGCGCCGTGAAGCTTTTGCGATCACCCAGATCAATGGGGCGGACTTTAGTCCCACAAACAAAGACTATGCGCTGACTGGAACGCAGCACATGGGGCTGGCACGTCCGGCCACAGCAACGGGCTGGCGGAGTGTCGGGACGACCTCGCGAGACTTTAGCAATGGGCCATTTGCCAACCCGCCCCAGACTATTGGTAACTATATTGGCGATACCGCAATTGCGGTAACGGGTGGACGCGAGTACGCCTGGGTTATCTCTGGTGGAACGGGGCAGCGCCTCGTAATGGCAAGTGACAACACTTGGACAAATGTTCGAGACATCTCGCCCGATCAGTCGTTTACGGGATTAAATGCAGCAAGAACGGCGACGGAAACTCACTATCCCTATCCCTATAGTTCTCTGGATGGTCAGACGCCTCCCACCGCGGTTGATAATGGAACCACGACCCAGCTTGCCTTTGGCGCTCAGCCGAAGTCGTCGTTCCCCATTGTGGAAGTAGATACTGTTGGAGGTGCGATTGGTGGCCATAGCGTCATCTACACGGGAACCAATGCTCTATGGCGCTATGATGTGAACGCAGAAACGGGCTTTGATGGAACTACGACGGCTGCAGGAGTGGGAGGACGCTGGCGGCAGATCGGTACCAACACCTTTGGAGGTGTCATTACCGCGATTGCCACAACGACCGGCCCCGAAGGTCCCCTGCCGCAAGCTGGGCAGCGCATCTATGTTGGCACCTCAACGGGGGAAGTGTGGATGACGAATGACAATGCACGGCAGTTCACCACAAACATGTCTGGCCCTGCGACGTCAAATGCGACTTGGCGACAGATCAACACGGCGACGCTTCCCGGACGGCCTGTGACCTCTATCTCTGTAAACCCGAATCGTCCGGAAGATATTTTATTGACTCTCGGTGGGACGGGTGGGGGACATGTCTACCGCTGTCAGAACACACGCTCTTCAACCGTTGTCTACACGGATCAAAGTGGAGTTGTCACCAGCCCAACCGATCCTAACTTCTTCACACGGTTGCCTGATGGTGTTCCGGTGAATGGACTTGCACGGGATGCATCTGATCCTGTCAATACATTCTATATCGCGACCGATATCGGGGTCTTTGTCACTACAGATCAGGGAACTACCTGGCAAGATGCTACCACCCCGCTTGGACTGCCGAATGTTCAGTGTGTTGGAATTAAGTTCGTTACCATTGGGGGCGTGAGTAACCTAAACGTGGCAACGTATGGACGAGGAGTCTGGCGAATCAATACAACAACGGCACAACAAGTCTTTGATACGCCTAACTTGAAGTCGAGCTTTACGCTGAGCCGAATCGGTAATGAAATCTTTGCTGTTGTCACCGTTACCAACGAGCAGAAAAAAGATCCCCTGGGAAATAACCTTCCCACAGGGCTTGCGGAGAACGTTCAGATCACCTCAAGCTCTATCCTGCGTACAACGGCTGTCGGTACAACGACTCCTCTACCTATTACGTTGGGAGCCATTGCGGTTGGGAGCTCGCGCTCTCTGACAATGCGCTACCCTGGAAATGTCGGAGCCTCAGGTGCTGCCGCTGATTTCCGTGTGGCAGGAACGTATGTGACACAGACACTCAGTGGTCCTGTTGTCAATAATACGGCCTTCCCCAGCGTGCGAACCCGCCTCCCCTAGGAGACAATGCAGAAAGAGCCGCTCGAAAGAGCGGCTCTGTTTTTTATCTTGAAAAATACGACAAGGAACTCTAATCATGAAGGATTATAGAAAAATTGGAGCCCAGTGGTCAGCTATGGCACTTGCCATGCTGGCTATACCTGTTTTAGGGCAATCCGCATGGGCGCAGGGATCACGTCTCCCGGCTCCCATCACGGATACCTCGGGGCTTTCTGCTACCGTGCAACAGCAAATTGCTCTCATCAACCAGGATAAGTTAGCGCGGACGCCTGCACAAAAAAAGCTCTCGTCGAGCCTGATCTTTGCCGCGAGAATAGACCAAAATCAGCCTGCCGTTTCGGGAGTACCCTCGCTTCGAGCTCCCGGCTTACAACGTGATATGGTTGGTCGTGTCTTGGTGGATATTAAAGGCAATGTCACCACAGGGTTGCGGCAAAACATCGCAGGCATGGGAGGGACGGTTGTCTCTGCCTACCCAAAGTGGGGAGCCCTGCGAGCCTGGATTGGAACCGCCTGGCTGGATCAGCTTGCTCTTAGTCCCGATGTTCGTATCATTCGCCCTGCAGATAAACCTGTACGCAACTCTGGCTCTGTGGAGAGCGAAGGGGATGCGGCACATGGCTCTAAGTTGGTTCGAGAAGCCTATGGTGCTGGTGGGGGAAACAGCAAGATTGGTGTGATCTCGGATAGTGTTGATTTTCTGGCGAATTCTGTGGCCCTAGGTGATCTGCCAAGTAATGTCGAGGTACTCATAGATGACCCCGGTCAGTCTGGTGAAGGCACCGCGATGCTGGAGATCATCCATGATGTCGCGCCAGATGCAGTGCTCGCCTTCGCCACGGGCTTTTTAGGTGAGGCACAGATGGCGCAGGCGGTCTTGGACTTGGCTGCGGCGGGTTGTGACATTATAGTTGATGACCTTGGCTATCTTTTTGAGAGCCCGTTTCAAGATGGTGTGATTGCACAAGCCGTGGAGCAAGTCGTTGCTCAAGGTAAGCTCTACTTCTCCGCTGCTGGAAATCAGCGCAATAGTGTCTGGGAAGGGGACTTCCGAGACGGCGGTGCCGCAACGGGTGTCCTTGCAGGATTTGGAAGAGTCCATCGCTTTCCCAATAATAACCTCTTTAACATTCAAACGCAGAATGTTATTACGCGCATCATCCTTGGTTGGTCTGATCCAAGCCTTGCTTCGAATAATGACTATGATCTCTATATCCTGAACTCCACGGGAACCACTGTCTTTGAGACATCAGATAATGTTCAAAATGGGACGCAAGATCCTATCGAGTTTGCTAGTGCCTTCCCTGGCGAGCGTGTTGTCATTGTAAAGTGGTCTGGGGAAGACCGCGCCCTACGACTCTATGCACCTGACGCTGGTTCATTTACGGTGACTACCACAGGCGAGACCTACGGCCACTCCGCTGCTGCAGGAGCCTTTGGGGTTGCGGCGGTTGATGCGAACCTGGCATTTCCGAGCACCTTTTCGCTGTCACTAGGCGGACTGACCACGGAGTCCTTCTCGTCAACGGGACCACGGCGCATCTTCTACAATGCCAATGGAACGGCCATTACTCCCAATAACTTCCTCTTTGCCACCAATGGTGGCATGGTACTCAACAAGCCAGATTTTACCGCTGCCGACGGGGTTAAGACGACCTTCCCTGGTTCAAGCGGACTGAATCCTTTCTTTGGAACCTCCGCTGCTGCTCCCCATGCGGCAGCGCTCATGGCACAGATGAAGTCTCTCGATACTCAGGTTATTACTCCCGTATCGTATTCATCTGTACAGGGTGCTTTGCTGTCGCGTAACGAGCTTGTCACTGCTTTTACAAACACAGCACTAGATATCGAGGCTGTGGGTTGGGATGGTAGAGCGGGTGTGGGGATTCTGTCGGCAGATCGTGCTGCCGATAAGCTGGTCAACTTCGTGAGCAACCTGGTAGTCACTCCAGGCTTGGATCAGGTGACATTCACCTGGAAGACTTCACTGCCTGCGGCTTCGACGGTTTGGGTTGGGAAAGATATCGACGATCCTGATGCTATTTTTGTCGATGACCCTTCGTATACCACAGATCATAGTGTGACCATTACGGGGCTCACTCTTGATGTGACGTATCTGTATCAAGTGGACTCTTCCAGTGAGTCTGGCGCAGTCTATAATGCGGTTACGGGTAAGTTTACAACGATCTTCATTGACAATGTCTCGGTCACGGGTATCGGAGCCAACCAGGTAACGATCTCCTGGCGAACCGCTGTACCCGCAACCTCCAAGCTTGTTCTCTCTGAGGGGCCTTCCGATCCTAACCCGATCGTGGTGACGGACTCCAACTTGGTGACCGATCACTCTGTGACGGTTACTTCCATCCGTGAGGAGACAGACTACGACTACACGCTCTCTTCCGAGACACTACCCGCTCCTGACGGCTTCCGTGGAGAGCGAAGCGGAAAATTCAGAACTCTGGAGCTCCAAGAGGTCAGTCTCGTCTCGGCAGTATTGCTTAGCAAGAGTGCTACGACCTGGCAGCTTGAGGTGACTCTTAAAAATAATAGCCTCTTCACGACTGTTAAAAACTTTAAAATAGATGGTGTGGTATTTAGTGCCAATAATACCACCACCTTCACGAGACCAAATGTGTTCTCGATGCCTGATCTTGCCCCGAATACCACGGTCAAGCAGATCTTTAGGTTCAATAAGCTAAGAACTTTAGGGACTGTTGTGAGGTCGAGTGTGGCTGGCTACTACAATACTCCACGGCGAACAGGAAAGCGCTTCAGTGGGAGTGTAATTACGACTATAAGGCCCTAGTGGCTTGGAATAGGGCGGGGCTGCAAGTGCAGCCCCGCTTTTTTTTGCCTATGAAAACTTTGGCTACGGGGGCTTCCGGCTTCAGGCCGCCTCTGGCCCCGAGACGCTTGCCTGCCGACGCGCCTCGGTCACTGGCAGAAGGGATGCGGCTTACGCTCCCCTGGTATCAGGAGCGATTGAAAGAATCGCCACGGTAGCGTCATCGAGGGCAAGACGGCCCGCGTTGCGTAGGTTCTGCACCCAGCGGGCAAAGTCCCTGTCGTTCTGAAGAGCTAGGAGCGACTGCCAGGGTTGGTGTGCTTGCTCGGTCAGCAACCACGCTGCGAGGGCATCCGTGGCGGCGATGAGCGTATCGCCCGGCTGAAGGGGGAAGCTGGCGGAGAGCATCTCGGGGAGGAGACCGTGGGTGGGGACGAGCATGGGATGCGTGGCGAAGTCCTCGGCTCTGGTGTAGGGAAAGGCAAAGGCTAGGTTGTCGTCGCGGATCACAAAAGCGCAGGTGTCCCCGATCGTTTGTACCTGAAGCTGCGTATCATCCCAGCAAATCCCCAAAAAGCTCGCGTGCGTGGGCTGTCGGAGCTTATCCGCCAGAAACCAGGGGAGGGGGTTTTGTCGCACCTCTTCCTGCCAGAGCTGTGCGGCCCGCTCCCGATCCAGCGTGCCCGTTGCCACAAATTGCTCTCCCAGCCATCGTGCCCAAAGCCCCGAGAAAGCATCCGATGAAGCGCCATCCGTGAGGGCAAGGCGCTGCCCTTGCCAGGCAAGTGCGTCTTCGTTCTGTTCGGGTGTGACGGCGTCTTTGGCAAGCGTGAAAGACTTTATCGCTGCCACTGTCTCTACCAAAGCCGTCCAGGGCGTGTTCCAATCTCCAGAGCCAGCACCAGCAGGCTGGGATCGGCATTGAAGACGAACGCGCGGGCTTGTTCTGTGAGGGGCAGGCCGTTCTCCCAGGCGATGGTGCGCATGTAGGGAGTCAGGTAGCTTGCCTTGTCAAAGAGTAGCTTGGCGTAGGGGTCGTGGAGTGGCATGGACTGATCGGGAAACGAGAGGGGCTGTGCGGCGCGTCTGCTGGAGAGGTGCACATTGAAAAGCGTGGAGCGCCCGGTGCCTGTGCCGGTATTGGCCAGCGCTTCTAAATAGGTCGCTGGGTCGCCATCGGTTGCCTCACCATCGGTAATGTGGACGATTACCGGTGGGTGTGATGATGGGTTTTTGGCAGTCCAGAACGCCAGAATATCATGGGCAAGGTGCAGGGCCGTGCACATGGTCGTGGAGCCGTGAGCCTGAGGGGTGATCCAGATAGGGACCTGGATAGTCTCTGTCGTTCCATCGCCAAAGCTCACAGGACGCTCCTCCAGCCGAAGCACATGATCGGCAACTTGTGAGATGGGCACCAGCTCACGGCCACGCAGTGCTCCCTGCCAGGCGGAGCCAACCTCGGCCCCGTAGCCAATAACCGCAACCTCGAAGTAGTCACGAATGCCATCGGACTTGGAGCAGGAGAGAATCAAGTTGCGCAGTAGGTTATTGAGTGCTAGCGCCACTGCCTCCGCCTTGGTCACGGGAGCTTGCCCGTCACGCTCACCAAAGGGCTCGGCCATGGACGACGACTGATCTAAAATAAAGCAGAAGCACGAGGGCGTGTAGCGCGTGATATCGGAGTTGCTGTAGCGACTCATGGCTAGGAATACAACAAGTACGGTGCTCTTTCCTTCTCAAACTGCACAGCGCCTTTTTGGTACTCCTGCCAGAGCGCTGAGGTATCCCCACCGCGCATAAAGAGACTCCGTACTCTGTCGGTTCCGCAGGAGAGATCGAACATCCGTGAGGGCTCACCGGGCGAGAAAGGCCTTGCGACTCCCACGGCCTTCAGTGCCGCCAGGAGCGTGAAGTTAGGGCGCGTCCACTCCGCGTCCACGCCTTGTGGGGCTTTGACGCGCACACCTTGGCAGAGCTCGCCGGAGAAGAGTCCCTTGGAGGGAGTGAAGCTTGCGGCCTCGTAACCGAAGCCTGTGACGGGAAGGCGCTGGAGTGCCGCGAGAAGCTTAGCGCTGCTGAGCGTGGGGCTTCCCACATAGCCAAAGGGATCGTCGGTTCCGACCCCGATGGCGATGCAGTCCAGCTCACCCAGAATCCCCGTGGCGGCGTAGAGGCGTGCCGAGCGAAGGGTGGGGATATTGGGCGATGTCGGAATCCAGCGGCGGCTGTCCCAACCCGAGTCGCGGCGGCGCAGGCCCGAGCAGATAATCACATCGAGCTTGGGCTTGAGGCCACCTGGGAGCCAGCCCTTGCCGCTGATCATGCGCCCCACTTCTCCCAGGGTCATGCCATGTCGGTAGGCGACGGGGTACTTACTGACAAACGACGTAAACCCGGTCTGCACCGGCCCCCCTTCAACTCGCTGGAGGCCTAAGGGGTTGGGGCGATCCAACACGAGGGTGGGCAGTCCTGCCCGCGCCGCCCCTTCGAGCACGCAGCCCAGTGTGGAGAGATAGGTGTAGCTTCGGCAGCCAATGTCCTGCAAGTCAAAGACCAGTAAGTCGAGGCCCTTGAGCATTGCCGCTGTCGGGACTTTTGTCTTTCCGTAGAGCGAGTAGGCAGGCAGGCCCGTCTTGGCATCTTTGTACGACTCAATCCACTTTCCCGCCGCTACATCGCCACGCACCCCATGCTCGGGGCCAAAGAGTGCCGTGAGCTTCACACCACCTGCCTGGAGTGCTTCGATAGCGTGGACCCCATCAGGAAGTGCCGCAGGCGGGTGTGTCACTAGCCCAATCTTCTTGCCCTTGAGCCGCGCAAACCCATCTGCCGCTAACACTTCCAGTCCCGTTTTCATGGAGAAATTGTACCTAAAAAAAAGAGGCCGCTCACACTGTGAGCGGCCTGAGGAGGCTTCGATTCGGAGGAAAGAAAATCTAGAAACTCAGAACATGCGCTAGGCTGATAGTCGTCTGATTTTTCTTCGGTGCGCTCTTGGTGGGGAAGATCGCTGTATTAGCACTGTCAAAGCGTGCCTCAATCAGGGTGCGAACACCCTTCTGGCTCGACTTAAGCTCGTAGCTTGCTGTCACGGAGCTAAGTTGGGGCTTGCCTGAGCCACCGAGTGCTAACCACGGCGTGTTGCCATCCGCACTTAGGGTCTCAGCGCGTAGCCCGACGGTGTTTCCATTGGCAAGCGTTTGGGTGTAGTAGCCAGTGAATGCTTGGCCGTTGTAGGTCGCATTTGTCGCATCCTTGCCTGTGGTAAGGGAGGCATCGAGGGCGATGTTGGCTGCTGCGCTGAGCTTGCGGGTATAGACGACATTCGCGATATTGCGCTGCTTCTCACCGAACACAGCGGCACCTGCTACGGTACCAGTCTGGAGCGTGTCGCGGCTGCTGAGGCCATTGACATAAACCGTCGACTTGTCCGAGAGCACATGAGCAAGCTGAAAGCCAAGCCCCAGGTCTTTGTTACCGTTGGTCTCAACTCCGCTGAAACGATTGACAATGGCACCGACTAGGGTTGTTTTCTCTGAGAGCGTGATATTTGCCTTGACTCCGCCATGATAGAAGGGCTGAAACTGGCCAAAGTGAAAGCTCTTGGTGAAGAAGTTACCCGTGCCCATGGGGATGGTTTCGTAGCCGACCCAGGTTGGGAAGATGCCTGCATCCACCGCGAGCTTGGAGGTGAGCTGTTGGCTGATGACAGCTTCATAGAGATTGCCCGTGCTGGTGTTGTAGTTGGCGGCATTGACGGGTAAGCCTGGCTTGACTTCACCGTCCACGAAACGAATCGAGAAGCCAGGCTCTTTTGCGGTCTTATCTTTGTAGAAGTGTAGCTCGCCATAATTGAGCGCGACCTCACCGGATTTTTTATTGAAGTAGGAGCCGTTACCACCATAGAGTCCCGTTGGGACAGCGCCTGCCGCGGGGCTATTGGCATTGTAGGTGTAGTTCAGCTCAAGTGTCGCTCCCACCTTGATGGGGGAGTCTTCGGCGGAAGCAATGCTTGCAATGCTTGCAATTAAGCTGAAAGAGAGAGAGAGTCGTGTAAGTTTATGCATGAGATCACTTTCTAAAAGGTAGGATAAGTAGTACCTCTGGAAATACCAGAGGTAGAAAAAAGTTACTTGGTGGACTCCACCGGATCAAAATTTGGAGCCATCGCAGGGACACCGTGGCCACCGGAGAAGCTGACTTCGGCACCGCCGTTGCCGTAGACATAGCCCGTCTCCCCGTGCTGGGTGAGATCGAGGCCAGCCTCTTCCTCGTTGACGCTGACGGCGATTCCCTTGAAGAGAACTTTCACCAGCATCGTGATAACAAACGTGCCTACCACACCAAAGAGGATCGCTAGGCCAATGCTGAGGAACTGTGCGGTCATCAGGTGCCCACGGCCACCGTCTTCTGGCTTGATCGAGGCGGTAACGAGGCTATTGACCTTCTCATCGGCGAAGATGCCCGTGGCAATCGCGCCCCAGGTACCACCGAGGCCATGGACGGCGAAGACATCGAGCGTGTCATCGTACTTGCCGAGCTTGTTTTTGAGCTGGATCGCACCGTAGGAGATAAAGGGCACGACAGCGCCAATAATGATCGCGCTGGTGGCTGTTACAAAGCCGGAGGCCGGGGTGATGGCAACCAGGCCTGCCACGGCTCCTGAGGCGAAGCCCAGAGCGGTGGGCTGCTTGACATGAACCCACTCAATCAGACACCAGACGAGCCCGGCGACAGCGGCGGCGATATGGGTCACCATAAAGGCGCTGCCCGCCAAACCACCCGAAGCGCCTGCGGAACCACCGTTGAATCCAAACCAGCCAAACCACAGAATACCCGTTCCGATCAGTGTCATTGGGAGGCTATGCGGACGGGTGTCTTCGTGGGCAGAGAGACGGCGCTTGCCCAACAGAATCGCCAGGACAAGAGCGGAGAAGCCCGAGGTCATGTGGATAACGGTGCCACCGGCGAAGTCCAGCGCACCTTTCTTGAACAGAAAACCGCCTGCGCCCCAGACCATGTGGGCCATAGGAGAGTAGACCACCAAGCTCCAGAGGGCAATAAAGACGCAGTAGGCGGAGAACTTCATGCGCTCGACAATCGCACCAGAGATCAGCGCGGGAGTGATAACAGCAAACATCATCTGGAAGCACATGAACACCTGGTGAGGAATTGCCATCTTGGTGCCGTTCCAGACAAAAGTTGTCTGCCCGACTTTATTGAGCATCATGAAGTCCATGCCACCGATAAAGTCACTTCCTGGTGCAAACGCCAGCGAGTAGCCCACGACAACCCAGACCACCGTGACGATGGACATGGCGATGAAGCTCTGCATGAGGATATTGAGGACATTCTTCGCACGGCCCATTCCCGCGTAAAAGAGCGCCAGGCCAGGAGTCATGAAGAGTACAAGGGCAGTGGAAACAAGCATCCAAGCGGTATCTCCACCTGAGAGCTCAGGAGCATCGGCTTTTTCGAACTTTGTGGTGAAGTCCGCGCTTGTCAGACCGTTTTCATCGCCTTGCTTAGCTGCATCCCATGCCGCTGCTGTGGGAGCAGGCGCAGGAGATGCCTCGGGAGTGGTTGCCGCGGGAGTGGGGGCAGGGGCTTGGGCATGGACGATAGCCCCGAGGGGCAGGAGGGCGAGAGCTGCTCCGAAGAGAGTCGTCAGCCTCTTGAGGGATGGGATTAACCGCATGAAACTGTCCTTTTACAATAGAGTGTGGGGTACACCGCTATTTTAAGAAAAGAATGTTTCGGTAATGTTTCATTAGCAGAAATAAAGAGAAACAGCCACAAGAGCTTTGCTCTGTGGCTGTTATTTAGGGCGAAAGGAGGAGACTAAACCGCTTCGTCTCCTCGGTCACCGGTTCGGATACGGATGGCATCCAGAACAGGGGAGAGGAAGATCTTTCCATCACCGATCTCACCGGTTCGGGCTGCAGTCGAGATAGCCTCGACGATTCTATCTACATCGGCCTCTGCCGCGACAATCTCCAGCTTGAGCTTCTGGATGAGGTTGACGGTGTACTCCGCACCACGGTAGTGTTGCGTGTAGCCTTTTTGCTTGCCTGCACCGCGCACTTCGGTGACGGTCATCCCGGTGACTCCCAGGTCATCCAGTGAGGCCTTCACTTCGTCAAGTCGCTGGGGGCGAATCACTGCTTCAATTTTTACCAGTCCTGCCACGTCTTGTAGCTCCTGTTCTCTGTAAAGACAAAACGGTCGAGCCTGGTTGCAGAGTCTGCCCAGACCCGACCGTTGATGGTCGTATTGTACGTCCTATTTTGTTTCCGGTTTGTTTCTTCCGGAATTTTTTAGAACTTAAACACCTGAGCAAAGGTAACCGTGGACTGATCCTTCTTCACGGAGCCTGCTTTTTCACCGGGGAAGATCGCCCCCCCGGCGTTGTCCATGCGGTACTCCACAATCGTACGGGCTCCGGGGAAAGCTCCCTTGAGCTCGTAGGAAGCCGTGATCGAGGTCATGGTGGGCTTACGCGTCGGATCGGCAGCGTACTGAGGCAGGATGGCCGAGGTGGCGTTGCTCTGCGAGAGGTACTCTGCACGAATTCCGAGGACATTGGTGCCGATGGTCTTGGTCAGGTAGCCGGTAATACCCGAGACATTGTAGCTGCGGTTCGCCGCATCTTTACCTGAGCGAATGCTGGCATCTAACGCAACCGAGGTGCTGTCGCTGACCTTGTTGGTATAGACAATGTTGGCGATATTTACCGCGCGGTTGGCGGGGGTAGCGGCAGTACCCAAGTTCTCACGAGCCGTCATGGTGTTGAGTGCGATACTGGAGTCGCCACTGGTGCGCTTGAGCTGGAAACCTGCTCCTAGGTCACGGCTGGCACCTGCTTTCACGCCGTCGAAGCGATTGGCCAAAACTCCGGTAAAAGAGGTCTTGCTATCTACGGCAAACGAGGCACGCAGGCCCGCATTGACGAAGGGCTGGAGATACTGGCGCTGGAACGACTTGGTGAAGAAGTTACCGTTGCCCATGTCTGGGGTTTCGTAGCCAACATGGGAAACGAACTGCCCGAAGTCCAGATTCATCTCTTTGCCGCCAAGGTCGCGCTTGGTGCTACCATAGGCTTCCAGAATATTATCGGAGCCGTATCTCGTATTGAAATACTCCTGGATACGTCCGGTCATCAGGCGAAGCACAAAGCCTGCCTTTTCATCCGAGGCGGCCTGGCGGACACTGATCTCGCCCAAGTTCACCGTGAACTGACCATCTGTGCTATTGAAGAGAAATGTGTTGTTACGAGTATTGGGTTTGTTGAAGTTGTAGGTGTAGTTTGCCTCCAACTGTCCCCCGACTGTCAGACCCTGAGCATGAGCTGAGGGCATAAGTGTTGCGACGCCAAGAGCGGCGAGCACAAACTGCAAACGAGTTCGCATGAGAAACGAAGCCTCCGTATATATCTGTGATGATCCTACTGGGTCACGGTGCACCCCCTCCGAGGGGTCGGCGCACTGCTTTCCTAGCAGATCACTCTGTTAGAGTTTAAAAACACGCACAGGGTACACATATTTTGGGCTTTTTGTCAATCAAAATTTAGGATGGATTCAAGATGCCGTGCAGCCACCGAGGCAACTTCCTCGAGAGTGAGCCCTGTTTTTGCTTCCGCACTAAGGCTCACTACCTGCCGCCCGGTCTGCCCACAGGCAACAATCGTCTCAAATCCTGAGTGAACTCGCTCCTCTACATTGAGACCAAAGCCATGGTGCGTGATCCAGCGCTGCACTTTCACGCCAATCGCGGCGAGATAGCCTCCCTGCGCCGTCCAGACTCCCGCGTGAAAATCCACCCGCACGGCAGCAACGCCAAACTCTGCCGCGGTGCGAATAATCGCCTCTTCCAAAGTCCAGACGTACTTATGCAGATCGCGCTTGCCCTCGCCCAGGTGCACAATCGGATAGCCTGTAAGCTGGCCCGGCCCGTGGTAGGTCACATCGCCCCCACGGTCCGTCGGCACCAGCTCGATCCCACGCGCCGCGTACTCGTCCTCGCTGAGCAAACGAAACTCGGGCTTGCCCGTCTTACCGTAGGTCACCACGGGCGCATGCTCCAGCAAGATCACCCCATCGGGCACGTCGCCTGCGATTCTTGCCGCCACTCGCGCCCGCTGCCGCTCCCAGCCCTCGTGGTAGCCAATCAAACCCTCGGAAAGTAAATTTATCGTTTCCAAAACTAGCCTCTTTGGGTAGTGTACTCTTCGGAGGAAGAAAATGCCGCGACGAAAAAAGTCATCAGGGCAGATGGTATGGTGAAAGCCGGGTGATACGGACGACCCATCCGTTTGGTATGCCAGTCTAACATTTGGTACCGTTTATCCTTTTAATTGATGGGTTTGGGAACACGAATGTGATTTCGTACGTATAGTAAGCATGGAGGTTCCGATTTCGTGAAAAAAATCGTTTTGGTGTTGGTAGGAATGAGTGTGATGGGGGGAGTTATGTCCCCGGTTAAGGCACAGAAGGAAAAGAAAGTACAGCCTGCAAAGTCTGCGTTTACACAGACTTTTGCGTTTCCAAACAAAGGACTGGTTCGAAAGTCAGAGAAGGACGAACTTCTACGTCGAATGAACCACCCCGATGCGCCAAAGGCGAAAAAAACCGGAGAAAAGAAAGCAAAACGATAGGACATTGTCTAAAAAGGGTCTGTAGTAGCATCGTTGGCTACTACAGACCCTTTTTTATTATCGCTGCGCCGCTTTGACCTCGGCTAGTTTTTCGTCTATGGCTTTGCGAGCCGCCGTGAGTTTTTCTTCGAGAAGCAGCAACGCCAAACTCTGCCGCTGTGCGGATAATCGCTTCTTCAAGCGTCCAATCGAAACTCAGGCTTGCCCATCTTGCCGCAGGTTACCACAGGCGCATGCTCCAACAGAATTACCCCATCGGGCATGTCGCCTGCGATTCTTGCCGCCACTCGCGCCCGCTGCCGCTCCCAGCTCTCGTGGTAGCCAATTGGCCCCCCCGAAAGAAAATTAAGAAGTTCCATGGTGATTGGTTAGTGGATCTATCCAGCGGCGATCTAGAAATGTTCCGGCAAGATGATCAAAATCCTGATCCGTCGTAAGAAGAGTTGCGCCCGAGACGAGCGCCGTAGCCGCAATCCAAAGATCGTTCTTCCCCATTGTTACTCCCACGGAGTGACTGTAGACATCAAGCGTGACATAGGCGTCTTCAATGCCAGCGCTCTGAATCTCCACACGGCGAAACATGGTCAGCAGAAAACGTAGCTGTGTCATTCGTGGCTCGCCCCACTCGCGCCTACGCGCAAATGAGCGCACTTCGGCAACACTTACTGCGGAGATCAGTGGAATCATCTCTGTCACGGGAAGTCCGTACTGCTGCTCAAGATTCTGTGCTAGTTCGTCTCGTCGTACATAGCGTATCAGAATGTTCGTATCGAGCAGATAGAGCCGACTCACGACTCCTCCTGGAGGAGAAGAGCAATCTCATTATCGTCTTCAGGAGTTTCTAGAGCCCCGTAAACACGATGAATCCCATTCGTGCCGTCAGTTGGAGGATTGGTCGGTTGCAGTGCCTTAACCCAGTCTGGTGGCTCGGCAGGCGGAGTGTAGACCAAGCGTCCAGCGATGACTTTTGTATCGGGGGTGTACTTGAGCAACTCTAGGACGCGAGAATCAATCGGTCTGGCTGTTGCGACGGTCAGCTTCTCTCCCGCCAGCTCCGCCAGATCACGGTTACTCTCCCGCGCTTCTAACTCTAGCTCTTTTGCAAGTTCATCAGAAACCAAAACACTCATCAGACGCATCAGGCTACCTCCAAGAGAAATTATATCGCTCGACGGATTGTATACTGTCTGTAAAATGCCGCGACGAAAAAAGCCATCAGAAATTTATCTAGTCTGGGACAAGATTGTCTCTGGAGACGATAAGTACTCGCCAGAATCTCAGCAAGTTTGGGCGGCGCTCTGGCAGCAACACTGTGTAGGCGATGCGCTTGCGGAAACCGCTATAGCAGACGTGGAGTTGCTCGCCTCCCTGGGCTATGATCTGGCCGCCAAGCAAGGAGACTGGCAGGTTGCCAAAGAGTGCGTCGAGCGCTACTTTCAGCATCCACACTGGCAGACTGATGATGCTGCCTTTCAGCAGATGCTCCTGGGAGATAGGGCGCGTGCGTGCTGGGCGTGCGGAGACGAAGACCAGGCGCTAGAGCTATTTTTACAGCTTGCTACCCAAGCAAAAGCCTATCAGTCACTGCCCTTGCTACTCGTGATCTGTGGGCTTCTTAAAATCTGTCAAAGCCAGCCTGAGGAGGCAATCGCCAGCGATAGACTTATCGAGTTTTCTCGACAGGTGACCTCGCAGTATGTCGGAAATCGAATGCGTCTTAAGATTTTGGCTGGCAGTACCTACGGCGAACTGGCCGTCCTGCTGGAAAGCGCAAGGACGGCCAGAACGAAACCAACTTAGTTGCGCTGCGCGGCTTTGACTTCGGCGAGTTTTTCGTCTATGGCTTTGCGAGCCGCCGTGAGTTTTTCTTCGAGAAGTGGCAGGTCGGCGGCAGAGGCGCGCTCTAGCTTGATCTCTTCGAGCATCGCGGGGATTTTCTCGACTATTTTTGCCATGCCGCGTCCCGCGCTGAACGTGGTGTCGTCGCGCTTGCCCAGAAGGCTGGGGAGCTCCATCACAGGCGACGAAAGAATCTCGTCCGCTAATGCCGGGCTCTCGCGGATGGCTTTGGCGACCTTCCCGGTGTCGTCGGCGGAGAGTTTTTCACCCTTGATTTTTTCTACCAGGTGCGCTTGTAGGTCGGGCTGCTCGTTGAGCTGGCGCAGGAAACGCCCGTGCTTCTCGGTGAGGTTGCCATCGGCGGGACGGTTGGGCGATGAGATAATCTGCTCGGAGATGGCCTCGGGAAGGTCCAGTAAGTCGAGTAAATAGCCCACGGTGCGCTCGGAAACCCCGAGGCGCTGCCCGATCTCTTTGTTGGTCGCGCCCAGAGTTTCCTTGAGCTGGGTGAACGCTTTGGCCTTATCCAGCGGCGTTAAGTCCTCACGCTGGAGGTTCTCCACCAGCTGCTCGGCCATTTTTTCAGGGGTCTCGTCGGCGAGGCTCCGAACAATACAGGCCATCTCGGTGAGACCCGCCTGCTGCGACGCTCGCCAGCGGCGCTCGCCGGTGACGATCCGGTAGGCATCAATCCCTTCCAGCGCCATCACGGTGATGGGGTTGAGCAGGCCATGCTGGCGGATCGAGTCCGCTAGGCCCGCCAGCGCCGCATCGTCCAGCACTTTTCGCGGCTGGTCAGGGTCTTCGACGATCTTCGTAATCGCAATAAACTTCAGTTCCAAGTAGTCTCTCCGGCAATCTATTCTTTCATCTGGCAAGCAGATGTTCGCTCGCTATTATATCAGGCCGGATGCACCCAGGGCTTCCGATAGGGGCGGCGCAGGAGCTTGTTGGCGGCCTCGTCGCCGAGGATGCGGCCTTTTTGCGCGTCCCAGGCCAGCGTGCGCCCGGTCTGCTGCGCCAAGTTCGCGAGAATGCAGCTCGCGGTGGAGATGTGGCCTTCCTCAATATCTGCCACCGGACGGCCTCGGCTCTGGACAGCTTTAAGCCAGTCGGCCATGTGGTAGCGGATGGCGGGAGCGACGTGTTTCTCTAAGTCGCGCTCGGTAGCGTCCTCGGGGAACTTGTCCAGCTCCAGTGTCACGTCTTTATGGATCGCTTGCCCACGGCTGGGGATAAAGTCATAGCCATTGACACTGGCTTTAAGCACGCCCTTCTCGCCATAGAAAATCGCCGACCAGGGATATTTCGCGTCTGGCGCATCCCCCCAGCTCCTATGCTGCCAGAGCACTTGCGTCTCGCCAAAGTCGAAGCTCGCGGTCTGGGTGTCGGTGATATTGGCGACACTGGCCTTGTCCATAAAAATCCCGCCGTTTGATGACACGCTCTTGGGCCAGCCGAGGCCTAGCATCCAGCGGGTCATGTCCAGCATATGAACGCACATATCCCCGACAATGCCATTGCCGTACTCCATAAACGCACGCCAGCCCCGTGGATGCGCCACCGGGTTGTAGGGCCGCAGTGGCGCGGGGCCCGTCCACATTTCCCAGTCCAGCGTCTCCGGCGGCGCTGTATTGGCCGCACGGCTAGAGCTGCGCATGTGGTAGTAACAGCACGTCTCCACCAGCCCTATCTTGCCTAGCTTGCCCTCTCTTAAAATCTCCCGCGCCTCGACCAAGTGTGGTGTGCTTCTTCTTTGCGTCCCGATCTGCACCACGCGCTTGTGCTTGCGCGCCGCCGCCAGCATCGCCTGCCCCTCGGCGATATCCACCGAGATCGGCTTCTGGCAGTAGACATCCGCCCCCGCCTCCATCGCCGTGATCGCCTGGAGCGCGTGCCAGTGGTCGGGCGTCCCGATCACCACCAGCTCAGGCTTGGTTTCTGTCAGCAGCTCTCGATAGTCTGAAAAAGTCGCGGGGCGCTTCTTTGATACTTGCCGCGTCGCCACTAAGTCCGCCGCCTCCGTGAGCATCTTCTTGTCCACATCGCACAGTGCCACGACCTCGGCATTTGGGGCGACTTGCAGGAGCCGAAACAGATCACACTTGCCGTACCAACCGGAGCCGATCAGCGCGACACGGGGCTTGACGTCCTGAAACTCTTTGAAACTCGAAAAACTCATGCAGGCATTTTACCTGCCGCCGGTTGGAAACCGGCGTCTGCAATGGCGCTTCGCGCCGCGAAGCCCGTGCCGGGCTATAATTAGGTTAAGATGGCCAATCGGTGCTCGCTTTATGCTGTTGATTTTGTTCCTGGTGAAGGTGCAAAGATAAACCCCCTACTTCTTGGAGAGTATGCCTACGATATTCCGCTTGTCTTTAAGCTGCTGACCTCGGCATCACCACGAATTTGCCCTTCGCTTGATTGGCCTGGTGAAGGCGAAGTTGCGATCCTGGGAGATTTGACACAAGGGCGTGAGCAGCTTTTTGCGTTTCTCGATCACCTTACTCATCTGCTTACGGAGCCGCTAATAGAAGAGACGAAGGCGTTTCTCACACGCCCCGAGTTTCAGCTACCCTACGTATTATTGGAGCCGTTCGATATTTTTCAGATGAGCGAATCTGATTTTTTTGCCGCAACGTCCCGGCTTCTGGAGGAGATACAGCACTTGGACGAGCGGATACCTACAGACGTTGAAACGACTTTGACGGCCTTGCTGGCCCCGATATTAACTTCTCCAAAGCGTCTTTGGCCTTGGCAAAAGACGCAGAAACCCCGCGATCCGCTTCAGCCGCTCTACGACCTTGGTCTCGGAAGCTGGGGATAAATTCGGGAGCCCGGCACGGGCTTTGTGGCGGAACGCCATTGCAGACGCCGATTTCCAATCGGCGGCAGGAAAACGCCGCGCCGGCCACGAATCATCGGCCATGAACCAAGAGCAAATCCGCGCCGCGTTGCGCGCCCTTCCTATCGAGCTGCCCTCCTGGGGCTTTGCCAATGCGGGTACCCGCTTCGGAGCCTTCCCCGAGCCGGGAGTCGCTCGTGATATCTACGAGAAGATCGAGGATGCCGCGACGGTGCACCGCCTCACGGGGGTCTGCCCGACGGTTGCCGTCCACATTCCCTGGGACCTGCCGCCTGCCGGCAAGACCTGGGCCGATATCGCGGAGTTCGCCAAGAGCGAAGGCGTCGCGATTGGGGCGATCAACCCGAACCTGTTTCAGGATCACGACTACAAGCTCGGCTCGGTCTGCAACCCCGACCCGGCGATCCGCAAAAAAGCCGTCGCGCATCTCAAAGAGTGCGCCGAGATCATGGAAGTCACCGGGAGCAAGCTGCTGAGCATCTGGCTGGCTGATGGGACGAACTATCCCGGCCAGGACGATATCAAGAGCCGCCGCCAGCGCCTGATCGACTCGCTTGCCGAGGGCTACGCCGCGATGCCCGAGGATGGCGAGATGCTGGTGGAGTACAAGCTCTTCGAGCCCGCGTTCTACCACACCGATCTAGCCGACTGGGGCACAAGCTTCACGGTCTGTCAGAAGCTGGGTGAGCGTGCCAAAGTGCTGGTGGACACGGGGCACCATGGCCACTACACCAATATCGAGTTCATTGTCGCCACGCTGATTGCCGAGGGCCGCCTCGGGGGCTTCCACTTCAATGATCGCCGCTACGCCGACGATGATTTGATCGTGGGGAGCGCCAACCCCTACGCGCTGTTCTGCATCTTCCATGAGCTGATCAACGGCAACGACGGCAAGACGGCGTTCCAGACGGCGTATATGTTAGATCAGAGCCACGTGGTGGAGAAGAAGATCGAGGCCATGGTACTCTCCGTGCTCAATGTCCAGACCGCCTACGCCAAAGCACTGCTGGTAGACCGCGCCGCCCTCGCCGAGATGCAGGTGGCCGGTGACGTCATGGGGGCACACGCGATTCTCCGCGATGCCTACGAGACCGATGTCCGCCCGATCCTCGCTGCCACCCGCGAAGAAATCGGTCGCCCCGCCGATCCGCTCAAGGCCCTCGCCACCGACGAGCTCGTCAAAGAGCGCCGCGCCCGCCGCCAGGTCGAGCCCGCAAGGGCAAGTGGAGCCGGTTTAGGCGCGTAGCCAATCTCTCCCCAACCCTTCTTCCAGTCGCTCATTCTTCGCTGGGAGAGGGGCTTTTTTATGTTTGTCTAATTTTATTATTTGTCATCTGTCTAATTATATGATTAGATGGATGTTGAAATGATAGAGACCATTGGAACACTAGCAGGGCAGCTGAAGGCGCTGGGGGAGCCGACCCGACTTCGGCTCATGGGCTTGCTCTTGCGCGAGCCGCAGACGGGCGAGGAACTCTCGGCGGCTCTGGGGCTGTCGGAGCCGACGATTACGCACCATATCAGCAAGCTACGCGAGGCGGGGCTGGTGGAGACGCTGAGCCGAGTGCATCAGGCGCGCTCTGAGGCCGTGGACGCGCTGGGTGAGGGGCTGGGGGAGCGGCTGAAGACGCTGATGGAGGCGGAGGAGCCCGCGGATAAGTTCGCCAAAAAAGTGCTGGATGCATTCTTTGAAAACGGTCGGCTCACGACGATCCCCGCGCGGCAGAAGAAGCAGCGGATCGTGCTGGAGCGGCTCGTGGCGGAGTTTGAGCCGGGTGTGCGCTACACCGAGGTGGAGCTCAGTGCCAAGCTCCGCCCCTTCCACGACGATGTCGCGACGCTCCGCCGCCTCTTTGTGGCGGAGCGGCTCATGGCGCGGGAGAGCGGGGTCTACTGGAGGCTGTAGACATCGACACCACAGGCGACAAAGACTCTCTTCTCCGGGCCGCCGTAGGCGATCGAGCCGATCTTGGCCGGGAGCTTGGCGAGCTCACGGCTCTCTTTGGTGGTGAGGGAGTAGGACAAGAGCGTGTTGCCGTCGGCGTAGAGAACCGTCCCGGGCTCGCCAAGGATGGGGCGGCTGCTGAGCTTCTCAATCGCGGGGGCACCGAGCTCGCCTTTCTGGGGGTCGAAGACATAGAGCTTGTTGCGGTAGGCGCACGCAGCGAGCTTGGTGTGGGAGTCGTAGAGGAGGCCGTAGACCGATGCTACATCGGGGAACTCGTGGGTCCAGAGTGCCTTTCCTTGTGCCAGGTCCCAGAGCCCGACTTTTACGGGGACGCCTTTCTGTGCGGAGAGCCCATTGGCCTCGGTGCTGGTGCCGATCAGCACCTGCCCCACTCCGACGGGTGCGACCCCACTGATCCCCTGCGGCCCCAGCGGGTTCTTGAGAACGTCGGACTTGCCGGTCTTGGGATCGGTGATACTGACAGCCCCGCCGTACTCGCCGTACTTGGCCAGCCAGCCCGCGTAGAGCCTGCCATCGTCGCCGACACAGACCCCGGCGCTGGGGCGGATGTAGTCCGGCCCGACCCGGAAGATGGTCTTGGGATTGACATGCTCTACCTGGTTCCACTTGGCATCGGGGTCGAAGCGGATCACCTCGCCGCCGACATAGGCCACCGCGTAGCAGATACCGTCGAGGATGGCCGCATCGTAGACCTCGCCGCCCTGGTCGGAGATCGTGCGGGTATTGGTGAGCTTGCCGGTCTTGGTGTCGAGGTAGAAGAGCGTCTGCCCAAAGGTCGGGCCGCCCCAGAGCCGCCCGCGGTCATCGACTCGCAGAAAGTGTGTCGGGCGCGGCGCGGCGGGGCCGGGGATACGCTTCAACTCCAGCTTGCGCTTGCGTCCCCCGAGGGTGAAAAGGGTGAAGTAGTCTTGGCCGCGCACCCCAAAGAACGTCCCCTTGTCGTTGCGCGCCAGCAGCCCGCCGGAGTTCTCGGTGAGGGTCAGCGCGAGCGTGAGCTTCTTCTCCCCCGCCACAAACCGCCAGACTTTTTGCCCTTGTCGCAGGATCAGGGTCTTGGAGTCGGTGAGGCGCGTGTCGACGTTCCAGGCACCGTCCTTGGGATCGGGCTCCGGGAACGGCAGCGGCGTCACCTCTGCCAAGTCCGGCATCCGAAACGCCTTCGCCCCGACCAGAAAGTACCCGTTCCATGCCACCCCGATACTCGCACCTTGGAGCGCGTCGGGGGCTTTGGTAAACGCCTTGGTCGCCGGATCGAAGACCTGCGTCTCGGGCTTGCCAAAGCCAAACTGGCAGAAGAGCCGCCCGTCGGGGAGTGCGGAGACATAGCGCAGGTAGAGGTTGCCGCTTGCCTTGGTCGGTGCCCCCAGGTCCTCCACCGCGCCGGTCTCGACCGTCAGCGCTCCCAGCTTGCCACCAGGATACGTCCCGCCGTAGAGCCGCCCGTCTTTGCCGATTCCAAAGTTCCAGATATAGTCCTCGCCGGGGAACTTGGCGGTCTTGACCCACTGGCGCTTGCTGACATCAAAGAGCATGAACATGCCGTCAAAATAGGTCCCCACGGCCAGCAGGGTCTCCGATAGTTTTTCCAGTGCCCACGCCCCCGAGCCCGCCGGAGCCCGGTGCACCTCGGCCACATCCCGCTGGGCGTCGATCATAATCAGCTCCATGTTCGATGCTTCGTTCATGTTGGTGATGACAAACCACTCGCGGCCCTTGTCGTTGACAATCACCCCGGCGTGTACATTGCGTGCCTGGCACGGCTGTCCTAAAAGTGTTGGTTTCATGGTTCCCTCCTCCCCCTGCCCCTCCTCCCAACCCTGCGGAGGCAGGGCGGAGAGAGGGGAGGGTTAGATGATTTGTGGTTGCTTGGGTGGTGCATCGGGCACCACCCAGAGTGCGTTGTCGTACTGAAAGCTGAGCTTCTTGCCACTCGGGAGCCACTGGAGCTGTGTGCCTTTCGGGGGGAACTCCCGTTGAGAGCGCTCGCCTTGGGAGAGGCGTAACTCCCAATGTAGGTACGCCGATTGTGTATTTGTGCTGGGAGAAATGTCGTCCTGCGATAGCCCTAATGGAAAGACTTTAATGTATGGTTTCTCTGTCCAGTTGCCCGTGAGCGCGTAGATAAGGTTTCCTTTATTTGTTGAGGCATATGCTAGCAATACCCAGCTACGTCCATCAGGCAACCAGAAAAAATTCGAGGTTTTGAAAACTTGGAAACCAAGCTCTGGTTTTTCGTAGGTCCATCGTTGTGTGGGCTGACCATTAAGTGAGACTGCCTCCACCCAAAGAACTCCCTCGTAATCCCACTGAGTGGGGGGCTCACAAAGAACCCATTTTTTATTCGGTGAAAGGCTACCTTGGAGATAACGCGGGACAGAAGCCGGGTAGGTGGTTTTGCCACTGGGAATATCCAGTATTCCGGTGCGTACCTGAGGTGGAGATCCCGTTGGGCGCCTCTCTTGAACCAGGAGACGTGACTCGGTTAGCCAGAACAGAGGGAGAAGCTGTTTCGTCTTTGGTTGTGGAATGACACACGCTGCATTCTTGAGCAAGCTATCCATAGGTATTACTCCAGCACCATTCTACAGCCCCTCTTCCCAACGAGGAACGAGTGGCAGGGGAAGAGGGGAGGCGAGGAACGAGCCGGGGAGATGGCCGGAAGGGCGGGGAGATGGCTCATCTTCCGTACCACGCTGCAATCTTCTGGATCGCAAACGCCACCTCGTCGGCGTCGGTCTCGGTGTTGGCTTCGTTGACGGGGATCATGACGCCGGTTTCGAGAATCTGCTCCGCGACCGGGCAGCGCTGCGCTGTGTAGTCCACGCTATCGCAGGCGTGGGGGGCGTGGGCGAAGGCGCTCTTGCCGGTGAAGATGGGGTAGCGGTAGATGGGGTCGCCGATATAGTGGGCTCCGGCGCGGACGCCCTCCGCCGCGAGCGCTTTGGTGAGGCCGTCGGCATCGGTGCCAAGCGTCTCGGGGACGACACGCAGGAGATAGAACCACCACGACGGATCGACGCCATGCGTCGCCTCCGGGAGCGTGATACCGGGTGTGCCGAGGAGCTTGGCGGTCAGCCGGTTGCACCACGCGCGACGCTTCTCCACAATCCCATCCAGCTTGCGCAGCTGCGCCCGCGCGACCGCACCCTGGAGCTCGGTCATGCGGTAGTTATTGGCGAGGAAGGTCGGCTGGCGCACGAGGGCATCGGGGCGGCGGTTGTAGCCCTTGTCGGTGGCGAGGCGGAGTTTTTCTGCCAGCGCGTCGTCGTCGGTGAGGACCAAGCCACCGTCGCCGCAGGAGATATGCTTGAACTCGTTGAAGGAGAAGCAGCCCACCGCACCGCGTGTCCCGACCGGGCAGCCCTTGTAGGTCGCGCCAAACGCCTGGGCGGCGTCCTCGATCAGGAAGATACCGTGCCGGTCGCAGAGGGCTTGCAGGGCATCGAGATCGCAGGTGTTGCCCCAGAGGTGCACCGCGATAATCGCGCGTGTTTTTGGGGTGATCCGTGCCGCCACCGACTCGGGGTCGAGCGTGTAGCCATGGGGCGTCAGATCGGCAAAGACGGGGATCGCGCCCTGAAACAGCACCGGGCTGATCGTCCCCATGTCCGTGATCGGGGAGACAACCACCTCATCGCCGGGGGAGATCCCGAGTGCCATCAGCGCCGTGTGGATCGCCGCCGTGCCGCTGGTGCAGGTGATTGCGTGCTTGGCCCCGTATTTTTCGGCGAACTCTGCCTCTAGGAGCTTGACCTTCTTGCCCTGGGCATAAAAGAGTGTGTTCTGTGCCAGCGCCTCCTGAAGCTCACGCAGCTCGTCGTCGCCGTAGCGCGGCTCGCCCACGCCGTAGGGTGTCTGTTTGGCTTTCTCGCCACCAAAAAGTGAGGGTGTGTTGTTCATGGTTGGGCCATCTCCCCAGGTTTGGCCATCTCCCCGGCTCGTTCCTCGCCGACCCTCTTCCTGTGTCGCTCCTTCGTCGCTAGGAAGAGGGTTTGTTGGAGCGCTTCTTTGAGTTTTGCTTGCTTTACCTTGCCGCGGGGGACTATTGCAGCGACGAAATCATCGAGCTGATCGGGTTCAAGATCGTAGGGAACTTTTCCATAGCGCTTGGTATGAGGGATATAGTAGTGTTGTATGAGAAAGTCTGTGAGGGCTTTTGTATCTTGCGGGTAGTTCAGCTCTTTGAGGAATTGAATAATTTCGCCAATATAGCCACGAGGGGCTACAACGGTGTGGTAGGCGGCACCTAATAGCGGGGCCAAATCTTTGGTAACTTCAATGAGTGTATCCAGAACTTCCCGAAGAGCATTTTGCTCCGCAAGTGGAAGTGATGCCGTGATATGAATCCCGATGATGCAAGAACGTTGCGGATCATCCGGAATGTAGGTGACCGTTCCCATCATAAACCTCCACCCACACCCTCTTCCTCCGCGGAGTGGGAATCAGGAAGAGGGTCGCGCGGAGCGCGGGGAGATGGCGCGGAGATGGCAAACCACCATCCCCAGCGCTCCACGTCGCCGGTTGGGTCGAGTGTCAGGATAGTTGCGCCAGGCAGCGACTCGGGAAATTCAAGCTCCTCTGCGTTGATCCAGAAAGCGGCGCGGCGGGCGCGTTCCCACTCGACGAGCTCTCTGCCCGTCCGCCAGACCATGCCGCGCCGCTTGCCTTCGGCGACCACGGCCTGGAGCGCGTCGGCGACTCCGGGCTTGCGCATGTGGGCGGGGTGAAAGAGAAAGTGCGCAATGCCGTGGTAGCGCATGGCGGCATCTAGGATTGGCGTTGCCACTTCGGGCGGGGCGAAGATGCAGAGGTCTTGCGTGGGCGTGGGCAGCTCCCAGACGGGAAGCACGGTGCCATCGGGGGCGACCGGGCGGTAGAGATGGCAGGTGCCAAAGTTAAAGCCGACCTCACCCGTCTTCGACGTCCCCTTGGACTGGTCGAGCTGGATGCCGACCCGCTCCAGCCAGCCGTAGAACTCGGTATCGCCTTGCCAGCGCAGGTAGTGGTTCTTGTTGGTGACCGGGATCTCGCCAAACAGCGCCACGAGCCGCTCGTGCTGGCTGCGGAACTCGTCTTCGCTCCACGGGTGATCGAGGGCATCGTAGTGGGTGGCGAGCTCGTGGTCGGCGTCGGCAATCTTCGCCATAAGCTCTGCTTCGTAGCCGGGCAGGATCACGCACCAGGTTCCGGGCGCATCGGCCTCTTCCAATGCCGTCAAGAGTGCCTCGGCATCGAGCGGGTTGTTGCCGTCGGTGTCGTGGGAGAGGTGGCCCTGGGCAATCGCGCCGTCGGGGTGGTACCAGAGCAGGGACAGGGCAAGATTTTGGAGGCTCGCCAGCGCGAAGATGTTCTGGAGAAGCAGCTCCACCCAGGCATCGGCGACCGGCGTGAGAAAGCCGCTCAGGCCGGGGACACCGGGAACGGGTGCTCGGTCGAGGAGCCAGTCGAGAGCCTGCCCATCGTCGGACTTGAGCACACCGTCGTGGGTCGGGCCGGTACCATCGCTGCTGGGGATGCCATCGCGGGTGATGGCGCGGCCCTGCTGGATATGGACCACCGAGCCCACCAGATCGGGCGCGATCAGGCGACACTTACCCTTGGCGAGAACTCCGGGGAGCTCGCTGGGCCGCCCGTGGGAGTCGCTGCAGGTGGCGAGGACAGTTGCATCGGTTGGGGAGACGGCGAGGCCGCCGAAGAAGTGCAGCCCGCCCCCTAGCCCCTGCCAAGCGTGGGTATCGGCTCCCCCGTCGGACGGGGGAGGGGGGGGCAGGTACCCCTCACCTAGGGAGCGTAGTCCGCTGGCCCAGAGGCTGTAGGTGGCGAGGAGGGGCTCCGCGCCAAGCAGGTCGCCGAGGCCGCAGAGGCCCGCGAGCGAGAGCCACGCGCCGCCGTTTTCAACCCAGGCACGGACGGCGTCGGGGAGCTTGCCCTCGCCGACCGTGACAAGAAGCTTGAGCGATGGGAGCGCCGCTTCGAGGTCCGTGTAGGGAATGGCGGCGTAACAGAGGCCCACATGACCAAGAATCTCGTGGATATATTCCGGGTAGCGCACGGCGCGGGCGGCGTTGGGGTTGGGGGCGGGCAGGACGCAGACCCCCAGGGGAATCGGCATGGCAGGCGTTGGCATTCTGTCCTTAGATTCGCCCTCCCCCTCCGTGTTCCTTCTCACACTTGCTCGCTAGTGGGCGTGAGATCGTGCCGTCTGGATGGTTCGGTTTACTCCAGCAGACCGCCGATGCCGCCGCCGGGGGGCAGGACGCCTGCTTCCTGGTAGACAGCGAGTTTCTCGCGGGAGTCTAGAATGTCTAAGTTGCGCATCTGGAGCTGCCCGATACGGTCCAGCGGGGAGAAGGCTTCGCCCTCGACACGCTCCATAGAAAGGCGCTCGGGATGATATGTCAGGTGCGGGCCAGAGGTGTCCAAGATTGAGTAGTCGTCGCCGCGCCGTAGCTCTAGGGTCACTTCTCCTGTCACGGCGCGCCCCACCCATTTTTGCAGCGTGTCGCGTAGCATTAAGCTTTGCGGGTCGAACCAGCGGCCCTCGTACAAAAGCCGCCCGAGCTTGCGGCCTAGTGTCCGGTAGTTGTCAATCGTCCCTTCATTGTGGATGCCCGAGAGGAGCCGCTCGTAGGCGATAAAGAGCAGCGCCATCGCGGGGGCTTCGTAGATTCCCCGGCTCTTGGCCTCGATAATGCGGTTCTCGATCTGGTCGGAGATGCCGAGGCCGTGCCGCCCCCCGATGCGATTTGCCTCCATCACCAGCTCCACGGGCGACTCAAAGCTCTGGCCGTTGAGCGCGACCGGAAAGCCTTCCTCAAAGCGAATGCTCACTTCCTCCGGGGCAATCGCAACGCTCGAATCCCAGTGCTTGACGGACATGATCGGCTCGACAATCCGCAGGCCCTTGCTCAAGAACTCTAGCTCTTTGGCCTCGTGGGTCGCGCCCCAGATATTCGAGTCCGTAGAGTAGGCTTTCTCGGTGCTCATCTTGTAGTCAAAGCCATGTGCGATCAGCCACTCACTCATCTCTTTGCGCCCGCCAAGCTCGGTCACAAAGTCTTGGTCCAGCCAGGGCTTGTAGATGCGGAGCGCGGGGTTTGCCAGCAGGCCATAGCGGTAAAACCGCTCGATATCATTGCCTTTATACGTGGAGCCATCGCCCCAGATATGGACATCGTCCTCTTCCATTGCCTTAACAAGCAGCGTCCCCGTGACCGCGCGGCCCAGCGGAGTGGTATTGAAGTAGGTCTTGCCACCCGTGGAGATATGAAACGCCCCGCACTGGAGCGCGATGAGCCCCTCGTGAACCAGCAGCTCGCGGCAGTCAATCAGCCGAGACTTCTCCGCGCCGTACTCGTCGGCACGTTTTGTAATATCGTTGTAGTCTTTTTCATCGGGCTGGGCCAGATGCGCCGTGTAGGTGTAGGGGATCGCGCCATGATGCCGCATCCAAGCAATCGCCGCCGACGTGTCCAGGCCGCCTGAGAACGCAATGCCAACACGCTCGCCTTTGGGAAGAGAGAGAAGAATCTTATCCATAGTTTTGTCGGTGGTTATTGTATCAGCTTCCCCCCTAACCCCCGCCGGGCGGGGGAACCATTCTGTGAGGGAATTTTGGATTTTGTGGAGGGCGACGGGAAGCTGGTAGAGAACTTCCTCATTGGTGAGTCGAACGATGCGAAATCCTAAGGCTGCAAGGTAGGCATCATGCTCTCCGTCTTTTTCGGACTGGAAGGATTCATGGTGGTAGCCCCCATCTACCTCCACAATTAGCCTGAACTCTGCGCAGTAGAAATCGAAGATGTAGACTTCATAGGCATACTGGCGGCGAAAGCGGAGTCCGGTTTGTAGCTCTGGCGAAGCGCCACGCCAGTATCTCGGTTTTGATCTCATCACTTCTAGAACGGTTGGGAACCCACGATTCTGATAAAGTCTGCAAAATTCTTTATTGTTCCCCCGCCGGGCGGGGGTTAGGGGGGCAGGAATCCCGTGTGCCTGTGACGAATAGCAGGGTATGAGAGTGACGGTAGCAGCTTTTTTGATGATGTCTTGTGGTGTGGCCTCGCTGAGCCTGAGTGGTTGTGGGGGCTCGGGTAGTTCTCTGACAGCTCCGGCGACGGGTTTGCAGATGCGAATCCAGTGGCCCGAGGTCTCGCGACTTCTCCCTGATGCCACGAAGAGCGTGCGGGTTGAGGTGCAAGATGCTGGGGGCTTCAAGACCTTCCGCGTCGCCAATAGACCCACTACGGGCGGCTTCAGTACCTTGGTTTTCTTTGGGCTCCAGCCCGGCGATCTGAACGTGGAGGCGCGTGCGTTTCCTGCCGCTGATGCTCAAGGCGTGGCGCTGGCCTCGACCACGGTTAAAGTGGGGGTCTCCAGCGGCAACCAGACCAATCTACAGATCGCACTGGCGAGCACGGTGGATCGTGTTGAGGTAAGCCCGGCTAGCGCCAGTATCCGTCCTGGCTCCGCGCAGACCCTGACAGGCGCTGCCAAAGACGCGGCGGGGAACTTAGTGCCTCTCACCACCGGCAAGACCCGCTGGGCATCGAGCGATGCAAGCGTCGCGAGCGTGGATGCCAGTGGCAAGGTGACGGCGGTTAAAGAGGGTGCAACCAATATTACGTTTACCGATACCGAGTCGGGCAAGTCTGGCTCGTCGCTGGTGACCGTGACCAATGCGGCGGCGGGAATTGTGGATCGGGTCGAGGTGACACCGACGTCCAACCCCATGACGGTCGCCCAGACCAAGACTCTCACCGCCACGCTACGGGATGCCTCCGGCGGCGCACTTCCCTCCAGTCCTGGCACCTGGGCCTCCTCAGATGCGACCGTGGCAAGTGTGGACAGCACGGGGAAAGTCACCGCGCTTAAAGTGGGAACAACCAGTATCACGTTTACGCACACCGCCAGTGGCAAGGTCGGGACGGCCAGTGTGACGGTCAGCGCGGCCACGGTCAATAGCGTCACCATCAACCCGGCGAGCACATCGCTGCAAGTCAACGGCGAGACGACGCTTCAGGCGATCTTAAAAGACAGCTCGGGGACGATCTTGCCGCTAGAGCCCGGCACTTGGGCATCCAGCAACAGTGCGCTGGTCTCGGTGGACTCCAGTGGGAAGATCAAGGGCTTGGCTTTGACCAGTAGCCCGGTTCTCATTTCCTTCACGCACACGGCGAGCGGCAAGTCCGGTAGCGCCAGTGTGACCGTCAGCGCCGCCCCCTAGAAGGCTAGAACTGGAGCTTGCGGCGGCGCATGCGCACGGAGAGAAGTATCCCTAAGGCGGTACAGTTGATCCAAGCGGCTGTGCCGCCGTAGCTAAAGAGAGGGAGTGGAATTCCCACTACCGGGGCGAGGGAGCAGTTCATCGCAACATTCACAAAGACGTGGAACCCAAGGTAGCTCACCACTCCCCCTACAATCAGCCGCCCTAGGAGATCCTCGCTCTCCGCGATACACAGGAGCCCACGCGCGATCACGAGCAGATAGAGCGCAATGAGAGCGACACTGCCCACAAAGCCTTGCTCCTCGGCAAAGGCGGAAAACGCAAAGTCCGTCCAGTTCTCCGGCACGAAACCTGCGCTGGTCTGGAGTCCCTGCCGGAAACCTTGCCCGGTCACTTGGCCGCCCCCGACGGCGGCAATTCCCTGATCGGCTTGATAGGCTAGGTCTCGCTGGGCTTTGCTCATGTTCTTGCGGGACATGAACAGGACATTGATGCGATCCTGCTGGAACTTATCGAGTCCCTTGCCCGTTTTCCAGCCAACTCCGAGGAGAAGCATCCCGGCTAAGAGAACCGCCAGGAGATGTTTCCAGTCTGCGCCTGCCAGAAAAACCATCCCCAGCCAGATCGCACCGAGCACAAGGGCCGTTCCCAGATCCGGCTGAATCTTGATCAGAAACATCGGAATTCCCACATGGGCCAGAGACTGGAGAAAGACGGGCAGCTCTTTGATGCGAGAGCCGACATGAACCAGAAACGCGGCAAGTGTCAGGATAGTGATGATCTTAGCCAGCTCGGAGGGCTGGAACTGAAAGTCCCCGATACTGATCCAGCGTGCTGCTCCTTTTTTCTCCTGTCCGATGACGCGTATAAGAAGCAACAAGGCAATATTGACCCCGTAGAGGACATTGGCATTGCGTGGGAAGCTACGGTAGTCACGGGTGGAGATATAGAGCATGAGCACCAACCCCGACACGTAGAAAAAACCTTGCTTGACCATCTGTTTCATCCCACTGGCCGGGCCAAAGTGCCCTGCGAAAGCGGAGTAGATCGTGGCGAGGCTCGCACACATGATCAGGACAACACACAGGATCAGAATCCAGTCTATGTTCTTACGGTGGCGGGGCTCAATCAGGTTTTGGAGGGCTTCAATCATGGCAGGAATTTCGGAGGGAAATGGCGAATCCTATTTGGTGAATCGTCGTCATTTTCTCACAGTCATTGGTACTTATGCAAGTATACCGCTCGGTCTGGCCTCTGCGCAGGAAAAACGGAAAACGGAAAAACCCGTGGAGCTACCAGGAACCCCTCAGCGGCGTGTCTTGCCCTCGGGGTTGCGCCTGATTGTGGTGGAGAGGCCCGAGGCGGCACTGGTGGGTGTGAGCCTTGCCGTGCGCGTGGGCGGTGGCGATGAAGACCCCGCCCGCAGTGGCACGCTGCACTTTATCGAGCACATGGTCTTCAAAGGCTCCGCTGCCAAGACCCCTGGCGCATTTGACCAGCTTACCGAGACACTGGGAGGCGAAGTGGCTGCCCGCACCCTGCGAGACATGACTGTCTTTGAGACCACGGTCGCACCGCCGAACTGGCGTCCTCTCGTGGCGGCACTGGCGGAGCTGACACTGCGTCCTGCATTTCGTGAGGGAGATATCGAGGCGGAGAAAAAAGTGGTGGAGGCCGAGATGGCCCTAGAGCTCGCCGATCCTCTGCGGTTGGGGCTGGACAGCGCTCTGCGTGTGCTGCATCTGCCCGGGGAGCCCTATGGGATGCCGCTCTTTGGCGAGTGGCGCGTGGTGCAAAAACTCACGGCAGAGGATCTTCAGTCCGTGCATGTGGCGTGCTACCGCCCGGCACGAATGACCCTGTGTGTGGTGGGGCCAGTGGTGACCGCCGAGGTCGAAGCCGCCGCGGCGGAGCTCTTTGCAGGGCCACGCATGAGTCCCGTGGTTCGTCCGCTGCGCCAGACACTCTTGGTGCCCTCCTCACGGGATGGGCTGGGGCACCGGGCAGGAGCGGACACGGCAGCGGCAAGCCGTCGGCTGACCACGGTTGTCCTGGCTTGGAGCACCCCTCCCGTCGCGGATCTGAACGCCTCGGCGAGCCTGGCCGTCCTGGCGGAGATTCTGGTGCAGGGAGATGCGGGTCGCCTTGGGACTGCCCTGCTGGGCAAGCAGCGCGTGGGGCTACGGGTGCGGGCGGAGTGGGTTCCCCAGCGCTGTGGGGGGCTGTTTTATATCGCCGTGACAGGGCTCGCACGGGATGCGGGGCGCTTGGAAACTGCCGTTCTGGACGAGCTTCAGCGGGTCTTTGAAGATGGCTTCAGTGCGGCGGAGCTTGAGGCAGGACGACGGGCGGTGCTCGGAAAGATCGTCACGGAGAAGGCGAGTGTGGATGGCCTCGCGCGGCGGCTCACGCTCTACGATGCTCTGGACACGCCGGGGCTGGAAGATGAGCTGGAGAAGCAAGTGCCTCAAGTGCGCGGAGAGATGCTCCAAGGGCTGTTGCGCACGACTCTTCACCGGAACTTAAGAGCCGTGGCGCTCCTAGGGCCAAACCCGCCCCTGCCCCCTGAGGGCGAGCTCAGAGGAGGACAACGCTAATGCGCCAGACCACCATTGAGCCGATTCGCTTGCCTAGTGGGACGTCTCTCGTGATCGTCCCTGATGCTAGTGCGCCCGCGACCGTGGTGGCGGTGAGTGTGCGTATCAGCGGGGTGGAGCTACGGCGACAGCCCGGTGTGGTGACGCTGCTAGCACGCATGCTCGGGATGGACTCCCAAGGGCGCACACCTGAGCTTCTCCAGCGCGATGTGGACGCTTTTGGAGCACTGGGAACGGGCTACGACGGCAACCAGCTCTCTGCCTGGAGTGTCTCACCTCCCACGGAAGAGGGGCTGATCAAGTCCACCCAGACTCTCTTGATGAACTCCCTGGCGCAGCCTCGCTTTACCGACGAGTCTCTGGAGCAGGCGCGCACCGATCAGCTCCGCTCGGTGGCACTTTTCGAGGAAGAGCTGGTTCCCAAGCTCCTCCTCGCACTTCGGGCACGAGCGCTAGGGACGGAGCTGAGTGTTCAGGGCGACGAGGCCAGCCTGCGCCACGCGAGTGTGGCAGATGTCCGTGGGGTCTACACGCGCTTCTGCACGCCCGAGCGAACGAGTATTGCGGTGATCGGGAAGTTTGAGCCCGACGTGGCACGGCGCTGGGTGGAGATAAGCCTGAGTGTCGGGGACTGGAACCGGCGAGCGGTAGGCATGAAGGAGAAGCTCCCGGTCACCGAGTCTATTCCCGCAGGTTTGCGTGACCAGGCGCTCCGTGGAACCCCTCCTGGGGTCGCGGCTCTCGGCGTGGCCTATCTCTTCCCTGGCATGAGCAACCCGGAGTCGCGCGCCGACTGGGCCGCGCTTCTTGTGCTCGATGCGGTACTTGGTTTGGGGAAAGCCTGCCGGCTCTTCCGGCTGCGTGACACGGAGTCCGTGGGCTACGAAGTGCGCTCTCAGCTCTTGCCTGCCCGAGACAGTACGCTCTGGATGGCCTATGTTCTGGGGAATCAAGACCCGGGCGTGATGAAAGCAGCACTTCTGAACGTGCTCAATGAGACAACCCGCAAGCCCATCGCCGACTCGGAGCTTCTGCGGGCTAAGAATCTCTTACTTGCCCAGCACACCCAGCAGCGCCAGCTCGTTCTCAACCGCGCCCGTGCGCTTGCCTGGGCAGAGTCTAGTGGGCTAGGAGCCGCCTTCGAGCTCGAGCTCACCCGCCGTATCGAAGCCGTCAAGCGCACCGATGTCGAGCGTGTCGCCAAGCAGCTCTTCAGCGGCAACCCCGCCCTCGTCCGCACCCGGTAGCTACTTCTCCTAGCGTCACCTCTCCTCCCGTCACCTCTCCTCCCCCTGCCCCCTCCTCACCTAAAGGCAAGGAGGGGGTTGGAAGCGAGGTTTACGGTGCAACTTTGGCGATCGCATCGCTGAAGGGGCTCTGCCCTGCGGCTCCAACAGCTTCGGCGATCAATCCTACGGCTTCACGGGCTTCACGGGCCTGGAGCACGACGAAAGCGGCTTGGTCTATGCCCGCAACCGCTACTACTCGCCGGGCTTAGGAAGGTTCATCAGCGAAGACCCGATTGGCTTTAGCGGCGGCAGCAACTTCTACGCCTACTGCGGAAACGATCCCATCAACTTCACAGACCCACTCGGACTCTACCAAACGGGCAGCTATCTAGGCGATGTCGGGCAGATTTTTGCAGGGTACGGCGATGCTCTTATCCCGGTGAATGCCGTCAATGGCATGATAGGTCTTGGGGGTGTTGCGTATCGTTGTGGTCTTGGAGCCGCCGCGAGCATGGCCGGTAAAGGTCTCATGGACATGTTCATGGGGCTTGGTTCGGATGATCCGCGTGCTTTTGGCAACTCGTTGATGGGCTCCATGATGACCTTGGCTCCCGGTCTGAAGAAAGTTCCCACGCCCAAGTACTTCCCTAAGTTACCCAAATTTCCTCGTAAGGGAGCAGCAGCAGCGGCGGCGACAGCGGCAGTCGAGGCTACAGAAGGTAAATGCTTCGTTGCTGGCACTCTCGTTCTGATGGCTGAC
>JAPLCP010000133.1 GCA_026392155.1 Armatimonadota bacterium | reverse complement strand
TTGTAGTCCTGGAAAGCAAAGGTCGAGGTCTGGTAGATCGGAGACATCACAGCGCCGTACGCCGGATCCGGTCCCTGCCCAGCGTGGATGGCAAGGGTTTCAAATTTCATATCAGCCCAGTATATCAGCTTAGAGCAGTTTTGCGCCCTCCGGGTCGAGGTGGAGGGGCATCCACTGTGCCCGCGTGCCTGCGTCACGGATCGCGCTTGCCATGGCCTCGCCAATCCGCTCCTCGTAAGCCTCGGTGAGGGCGAGGATCGCGCTGCCACTGCCGGAGAGCGCGGCACCGTAGGCACCGGCGTCTAGGGCGGCGTCTAGGGCGGCGCGAAATCCGGGGATGAACTTCGCGCGATAGGGCTGGTGGAGACGATCGTCCATTCCCACACGCAGCAGTTCCCAGCGCCGGGAGAGAAGAGCCGTCATGAGCACTGCCACGCGTCCTAAGTTCGCAACGGTCTCCGCGCGTGTCCAGCTCTCGGGGAGGGCCGCACGTGCCTCTTCGGTGGGCATGATTAGCTCAGGAATGCAGACAACCGCCTTAAGGCCTTCGGGAGCGGGAACCGAGACCCGAGTGATCGTCCCATCCGGCTCACGGACGGCGATCTGGAAGCCTCCAAAGAGCGCAGGGGCGACATTATCGGGGTGCCCCTCAATCTCCAGTGCGAGTGCAAGAATCTCTTCTTTATTCAGAGGGTTTCCCAGCAGGGCATTGCCACCAAGCAGGCCACCCACAACCGCCGTGGAGCTGCTTCCTAAACCCCGCGAGAAGGGGATATTGGCCTCGGTCTGCACAAAGAGCTTGGGGGGCTGCTTGCCAAGCGTTGCATAGAGCCGATAGAGGGCCAAGTGCGCCAGGCTATCCTCGCCTAGGACGAGCGTACGGGGGCGAAGCTGTGGCGGCGTGTTGCCCTCTAGCACATCAAAGTGAAAGACATTGTGCAGATCTAGGGCAACCCCGATGGTGTCAAAGCCAGGGCCAATATTTGCAGAAGTAGCTGGAACAGAGAGGGAGATCGTTTTACTCAAAGTGTTTTCTCAGATAAGTTTCATAGAGTGGGCAGCGTAGCTGGAGTTTTGTGGCACTCTCTCCTACAATCACGCCCGCTGCTCGGAGTCGGAAAAAGGCATCGTGCGAAGGAGCCTTCCCCCGCAGTATCTGGTGGAGCGCTTCCGCAAGGCAGGGCTCCTGGGTTAGTGAAAAGAGAAGACGCTCTAAGTGGTTGTCGAAGGCAGGGGTAGTCTCTAGCGCTTCCCCCGCAGCCAGCACTTCGAGGCCCTTACGGGTGAGATAGGGATGTCCCGAGAGTAGTGCAAATAGCGAAGTAATCTCGCGTACTTCATAGCGCTCGGCGAGCCACTGAACTTCACTCTGTGTAAAATCCGTGAGCTGGAGGCGCACCCCAACATTGAAGGGTGACTGGTTGGGATCCGTGATAAAGAGGTGCGCTTCAGTGGCATAGGCAAGTGCAATGGTCAGGCGGTGCCACGGCCCTTGCGGATCTAGGCTACGACGATTGTGCCAGGAGCGCAGAAGACCAAAGACCTCACTGCCAAAGCTCAGCGGAAAGAGCCGATCGGCTTCGTCGAGCCCCCAGACTAACGGGCGCTCACTCTCCACAACGACCACTCGTCTCAGATAGCGCTCCAGGTTCGCGGCACCGGATCGTGAGGCGTTCCAGTGGCTCTCGGGGGACGTCTCAAGATCAAGCTGCTCACAGAGGCTCTCCGCCATGGCACGGTAGAGGCTTTCGGCAGACGCTAAAACATCACTTCCGAGGCTCTGGAAGTCTAGGATCGCCACTTGGGTTCCGCGATGGCGCGCCGCATGGAGCCCCCGCGCCAGGAGGCTGGTCTTTCCCACCTGCCGAGCACCTTTGAGAAGCACAATCGCCTCTTGCCGCTCCAGCGCGGCATGAAACTGCGCATCCACAGCCCTAGTCACGTAGTGCTCTGAGCGAAGAGGCACGGCTCCGCCGGGTGTGCCCTCCTCCCCAACCCTCCTCCCAATCCTGGGAGCAAGGATTGGGGGAGGGAGAACCCCCTCAGGCTCCCCCTCCTCCCAGGGTTGGCACCCAGAGGGTACCCGGGGGGCAGGGGGGAGGAGGGCATACACACTCACCCACTCCCCGTGCTTCGTCTCTCGTGCTCCGAGTGATTTCAGGCGCTCTTTCCAGGCATCATGATCTTTAACCAGAGAAACGGCGGCCTCGGAGAGAAGAACCTCACCCGCCTCTGCCATGTCCATAATGCGCTTGGCGGTGTTGATTCCCCCACCGGTGACACTAATCGCCCCATTAATATCGTGGATACGGGTGATCGGGCCGACATGAATCCCCATGCGTAGAGAGAGCGGCGCGGCACTCGCTTGCACTTCGCAGGCACAATCCAGAGGAGCTGTCGCATAGCGCAGGAAGACTAAGGCAACTCCATCGCCCGTCGCAATGGGAATAAGCTCCCCGGATCGCTCCGCACTCTGAAATGCCATGGTCGCCCTCACACACTCCAGCAGCTTCGTGACCGATGCCGCCTGCTCTTCTAGCGAGAGCCGCGAGTAGCCCACGAGGTCTAAAAAGAGGACATGGCCGGTTTCGGTGGAGTTCAGCATTCTTTCTATTATGAGTGGGCTATTATGGGCGGGAGCCACGCTTTGTCTTACGGCTCTGCCAAAGATTCAGAATGGCCAGCGAGAGGCGCTCGTGATCGTGGCGAACGAGCTGGGTTTCCGAGAGGAACTTTCCCGTGATCGGGTGGTAGCCCATACTTTTAATGAGCTCCGTATCGGGGACAACGACATCGGCTCCAGTTTTGGCATAGCGATCCATTGCGTCTAGTGACGGGCGAGCATCGTTGACAAGCACATAGTCCACGATCTTGCGGCCTACGGGCAAAGAGGGAAGATGGCGCTCAATGGCGGCGAGGTGTGCGGAGGCCGTGTAGCCATCTGTCTCACCCGGCTGGGTCATGACATTGCAGATATAGACCCGCAGCGCTTTGGTCGCAACAAGGGCCTCGGCAATAGGAGCAACCAGCAGATTGGGAATCACCGACGTAAACACGCTCCCTGGTCCCAGCACCACGATATCGGCATCGCGAATGGCATCCAGCACTTCCTGCGGTGGCGTTGGGGCCTCTGGGCAGAGCTTGATCCGATCAATCGGGCTAGTATCTTTGACGATCTTCGTTTCTCCGGTGACTTCACGACCATCTTCCATCATCCCTACCAAGATCACCGACTCCACGGTAGAGGGAAGCACCCGTCCTCGGATGGCCAGAATCTCACTTGTTTTCTCGACAGCCTGCTCAAAATCTCCTGTAATCCGGGTCATGGCGGCAATTAGTAGGTTGCCAAAGCTATGACCGCTCAGCCCATCGTTATCGTCGCGTGTCTCAAACCGGAACTGAAAGAGCTGCTGCATCAGAGGCTCCGCATCGGCCAAAGCCACTAGGCAGTTACGAATATCTCCCGGCGGCGGCATTCCTCCGAGCTGCTGCTGGAGCAACCCCGACGATCCCCCATCGTCTGTCATGGTCACCACAGCAGTTAAGTTCGATGAGTACTGCTTCAGGCCGCGCAACAGAGTCGAGAGCCCCGTCCCTCCCCCAATCACCACGATCCGCGCCCCCTGATTGAGTGAGCGCTTACGCTGGATGACATCGGGTAGGGTCTCTAAGTTCTCCGGTGAGATCACCCCCACAATACTCCGATTGACCGCAATCAGGGCGCTGAGAATCAGCACCAACCCCAGCACGATCAGCGCGATTCCTGTAGGAAGATAGAAGCGCATGTCCGCAATATCAACATGAAAAAGCTGCTCAATGCGGTGCTCCAACCAGTCATAGTAGTCCGTATTGCGAATATTGACCAGCAGCGCAACCCCAATCACCACGGGCAAAAGCCCAATCGGGATTAGGAGGAGATAGCGCTTCACCTTCAGGCCTGGCGTGAGCCACTTCACCCCATGTACCACCAGCTGCTGAGGATTGGGAAGAGGAGTCGCCACGCTTAGCGCCTCTCCACATCGCGGTGCTGGATCAGCACTCGGTAGCCGCGCTGCTTTAGGAACGCGGAGAGTCTCTCACTAATAAACACAGAGCGATGCTTGCCACCCGTGCAGCCAATGCCAATGGTTAAGTAGGCCTTTCCTTCGGCAATGTAGTGCGGGAGCGACCATCCGACTAGGTCGTAGAGACGCTCCAGGAAAGCACTCGTGCGCTCATCGGCCTCGACAAACTCCTGAACTTCGGCACTACGACCATCTTTCTCTCGAAGACTATGATTGTAGTAGGGGTTACGCAGAAAACGCACATCAAACAATAAATCCGCGTCAAGAGGTGTCCCATGCTTGAAGCCAAACGAGGCTATGGTAACGGTAATAGGCTGCTGTTTGTGCTGCGGCGCGGCAAAGCGCTCGCGCAGAAACGCCCTCAGCTCGGTCGTGCTCATCCCCGATGTATCAATCACCAGCTCGGACTGCTCTTTTAGCTCCGCAAGCCTCTCCCGCTCTAGCCCAATGGCGGAGATAATCCCTCCCGCTTCAAAGAAAAACGGGTGGGGGCGGCGTGTCTCTTTGAAGCGGCGTACTAAAATCTCGTCAATGGCATCTAAGAACACGAGAGTTGGTGTTACGGGTAGCGAGAGAATCCCTGCCGAGAGCGCATCGAACTCTCCCGAGCGCACATCGTTGACGATGCAAAGGGGCTCATCTTTGGGCATTCCATTCAGAAGAGGCGCGAAAAGACGTGGCGGAATGTTCTCCACCACAAGCCAGCCCATGTCCTCAAAGCAGCGCGCCGCGGTCTGCTTTCCCGCGCCGCTCATGCCCGTTAAAACCACCACCGAAGCCATCGCCATTAGTCCTTATCTTTGGGGATCAGCAAGTCCAGCATCCCAGAGATCGTGGAGAGTGCAATGGAGCCGTAGAGAGCCGGCAGAAAGCCCTGTACCGAGAGTCCCAGTCCCAGTGTTCCCGCTAGCCAGAAGAGCAGCGCGTTGACCACAAAACGCATCAGGCCCATCGTCAGGCAGTTGAGCGGCGCGGCCAGCAGTCTTAGAATCGGCCCCACAAAGGCATTGACTAGTGTCACCACCGCGATGGAGAAAAACGCCCCAAGAGCGCCATCCAGCATCAGCCCCTGCTTGCCTCCCAGAAATGGAGCCACCGGCTGCACGTAGCTCCAGGAGAACACCGTCAGATACAGCGCCACCGCCCCGACGATCCAGCGAACGATCCAGGTCATTTTGTTATCCCCTCCCAAATCATTTTATCAGTTGTCGGGGCCTAAAAGTCCCCGCCTAGGCCGCGCAAGCGCGAAGCGGGCCGAGCCCGCACAAGAGAGGCCAAAAAAGAAATTTCCCTGTGTTTTATCAGAATGGGTACCTGTGAGCCGTTATAGAGACGTGAACAGAAAAGTAAACGTACGGCACCAGAGCAAAGTCGAGAGTTTTGCCCATTTTGTCTGGGCCACCTACCAGCGCCAGCAGATACTAACGGGGGAGTGGGAAGAGACAGCGCATCGGTGTATCCGAGCCGAGGCAATGCGTTTAGTCTGCGATATCCTTGCCCTGAATGGGATGCCAGACCCTGTTCATGTGGTCGTCAAACTCCATGCATCCGTGATGCTATTCACAGTTTGCCAATCAGATCAAGGGCGTTTCCTCCGCACTTCTCAACGATCTGCGCGAAGAAAACACCGAGATATTTCGCTGGCAGAGCGGCTATGCGAGCTTCAGCCTGAGCCGCTCACACTTAAGCCGAGTCGTTGCCTACGTGGACAACCAGAAAAAACACCATGCCAACCAGAAAGTCTGGCCCGAGTGGGAAGAAGTCGAAAAACGGCAAACCTAAACTCCCGCGGGCTCGGCCCGCTTCGCGCGTAGCGCGGCCTAGGCGGGGACTTTCAGGCCCCGCCAAACGCCCCGCCTGATAAAATACGCCATGATCATTCTGCCGGTGCTGATCTTTCTTGCGGCGCTGCTCTACGCCTCTGTAGGCCATGCGGGGGCCTCAGGGTATCTGGCAGCCATGGCATTAGTGGGGGTTGATCCCACAGTCATGAAGCCAACAGCATTGGTGCTGAATCTGCTGGTCTCTAGTATCGGCACCGTGGCATTTGCTCGCGCCGGAGCGTTCTCGTGGCGGCTTTTCTGGCCCTTTGCCCTCGGCGCGATTCCTCTGGCCTATTTTGGAGGCGCGATCACCCTGTCGGGTAGCTGGTACAAGCCTCTTGTAGGTATTGTTCTGCTCGTTGCCGCCGTGCGCCTGTTTCTGGGAAAGCTCACGGATAAAGAAGACCCACAGCCCCCGCCGATCTGGCTGAGCATGGTTCTCGGGGCGGGAATCGGATTTCTGGCAGGTCTGACGGGCACGGGGGGCGGGATTTTCCTGACGCCGCTCTTGCTGCTGATGGGCTGGGCAAAGGCAAAAGAGGCAGCGGGGACATCGGTGGCCTTTATTTTGGTCAACTCACTGGCGGGGCTTGCGGGAAAACCCAGTAGCTTGGCGCACCTGCCACCCAGTCTCTGGCTCTGGGCCATCGCTGCCGTCGCGGGCGGCTCGATCGGTGCAGCCCTAGGCAGCAAGCGCCTTCCTCCCCCCAGCCTGCGCCGCCTTCTCGCCCTCGTCCTGCTCATCGCCGCCGCCAAGCTCCTCTTTGCGATAAAATAGCCTTCTATGGCTGAGCTTCCGCCGCGCAACTCGATTACCCTTCATGGGATGCGCATTGATCGTGTGACTATGGAAGGGGCGCTGGCGTATATCGCCTCGTTTATCGCGTCGGGGAAACCCCATCATATCGTGACGGCTGATGCGTCCATGGTGATGACCTACCGCGAGGACAAAGACTTCGCCGCCCTTGTCGAGCAAGCGGCGCTGATTACTCCCGATGGCGCGGGGATTATTTGGGCAAGCAAGCGTCTGGGCGTACCGATTACTGCCAAGGTCAGTGGCGTGGATCTCTCTGCCAAGCTGGTGGAGCTCTCGGGCAAAAATGGCTGGCGCATCTTCTTTTTTGGGGGCGCTCCGGGCATTGCGGAGGCGGCGGCGCAGAAAATGCGGGAGAGGTTCCCAGATGCCAATATCTGTGGCATGCGCGACGGCTACTACAAGGCTGACGAAGAAGATACCGTGGCGGAGCAGATCGCGGCCACAAAGCCCGATATTCTCTTGGTCGCCATGGGAATTCCGCGCCAGGAAAAATTTATCCAGCGGCAGAAAGGGAGGGTGGGAGCAAAAGTCTATATCGGCGTGGGGGGGACACTGGATGTCTTCTCCGGCACCGTGAAGCGTGCCCCGGTCTGGATGCAAAAATCTGGGCTAGAGTGGCTCTACCGGATCTCGTCGAGCCCCAATGCGGCGCGCATGAAAAAGCTCGCCGCTCTGCCGCAGTTTGCTCGGCTCACTCTCACCACCCAAACGAAAAAATGAAAATCTGTCTTGAATATGTCTCTGCCAACCCCAATGGCCCGATCTCGATCCCGCACGCACGCGCCGCCGTGATCGGGGATATTCTCGCGCGTGTCTTTGCCGATGTGGGCCATCAGGTGACCCGTGAGTTCTATGTCAATGACGCGCCAGGCACCACGCTCACCGCTTTTGCTCGGAATGTCGCCACAGAAGCTGAGCCCTTCGCCGCTGAGATCGCGAAGTCCGCACGAGGCGCAACCCTCTCCGATATTCTCGCGGCAGTGCGCACACGACAAAACGCTAGCCTTGCGGAGCTTGGTGTTAGCTTCGACTCGTTTATCTCCGAGGCGGAGCTGCTGCGCTCCGGCGAAGTGGATAAGCTCCTGACCGATCTTACGGCGGCAGGTCAGACCACCTGGCGTGGCGGAGCGCTCTGGCTCAAGAGTGGAGAGCAAGACTGGCCACTCGTGCGCACCCAAGGCGGCCCGACCTACCTGGCAAGCGATCTGGCGTACCATCGGCAGAAGCTCTCGCGCGGCTTTGACCTGCTCATTGACCTCTGGAGCGATGACCACGGTGCCTACGAGGGCCGCACCCGCGTGGGGCTCCAGGCACTGGGCTGCGTCCCCGAGGCGCTACAAATTAGTTTAGTGGCTCCGGTGAGGATTTTGAAGGAAGGGCAGGAAAGGCGGGTCGGAAGGTACGGAGCGCTGCCCGTGCTGGAAGAGATTCTGCCACAGACGACGCCTCAGCAGCTGCGCTGGTGGTTTGCACAGGCGGATCCGAGTACCCCGCAAGTAATAAACCTGGATGTGCCTTCGCAGGCCCCCACGCAGCTGCACTCCGCACTCACCTCTTCCCATGTGGGCGAGGCGGCGGCACTGGAAGCTGCCTGTGCAACAGCAACCTTAGCTTTGGAGCAGGCACAAGAAACTCTCTCACCACGGCCTCTGGCGGAGGCAGCTCTAGGACTTGCGGCGGCACTGACAGGAGCCATGCCCGCTGGTAGCGCCGCTGAGGAGGCCAAACAGGCACTCCAAAAGCTCCTTACGATTCTGGGTATTTAAGACGATGCTAAACCCCCTTGCTTTACTGGCTCTGCTCTCCCTCCCTCTGATAGGCTCCTCGACAGGCTCCACAGATGGGGTTTACACCGACGGAGCCGGGGAGAAACACCCTTGGCGTGTCGCGGAGAACCACTCTCTTGTCTGGGATGGCAAGCCTTTTGTGCCTGTTGGGGGGCTCTTCCAAGTTAAGTCCTGGGCTCCAGGAGCAAGTGAGGCAGACGTCACCGATGACCTGGCAGCACTCCAGCGTCTTAAAGCCAGCGGGATCACGGATATCTATCTCCAGCCACTCAAGGGTGGAATTACCCTGATCAAGCCAACGGCAATCCAGCGGATCGTTGATGCCGCCGAGGCGGAGGGCTTCACCTACGGCCTCTCTCTGGCGGATGCTCCACGCACGCCTCTCTTGGGCTACCAGATCCTTCCTGGTCGCTATCTACAAGATGCTCCCGGCAACGGCGGACAAGTGCGCTTCCCCATCAAGAACCTGAGCCGTGCCCTCTGGTTTGTCGCCGACCCTGGAACGCGCCAAGTGCTGGATCTGGGAACAGCGGATATTGTCGCGGAGGGTGCCCGTGCCAATGTCTCCTTCAAAGAGGGACGCAACCGGCTGGTGCTCTACCCTGAGCGCCTCTTTCTTGCGGGTAGTGAGCTTGGGATTCCCAATGTCTGGGAGGGCTTTGATAAGTACCGCGACGATCTGCTGATGCTCTTTAGCCAGGTAAAGCTGGGCAAAGGCTTTCGCTTCTTCTCCGATCCGCTTGGCCTGACACTCTCTCTCGCGGGGGAAGCACGCCAGATTGTCCCCAGCGGCACTGCCTTCCAGACCGAGTGGGCTCTATACCTCTCGCACCGCTATGCCACGCTTGACAGCCTTGAGGCAAAGTGGGGCATCACAGAGCGAGGAACCGTTAGAAGCTTTGACGATGCCGCACAGCTTCTTCCGCTCTGGTGGGCAGAAAAGGGCCTACCACAGTTCTACCACAAGGGAAAAGGCAGTCTTATCGCTACTCAGGACAGCGCCTCTAGCTTCTGGCAAGATCTAGAGACCTTCAAGACCGAGTCGCTGAGGGGCTACATGAACCAGCTTGCCATCGCCCTCAAGCGCGGGGTCGCCGAAGTGCCCGTCGTCTACCGCTCTCGGGGATTCTCTCCCCTCTTTGCACGGATAGAGGCGCGAGCGGGCTTCGATGGCGTGGGCATTGAAGCCTATGGCAAAGGGATTGAGCCCGTCGCCTACACCGGAGCGGAGGCCTATGCCCAGCTCAGCGATGCGCCTCGTCGGCTCTGGCTACCCGTTCTAGCCACACAGGAGTCGCGTATCCCGCAGACAACCCAGCCGGGCTTTGCCACCAAGCGCTTACTCTTTAGCATGCTGGATGCCCTGCGCGACACGGGAGCACGCGGCTTCTATGTGGATGGCGCTCGCCTAGTCGAGCCCACCCGTATCGCCTACGACCTCTCACAGCAGCCGGAGCAGCTTGGCTGGCTAGGAGAGTACCAGCGCCAGCTCGGGGTCATGGGGATCGGGGCGGCAGCCCCGCCACGGGATAAAGCGGTCTTCTATCCACGAACCTACAAGCCTCTTCAACCCCGTCCCCTGCAAGACGGAAGCTGGTGGCTTCCCAGTGACCGTGAGTACATGCTCTACAACTTTGGGCCTGCGGGGCGCGCCTACAGCCTGAGTGAGCCGGAAGGACCCGTGTTCTACCTCTGGAACCCCAGCGGACCACGTCAGATCAAGCTCAAGATTCCTAAGCAAGCAAACCTCTCCAATGCGGCTCCCCTGAGCTGGCTGCCCAGGGAGCGCGGCGTTATTACCAAAGACACCCTGACTCTCACCATCGGCCCCGAGCCTCTGCGTCTCTACAACTTCCCCTCCCTCCCTCTCCCACTGGAGGCATTCCCCGAGACCATGGCCCGAGCAGAAACACTCCTAGCGGGGGTCAGTAAGCGCAAGTTCAATGAGACCTCGTTTCTGGGCATTGAGCTACAGAACCTCAAGCGGCGCTATAAGAGTGAGGTGACGACATCGGCCTACCAGGCCCTGACGGATCTCCAGCAAAAAGTGGATCAGATGAGCGCTCTTCTGCGTCCCTATGTCTGGATTGAGGCCGAGCAAGTCGCAGGCTACACATTTGACATGGTAGATGACCGTCCGGGTGCCAGTGGAGCGCGGGTGCTCGTGAGTGCCAACCGTCCTGCCGATGCCGCCCTCGCGACAGCCGTTTTTCCGGTCGGCATCAACCTCGAAGGGGCTCTTAGGCTCTATGTGGCGGCCACACCAGGCGCAACTTTCCGAGTGTTTCTCGATGGTCAGCCCTTCGGAGGAGCCGATGCGCCTCTCCCCCGAATAATGGGGGAGACGTTTGCTCTTGGGACACTAAGCTGGTACGACTGCGGCTCCGTCGTGATGCCGCGCGGCATTCACCAAATCGAAGTTCGTGCCGAAGGGGCTATCTCTCTGGATGCTCTCTTACTGGCCCCCCCGGGAATCGTGCCCAGTGGCCCCCTTCCCCCGCCTTTTCAACCATAAGTTGAAACTCTCAGAAGAGAGACCTGTCTAATCAGACGCCCGGAACTAAGGAACAAAGCTATGAAGATGTTAAGTCGTTTTGCACTACTGGCACTGGTGATGAGCACCGCAAGCCATGCATTTGCCCTACCCGCCTACGCAAAAAAAGAGAGTAAGAACTGTGCGTTCTGCCATACCAACCCCAAGGGTGCGGGAAAGCGCACGGCAGCCGGTGAGTGGTACAAGACCCACGCGCACTCTCTAAAAGGCTTCAAAGAGCCTGCCAAGCCTGCTCCCAAGAAAAAATAACGTGGACACTTAGGACAATGCAACAAAAAAGCCCACAAGATGCTCCCATCACCGAACAGATCAAAGATCTCTTTGCGGCTCTACGCATTGTCCATGAAGAAACCAACTTCGACGAGCTAAAAAAGATTGGTGGCGCGTTTGCGACCTCGTACCGTATTCCCACCTACGAGCTGACCTACAAAGCTCCAGGGCGACTTCGAGTCGAGGGAAAGGCGGGGCCGCTCTCTGCACTGCTGATCTATGTTGGCAATACCAAGACCTACAAAATCGGGATGCTGAAAAAAACGGAGGATGTCCAAAACAACCCAGGCCAGAAGCAGAGCCTGATGGATGTGGGAATCTTCGCCAAAGACTGGCTCACGACGGACTATCAAGCCATCTTTCAACGTCGTGAGGGCGCTTTGCTGGTCTACAAGCTCATTCAGCGCAACACCAACAATAAAAGCCACGAGCTGGTCTGGCTCAATCCCAAGACTTTTATCACTGAAAAGCGCCTTTCCTATAATTCGGAGAGTGAGCTACAAAAAGAGATTCGCTATGTCAAAGCGCGGGAGCTAAAACCGGGGATCTTTCTGCCCTCACGCGTCGAGATCTACAATCAGTTTGGCAAGCTTGGTGCCGTCCAGACCGTGGAGTCAGCGCGGATCAATGTCGGTGTCCCAGAGAGTCTTTTTTCCCTATGAAAGTGGCTCTGCTGCTTGCCTCAGCACTTCTCGGCCTGCCTGCACTCGCACAGACACAGCCCCCAACCGAGCGTCCGAGCTTCTTTGCGGTCTATCCGCCGCCGCCACGTGGGACATTTCAACCCACGCGTCCTCCTAACTCAACAGCATCCCGTGACCCTGATCTCATCGGTCCTAAGCCTTTCTACCGCACTTCTGAGACCTGGCTCTTTGGCGGTGCGCTAGACTGGCGCTACCGCAACGGCAGCAGCAACACGCGTGGGGGCTATATTGCCTCGGGTCGCTACACACTAGACTACATTAAGGCAAACCCTAAAGATGGCGATGAGCGCGGTGGGATGCGCCTCCAGCTCGTGAGTGAGTCCGAGGGGCCACGCGGCACGGCGCTCAACCGCCTGCGTGCCTCAGAGGTCTATGCCTTCTATCGCTTTTTACTGCCAGGGGTGGATGCCACCGTGCGAGCGGGGCAGTTTGTGCTGCCTTTTGGCCTCGCCGCCGTCTACGACACACCGCTTCAGCCGATCCAGACGCTCTACGAGAAGTCTCTGGGGCTGCGGGTGGACACGGGCGCAATGCTGGAGGGAAGCTACGGCCCCTACCGCTACTATGTCGCCGCCACAACGGGCGCTGGCCCCAACCGCTCGGACTTTGATGGCAATAAAGTAATCATGGCGCGGCTGGAGAGTCTCTTTCGAACGCAGGCTGAGAACGGGCGCTTGCAGCTCGGTGGCTCGATCATGACGGGACGCGGGCCGGTGACCACTTTTGACACGCAGCTCCCGGCTTCTGGAACCTCCGTCGCGCGGAACTTTGTGGACAGGACCCGGATGGCCGCCGATGCGGTCTACCAGCTGGATAAGCTCCTCGCTCGTGGCGAGGTTGTCTTCGGAGCAGACGACCAGAATCCAGTCTGGGGGTATTTTGGCGAGGGCAACCTAGCCGTCTCGCGGCATGTCACCGTGGTTGGGGTGATGCGGAGCTGGAAGTTTGGCGATAAACCCCAGTCCGCCACCGCACTTGGGCTGGGTGCCAACTACAAGTTCGCCAAAGATGTCATGATTCGGGCGCTCTATGAGTACGAGCGTGATGTCCCCAGCCTCGCCGCAGGCGGCAGGCCCACCGTAGAGAAGCGCTTCACCCTCCAGACCCGCGTGAATTTCTAGGCAAGCTCGCTTAGTTTTAGCCGGACGGTCATGATATAGGGCGACTCGCCCTGAGCCCAGTGCCCATAGGTTGTGGCCACGATCGTGCCATCTCTGAGACAGAGCACACCGGGATAGGCACAGTCAGAGCCGTTGGTATTGTCCATCAGGCGTACCCGAAGCTGCCCCTCGCGGCCTGTGAGAAGATCATCGTAGGTGCCCACCCACGCCACCCAGTCGCCTTTGGTCGGGGACTCGTGGCACATGTCGCGAAACGAGATAAAGAGGCGACCATCCGGGGCATAGACTCCCGTGTGTCGATCCCCCGTGAGGGCACCGGGCAGCTCGCGCGGCTTTGTCCAGGTAACCCCCTCATCGTTGGAGAAGATCACGTAGGAGTTGTGCTTGCGGGAGTTCTCGCGCAAGAGCACCGCGATTTGTTTCCCATCGGGCGAGCGGAGCGTGCCGGGCTCGCAGAGCTGCGCATCGGGCAGGTGCGCGATCACGGTCGGGTTGCTCCAGGTCACGCCGCCATCTGCGCTTCTTACCGAGTAGACATAAAACTTCCCGGTCGCCTTGCCCGCATTGGCATAAAACCGACCATCATCGTGGAAGAAAGCCAAGTAGTCGCCGCTAGCCAGCCGCACCATCGAGCCCATCGGGACAATCCCCCCGTAGTCGCCAATCGGGGCTAGCTCGCTCCAGGTCTGGCCCTCATCTTCAGAGATTGCCTGACGGATCGGGTAGAGGCCGCAGATGAGCAAGACCCGTTTCTTTCCCTTCTTGTCTTTCGTCCGAAAGAGAGTCGGGCACTCTTGCGATGTCACCCAGTTCGGCGGAGTCGGCAGGCGCTCGCTCCAGGTCTTGCCGCCATCCAGGCTTCTCTTGTAGACAATCGGCCCTCTCCCATGCCCCTTGGGATAGACACAGAGAATCGTCTTTTTATCGTCGAGGAGCACCGTGGTTGGATGCCCCAGATACTGGCCCGGCTCGCGATCCACGAGAAACTGGCGCTCTTTCTGCGCCGCGAGGTCTACCAGCGGGATCGTGTAGCCGCGTAAAGTTTGCATGGCTCATCATTCGGCTTTGTGGTACGCTTCTCCTACCATGCAACGACGAAGTTTTTTAACCCTGAGTAGCCTGCTGCTCACCACGCCGGGCGCGTTTGCCGACGAGCTCGCACGCACGCCCAAGCAGACTGAGGGGCCGTTCTACCCCGACAAGCTCCCGCTGGACACCGACAACGATCTCTTGACCATCAACGACTCGCTCACCCCTGCAGTGGGCGTGGTGACCTATCTCTCTGGGCGAATTCTCGACAGCCACGGCAACCCGATCCGCAATGCCACGGTGGAGATCTGGCAGTGCGACCACAACGGTGTCTATATCCACAGCCAAGACAGCACGCCGAAAAAAGACAAGCAAGATAAGAGCTTCCAGGGCTTCGGGCGCTTTGTCACTGGCTCCACGGGCGAGTATCTGTTTCGGACGATCAAGCCGGTTCCCTACCCTGGGCGCACGCCCCATATCCATCTCGCGGTGAAGCTCAAAGGCAAGAAAGAGTTTGTCACCCAGTGCTACATCGCAGGTGAGGCGCAAAACCAAACCGATGGCCCCTTAAAGGGCATCCCCGAGCCACAGCGCAAGCTCCTGCTCTCCGAGTTCAAGCCGCTTAAAGGCTCCAAGATCGGCGAGCTGACAGCAGGCTTTGATGTGGTGCTTGGCATTACCCCAGACGCGCACTAGGACTGCTGATAGGTGTAGACCACAGTGCCGTAGATATCGCGGTGCTCAAAGAGAATCGTGGGGCCCTTGACCGTCACGGAGAGAAAGCCGCCTTTGACCCGGTGGAACTTGTGGTAGCGCTTGTCCTCGCCCGGCGTGCCTGCCGCGTGCTCATCGCTGGCCGCACCAACTGAGAACTCGTTTAGGCCCGTCTCGGGGTGCACGGAGTGGTACTGCCAGTGCCGGTCGCCACAGATCACAAAGAAGTTGCTCGGGACGTTGGCTTTAAACCAAGCGCGTAGCTCGTCGCCCTCGTGCTGAAAGCCCACGTTGCTGTGATTGTCGTTCTTCTTGGCCCGATCCGGCCCGACCAGCGGTGTCGGGGAGATGAGAACTTTCCAGGTGGCAGTGCTCTCTCTGAGCGTGCGCTTAAGCCACTCTTTCTGCGTCTTACCAAGAATCGTCTTCTCCAGGCCATCTGGCATCGTGTTGGGTGAGCGAAAATCACGCCCCTCGGTGAGCCAGATTTGGAGATCCCGGCCCCAGCGAAACGTCCGGTAGCTTGGCCCGTTACTGAGCGGAGCTTGCTGACGGAAGATCTTCTGGCCCTCCGCAAACGTGAAGCTTCCCATGCTCTTGCTCGGCCAGGTGTCGTCGTTGAGCGTATCGTGGTCGTCCTTGAGCCAGTAGGTTCCGACGCTCTTATTGAACGCCAGCAGGCGTGGCAGGCTGAACATGCGCTCCCAGTGATAGCGTGCCAGCTGCGCCGTCTCCGCCCGTGGCGGGTCGTTGTCGTAGTAGACTAAATCCCCCGTGAGACAAGCAAAGGCGGGCTGGAGCGCCTGCATCGCCGGGTAGATCGCGTGGCCATCGGCGTGTCCACGATCCGGGTAGCCCTGGCAGGTCATCACGCAGAACCGGAAGTCGCTGGGCGCTTTCTCGCGGGGTGCGGTCTGAAACGCTCCGCGCACCTCAGAGCCGTCGGACTCACTGGCATAAAAATAGCGCATCCCCGGCTTCAGGTTCTTTAGTTCAAAGTGGTGCGTAAAGTCCGTCGCCTCAGTGACGCTCACCCAAGGCGTCGCCTGCGCCCCGCGCAAGTCCTCCCGCGTCCCGTAACGCACCCGCACCCGGCCCGCCACGCCCGGACACGCGCCCTCAAGCTCTGCCAGCGTCCCTGGCTTGCGCGTCGCCGCGGCCGTTAGCCGCACCCACACCACCGCCGTCAGCGCCGTCGGCTCTCCCACACGGGTTCCGGTTGCTTGAAATGTACTCATCGTTTATTTTATCCACAGAAGGGGCTGCGTGATGGCGATATTGCGCTGGACTTCCGGGTCAGGGGGATCAGCGGGGAGCTTTTTCCAGAGCTCGATATAGGATTTTTCACCCAGCGCGAGACCGCCGAGCAGTAAGCTCGGCTGACGTGCGGGCCAGCCGTCCCAGGCTTGCACATCGGGCTTGCGTGGCCACTTGGACTTGTCGGCCAGAAACGGGTAGAGAAACGCCAGCGCCTTGCGAATCCCACGCCCATCGGGGAGCGTGAAGCTCCAGAGATTGTCGCTAGGCGTGGAGAGCACCTGGCAGAGAAGCGCCATGTTGTCGAGCTGAAAAATCGAGTAGCCGTAGGGCTTGGTGCGCTCTAGCTCCAGTGGAAAGCTCCCATCAAGCGCCATCTGCTGCGGGACAAACACTTCCTTGAACTGCTTGCGGCACTGGGTAAGTTTTGCCACATCGCCCACAAAATCGGCGTAGACCGCCAGCTGCAAGTAAAACGCGACCGCGTGGTTGTTCTTGGTCTGCGCCTCTTCCTGTCCGTTCTTACTGCTGACCATCCACTCCGCAAGCTCGCGAAACCAGGGCTTGAGATCGACTTGAAACGCCGCCGACTTCTCCAGCGCACGCACCGCACGGGGAATCTCGATGAGATGGAGCGCGTCGATAATCCCGATCCCGCGCCCCGGTGAGACGCCCGGAATCGCTTGGGCGTAGTCCAAGTGCGGGTTCATGTGGGTCTTGGCATCGAGAAAGAACACCCGAAGTAGCGCCGCCGCTTTGGTGACATAGCGTGTCTCCCCGGTAAGCTGGAACGCCGCCGCCAGCGCCGCAACCGCATCGCGCAGGGCTTTGACGGCCAGTCGGTGCTGCGAAAAGTTCTGTGGGTTGGACTCCCCATCACGGCGGATGTAGGGCAGGCCATCGGGCTTGGTGGGATCGGGCCACCAGTAGTCGCCGTTGGAGTAGAAGTCATGCACGCCGCCCTGGCTCAGCTTGGCTGGTGACGCCGTAATGGTGATCGGCTCCTGCGCCAGCGCCCGCGTCGCGGCCTTGAGCACCCGCTCGTGCTCCAGAAGAGCAATGTCCGAAGAAGACAGCATGGCGTATCATAACGCAAATTAATGCGACTTTGGTGCCCGTACCTCTATCTATTACAATGTCTGTACTGACAGAATGAACACATATAGTGAGAATCATATGGAAGACTTAGCAATAGACCAAGAGAGTGTTGTTTTGGATCAAGGTGTTTTGGAGCAGACTGGTTTTTTACTGGTTCAAGTAAGTGCGACAACCGCAGGGATCAGCGGAAATGTGGTTGTGGATATTCGTAGAGGGGATGGGACGGGGGGCTCTTTGCGTGCGGCTCGTGTCACCGTAGATTTCAGTAGCGGTATAAACTTTGCCCATATTATGATGCCGGTTGCCGCCGACGAAGCCTTCATCATCTTTGGTGAGCCAAAGCAAGGGGCGGCCTCACCGGTGATTTCCATGAGGAAATTTTTTATCTAGGTGCCATCTCTCGAAACCAACCGCCTGCTCCTGCGCCGCTGGCGTCCCAGTGATCACGCCGCTTTTGCCGCTCTCAACGCCGACCCGCGTGTGATGGAGTGCTTCCCCAGCACCCTCACAACCGCCGAAAGCGATGCGATGGTAGACCGAATCGAGGCGCACTTCGCCGAGAAAGGCTTCGGCCTCTGGGCGGTCGAGGTGCCGCGTCTTGCGGAGTTTATCGGCTTCATCGGCCTCTCCACCCCGCGCTTCACGGCACACTTTACTCCCTGTGTCGAGATCGGCTGGCGGCTGGCGTATGAGCACTGGGGGCACGGCTACGCCACCGAGGGGGCAAAAGCCGCGCTCGTCTACGGCTTCCAAACCCTCAAGCTCCCCGAGATCGTCGCCATGACCGCCGTCAGCAACCAGCGCTCCCGCAACGTCATGGAAAAGCTCGGCATGACCCACCACTCAGGCGACGACTTCGACCATCCGCTACCCCCAGTCGGGCACCCCATCACACCGCACGTGCTTTATCGAGTTCAGCCCTCCTAGGCGATAGAGCACTTATGCCTTCTATCGAGATCATCTGCCTCAGCCAGCATGAGCCCACCGACTTTTGCTACCTGCCCTGTGCTGTCGATGCAGAAACCACGCTACTCTCGCACCGTGACTACCCGTCGCTCTTCCAGCGAGACTTTGACCAGCTCCAAGGCTGTATCTACCATCTAGGCGGAAGCTGCCTGCGTTTTCCTGGTGTATGGCAACGCGATGCCTATACTGCCGCCAATCTCTGCACCGAGTGGTGGGAGTTTTTGGAGTTCAAGCCCCGCTACAAGCTCGCCGTTAAAATTCTCCTGAAGACCCTGCTTGCCGCCTCCCCCGAAGGAAAACTTCTCTTCACCAGCGACTACCAGTTCGGCCCAAGTAAAGTCCGTCGTTACAAGCGCCCCATCACACTTGAGCAATTCTGGCAGCGCCACGACGAAAAGAAGCTCTGGGTGAACGCCTCATTTTCATAATACGAGGAGGTAAGATAAAGCGATGACAAAGCGTCCCACCGTTCGAGAGCGTGTCGTGTTTGGACTAGATACGATTCCCGAAGACCGAACCGTCATGGTCTCGCTTCGGGAGCTACTCTTTGTCCAGCAGACGCTAGCGGAGCTGAATCAGTTTTTCCATCAGCCGATGCACTATCCTGATCTGGCGGCAGTAAATGAGTTTATGGGGACACGCCGCAGTGGCGGGGCTTACGAGGTCATAAACGAGGCGCTCTACACGAAGCTAGGGAGCATGCTTCCCGAGGATTTATACGAGGCATTTGATGAGGGCACCTTCGAGCATCCTGACCCTCCGGCGTACTTTGTCGAGAGAGGAGAGCAGTGACAGTAACGTATAAGGAAATGGCGGCTGTGCTCGGTCTGATTGTCGCGATTTTGCTGGCCTATCAGGTGGGCTACCAGATGGCGTGGGCACAGGCGCGGGGAGCGATCTTGGCTGGCCCCAGCAGCGACAACTACGGCCCGGCTCTTAGCGCGATCTCTGCGGCCCGCGAGAAGCTACGCGGGGACGATCAGGAAGCGCGGGCGGAGCTGGACAAGGCGCAGGCACAGATTGAGCAAGCGCAACGCTGGACAGATAAGTTTCTGGCAAAATGACGATAAAATCCGCCTCAAAAATCAGAGTGGATTTAAATGAATTTGCCTCTTGTAGAATCTAATTATTTCTAATGTAAAATAGGTAAAGAGTTAAATGTCAAAAGCAAAAACAACCTTTGAACAATCCATATTGGATGCGCAAGAACTTCTACAACATTTTGATGCAATCAATGTAAAGCCTCCACCTGAGAATGCAGAAGTGCTCAAGAGGGCAGGACTTATAATGGCATTAACTGCTTGGGAAACATATGTAGAAGATCGTGTGAGTGAATCAATGGAAATTCATCTAAAATTAGTCACTGGGAGCCATTTGGGTAATTTTATGAAGCGTCATCTTTTCAACGAACTGAAAAGATTTAACAATCCGGATTGGGCAAAGACAAAGCATGTATTTTTAGAATATACAGGAGTTGATGTTACTGAAAAATGGTTTTGGAGCAATATTGATACAGAAACTGTAAAAAATACATTAAACAATCTAATATCTAAACGGGGAGATGCTGTACATCGATCTCGGCAAATAACAGGAGAAGCGAATCCTCATCTCGTTAAACGTGAGGAACTAAAAAAGGCGATTGAGTTCTTAAAGAAATTGGTGGAAGCAACAGACAAAGCTTTGGAAGACTAAGCAATGAAACAAAGTGAGACTATCGGCCCGCGGTGGGAGCTTTTTGTCGACGACGGGCTGGTCGAGAGCAAGCGCGGGGTGGCGCTACGGCTGAGCACGCCGGTGCGGCGGGAGCTCGTGCTGACGACCGATAGGCCCTGGGAGGGCCCGGCCAGCGCGTACTTTACGGCGATCCAAGACGGCAAGAAAGTCCGGCTCTACTACCGGGGCTACTGTCCGGGCGATCAGTCGCTGGAGCAGGCGACGTGCCTGGCTGAGAGCGACGACGGCATCCACTTCACGCGCCCCACTCTCGGGCTCTTTGCGTTTCGGGGTTCCAAGGCGAACAATATTGTCTGGCAGGGGCTAGAGGCGCACAACTTCGCACCGTTTCTCGATACCAACCCAAAAACCAAGCCCGACGCGCGCTACAAGGCTTTGGGCGGGATCAATAGCAAGCTCTACGCCTTTGGCTCACCTGACGGGGTGCGCTGGCAGAAGCTCAGCCCCGCGCCCGTCCTCACCGATGGGACATTTGACTCGCTCAACACGGCGTTCTTCGATGAGGCGCTGGGCAAGTACCGGCTCTACTCACGCTACTTCACCCAGGGCGAGTACAGTGGCTACCGTGCGATCCAGAGCTGCCTCTCCGACGACTTTCTGCGCTGGAGCAAGCCCGAGCCCAACCGCTACGCGCCAGGGACACCTACCGAGCACTTCTACACCAACGCCGTCCGCCCCTGCCCCGGCGCGCCCCATGTGCTGCTCTCTTTCCCCAAACGCTTTGTCCCCGAGCGCACCAAGCTCGCGGGCTACAAAGAGCCGGGTGTCTCCGATGCCGTCTTCATGAGCAGCCGCGATGGTCTGCACTGGAGCCGCCCGTTTCTGGAGGCATGGCTGCGCCCCGGCCCCGACCCGCACAACTGGACCCAGCGCAGCAACATGCCCGCCACCGGAATTATCGAGACCGGTGAGGGCGAGTTTTCCCTCTACGCCAGTGAGCACTACGACTGGCCCGATCATAGGCTGCGCCGCATCACCGTGCGCCGCCACGGCTTTGCGTCGGTGCACGCCGACGCCAGCGGCGGCGAGTTTACCACGCGCCCCGTGACTGTCAACGGCTCGCGCCTCGTCCTCAACTACGCGACCTCGGCGGCGGGCAACATCCAAGTCGAGGTGCTCGATCCCGCGGGCAAGCCGCTCGCCCAGAGCAAGCCGCTCTTTGGCGACGAGCTAGAGGGCGCTCTTGACCTGAACCTCGCCTCTTTAAGCGGCAAGCCCATCAAGCTCCGCTTCCTCCTCAAAGATGCCGACCTCTACGCCTTTCGGACAAAATAATCCATGACCACGACACAGACTGCCGCCAGCTACGATCAGCTCGCCCAGCACTGGGCCGATGAGTCGTTTAACCACGAGAATGGGATCGCGCAGCACGAGCGGGCCTTAAAGTTTGCGCCACCAACAGGCCGGGCGATGGATGTGGGCTGTGGCAGTAGTGGGCGGATTCTGACGCTCCTGCAAAAACACGGCTACGATGCTGAAGGGCTGGATTTCTCGACGGAGATGCTGGCGCTGGCCCGGCTCAAGCACCCCGACACGGTCTTTCATCATGCCGATATCTGCACCTGGGAGTTTCCCCGCACCTACGACTTTATCTCCGCCTGGGACAGCATCTGGCACGTCCCGTTGGAGCATCACGCGTCGGTACTCGAAAAGCTCTGCGCTGCGCTTGCACCCGGCGGCATACTGATTTTCACCAGCGGCGGCGTGGACACGCCCGGTGAAGTCACCAACCCCTGCCACGGCCAGCCGCTCTACCACGCCGCCCTCGGAATCCCCGAGCTGCTTCGCCTGATCGACCGATTTGGCTGTGTCTGCCGCCACCTTGAATACGACCAGCTCCCCGAGTCGCATCTTTATTTTATTGTTCAGAAACCGCGTTAGTTAGCTGAGAAACACTACGGGATACGAGCGCACCAAAGCATCCTCGGAAACTAGTGTTAGGCTGTGATGGAGGGCTTGGCTGATGAGCATTCGGTCAAAAGGATCGCGATGAATACTGGGAAGAGTCAGTAGCTCTGTGATGCATCCGGGCTCCAGAGCTAGAAGCTGGATACGGTGCAGGCTACAGTAGGCGGGGAGAAAAATCTCAGGTGAGTCAGGGAGGGGAAGTTTACCAAGCTGGTACTTCACTGCCACTTCCCAAAAGGAAACAGCACTCAGATAGATCTGATTACCTGGATCGCGAATTGCTGCCAGAGTTGCCGCAGGCAGACGAGAATCGCCGTTGATGAACCAGAGGAAGATGTGGGTGTCGAGAAGGAGTTTCATCGGCCTTCAAAGGCATCTAGGAGATCATCAGGGAGAGGATCGTCGAAGCTGGCAGGCACCTCAAAAAGGCCTTTTGCAAGTGCGTAGGGCCGTGGTGTTGTGGGCTGCGAATCAGATGTGGGAAGCTGGTTTAGGAGTCGCTTTACCAGCTCCAAAATCTCCGCAGGGGAGAGATCACGGGCCTCTTTTTCGATTTTCTCCAGCGTCGTCATAATGGTATTCAGTATACAATACTGTCGCGAGCTACCTATCAAAATTAAGTAGGGACAACGGCTGAGAGAAAAGATGCTAGGATGAAACAGACACTACCGGCTTGGGCGGCGCATCAGGCGCTGGCGCAGAGCTCTTTCTTTCGGGGGCTGGCTTGGCGACCCGTGGGGCCGGTGAAGATCGGGGCGCGGGTGGAGGCGGTGGCGATTCCGCCGGGCAATACGGGGACGATCTATGTGGGGGTGGGCTCGGGCAATCTCTGGAAGACGGTGAACAATGGCCTGACCTGGCGACCTATTTTCGAGCACGAGAGCGCCTTTGCCATCGGGGACGTAGCGGTCTCGCAGAGCCATCCCAATACGGTCTGGGTAGGCACGGGCGAGGCGCAGCCACGGTACGCCGGCTACGCCTATCCAGGCACGGGGGTCTTTAAGTCGGTCAATGGGGGGGCATCGTGGACACATCTCGGGCTGGAGGCGACGCACCATATTGCAAAAGTACTGCTGCACCCGACCAACCCGAGTATCGCCTATGTCGCCGCGATGGGCAAGCAGTGGACACCAAGCCCAGAGCGGGGGGTCTACCGGACGCTCGACGGCGGAGTGCACTGGGAAAAAGTGCTCTTTATAGACGATGTCACGGGCGTCGTGGACCTAGCGCTTGATCCCAAAGACCCTAGGACGCTCTATGCGTGGGCGTGGCAGATCGAGGAAGGGCGGCGCGGCGGGCTCTTTAAGTCACAAGATGGCGGCAAGAGCTGGCAACGGCTGACCAAGGGGCTCCCGACGGGGCTTCTAGGGCGGGCCAGTATCGCGGTTGCACCGAAGAGTCCGAAGACGCTCTATCTCTATCTCGACAACCGCGCCCCGAGCACGCAGAAAGACAGGCCGTTTGTGGGCGGCGAGGTCTACCGCTCCGAAGACTCCGGCGAGAGCTGGCGCAAGGTAAACACCGACGATCTCTACGACGTTTTTGGGGCGTATGGCTGGAAGTTCACGGATATCTGCGTGGACCCGCGCGACACGAACCATCTCTATATCCTGGGCAACCATGCCTTCCAGTCCCACGACGGCGGCACGACCTTTCAGCGCCTTGGGGATCGGATCTTGCGCGTGCAGGAGACGCCGGGCCGGGCGCTGCACCTGGACCACCATGAGCTGGTGATCGATCCCGCCAACCCAGAGCGCCTGCTCCTAGGCAACGATGGCGGACTGTTTCTCTCCTACGATGCGGGCGAGAGCTGGCTGCACCTCAACAATATCCCGGTGGCGCAGATGTACTTTGTGGCCACCGATAACCAGACCCCCTACCGAATCTTCGCTGGAACCCAGGACAACGCCGCGCTGGTCGGGCCAAGCGATGCCATCCTCGATGATGCCCTCCCCGACCCGTGGCGCAGTGTGTATCTGGACCGCTGGACGGGCGGCGATAGCTTTGTGACTCTCCCCGATCCCACCGACGAGCGCTTTGTTTACTACGAGCACCAGAACGGGGCGCTGATGCGAATGGACACCACAGGTCGCTCGATTCTCAGTGGCGGGCCGTCGTCGGAGAGCCTTAGGCCGGGGCTGCCAGGCCTGCGTTTTAGCTGGTACACGCCGTTTTTCATCTCGCCGCACAACCCGCGCACGCTCTATATGGGGGCCAATAAAGTGCTCAAGACCACCGATAGAGGCGCGACCTGGAAGGCGATTAGCCCGGAGCTGGGGGAGCCTGCGGGCAATGATCGCGACACGGTTCCCACGGGGGCGCTCACGATGCTGGCGGAGTCGCCGCTGGTGCCGGGAGTGCTGGTCGGAGGCACGGAGGGCGGGCGGGTCTGGCTGAGCACCGACGATGGCGCGCACTGGAGCCACATTGATGCTGGCCTGCCGCGCAAGTGGGTGAGCCGGGTGACCCTCTCGCACCACGACGCCGCGACCTTCTATGTCAGCTTCACCGGCTTTCGGGAGAGTGACACGCGGCCCTATGTCTTTGTCTCCACCGACACGGGCCAGAGCTGGCGCTCGATTGCGAGCAACCTGCCGCCCGAGTGCGTGAACGTGATTAAAGAAGACCCGACCGATCCCAAGCTGCTTTATATTGGCACCGATCTGGGGGTCTATCTCTCGCGGGACGCCGGGCAGAGCTGGGAGTCGCTGAGCGCCACGCTTCCCTCCACACCCGTGCAGGACCTGACCGTACAGTCGCGCGAGAGTGAGCTGGTGATCGGCACGTTTGGGCGTGGTGCCTGGGTTCTCGACCTCGCCCCGATCCGTAAGCCCACCCCCGAGCCGCTCTTTCTCTACCCGATCCGCGATATCGTCCTCGACCCCTTCCCCTGGGACAGCGTCCCCGGTGACCGGCGCGGGCGGCCCAGCGCCCGCTTCTGCCTCGTGAGCGACACGGGTGGAGCCGTCACGATGACGGTCACCAACGCCGCGGGGAGCGTGATGCGGCAGTGGCAGGCGACACTACTACGCGGCGCAAATACCCTCACCTGGAACCTGCAAAACGAGCGCAAGACCGATGTCCCTGCAGGAGCCTACCACGTCGAAGCAAGGCTAGGCACGCACCGCACCTCAGCAAGACTCACCATGCGCCGTTCCGAGAAGTAAGAGTATGCTACAATCGGAGCCATGCCTAAGCCCGTTAAGGTCTTTCTCTTTGCCGGTCAGTCGAACATGGTGGGCGCGGATGCCCACCCGGAGCACATCGACCGCTTCCCGCTCTTCAAAGGGGCGGGTGCGCCGCAGCCCGACGTGCGCTACATCAGCCTACAGCTTCAGAACGAGGGCTGGGGAGCGCTTCGGCCTCTCGACTCGTTTGGCCCAGAGCTGACCTTTACGCGCCTGGTGAAAAAGTACGACGACTCCCCGATTGCCATTATCAAGTCCGCGATTGGGGGAACGACCGCGGTCTACGACTGGAACCCAGATGCGCCGGAAAACGGCCAGAAGCTCTACCCGCGCACGCTCCAGCTTGTCCGAGAGGCGCTGGCCGCATTTGAGAAGCAAGGCACTCGCTACCAGCTTGAGGCCGTGGTCTGGCACCAGGGTGAGAACGACATGCTGAACCGCAAGGTCAACACCACCTACGCTGCCAACCTCCGCAAGATCATCCAGCGCCTCCGCGTCGATCTGCAGCTCCCCAAGCTCAAGTGGTTTCTGGGTGAGGTGAGTGAGAAAGGGATCTGGGGGATGGATAACCGTGCCAACCTGGCCGTTCTTCGCGCCCAGCAAGACCAGCTTCTCGCCTCCGACCCACTGCTACGCTGGGTGCCGACCTCGCACCTGGCTTTCGATGTGATGGACAGCGGGCAGCCGCACTACCACTTCGGGACACAGGGTCAGCTCCAGCTCGGGGAGGCGTTTGGGGCCGCTTACTTGAAGGAGATCGGAAAGCTTCCCAAGCCTAAAGAGCGCAAGTTCGCAAAGGGCCTGCCGGTTGCCAAGAAGCAGCGCATCCGGCTGTTTGTGCTGGCGGGGCAGCGCAACATGGAGGGCGAGGACGCGTTTGCAAGCGAGCTCCCTCCGGCGCTCGCGCAGCCCCAGAACGAGGTGCTCTTTCGCTACGCACTAGGCGGGGGATTCCAGAGTTCCAGGAACTGGGAGCCCCTTGGGCCGGTGAGCGGCCTGGGAAACTTTGGCCCGGAGCTGAGCCTTGGGGCGCAGCTACGAAAGACGCTCCCTGCCAGCGAGGGCATCGCGCTTCTGAAGTTCACCCACAGCGGGGCGCAGGGGCTGGACTGGCTGCCGCAGGGCTCGCCGGAGAGCCGCCGCAACCTCTATCCCAAGTTTATCTCTTTCCTCCGCGACGCCCACGCGGATCTTACGCGCCAGGGCTACGTGCCGAGCTGGGAGGGCGTCTTCTGGCACCCCGGCGAGAACGATACCTACTTCTACCATCGCGCCTATGCCGCGTGGCTCAAGGCACTGATCGGGCAAGTGCGTCAGGATTTAGGGCAGCCCACGCTCCCCTGGTTCATCTCCGAGCAGCACCCAAAAGCGATCTGGAAGAACATGGCAGCGCTGAATGTAAGCCTCAGAGAGCTGGCCCAGGCTGATAAGCAGCTAGTGATCATCAAGACCGAGCACTTGCCCCACCAGCGCGTCCACTTTGGGACGCAGGGCACGATCCAATTAGGCGAGGCACTGGCCCAAGCCTACCTATCTCACTGACTCGGCTCTGGGTATAATCGAGGAGGGCTCGGTCGCGCAGACGATGGAATGGAATGTAGAGCTACTGGGAGGGCTGCGACTGCACGCTCAGGGACGAACCATCACACGGTTTCGCACCCAGCGCGCCGCCTCCCTCTTGGCCTATCTTTGTTTCTACCCACGCCAGCACGCGCGGGGTACACTGGCGGATCTCTTCTGGCCTGAGGCGGGTATCGAGGCGGCGCGAGCCAACCTGCGCCAAGCGCTCTCCCAGATACGCACCTCCGTCAAGGCCGCGGGTCTTGCCCCCGATACTCTCTTTGACTCGCCCGGGAAGAACACCATTGGGATCGACACGCGCTATGTCCACACCGATGTCGCCGCGTTTCTACAAGCCGTGGCGAGTGGTCAAATAAGCCTTGCGAGGCAGCACTACGGCGGGCCACTCCTGCCGGGCCTCTGGGACGACTGGCTGCTCGATGAGCGAGACCGGCTCGAAGCGCTCTACCAGGGCCTTGAGACAGCCTCAGGGGAAATTGACCCTCCACAAGCTTCCTTGCCGCTTCCCTTGAGCCGTTTTTGGGGGCGGCAGAGTGAGCTGACGCAGCTTCAGGAATGGGTTCTCCCGCACGGGGGGAGTCGCCTTGTCACGCTGCTGGGCACCGGAGGGGTAGGTAAGACGCGCCTTGCGCTCTCCACTGCCCAGCGCCTTCGGGAGACGCTTCGAGAGCGGGTGGGCTTTGTTCCCCTCGCCGCGCTCACCGACAGCCGCCTGCTCCTGTTGGCGATCCTGACCGGGCTGGCAATACCGGCCCAGCAGCCCGACGAAGACCCACTGGAGCAGCTCGCCCGCCACCTAGGCGCTGAGCCCTATCTCCTAGTGCTGGATAATCTAGAACAGCTCGCTGGCACCGTCGCGGCACCCCTTCAGACACTGCTAGCCCGCGTGCCCAACCTCACCTGCCTGGTGACCTCGCGGCGGCGGCTCGGACTGGAAGGAGAGCGCCTGCTCGTTGTCGATGCACTGGATCTGGCCGAGAGTGTGGCACTGTTCTGCGACCGCGCCGGAGCTCGCTCCGATGACTCTGTGGAGCAGCTCTGCACGCTTCTGGAGGGCATCCCGCTGGCGCTGGAGCTGGCGGCGAACCGTGTGGGCGCACTCACAATTGGCGAGATGATCGAAAAAATCGGCGAGCGGCTGACCTTTCTCACGACCCAGGAACTCGACAAAACCGCCCGCCACCGCTCGCTCCACGCCGTGATGGACTGGAGCGTCCGCCTGCTCACGGCAGACCAGCGCCGGTTCTTCGCCGCGCTCTCCGTCTTCCGGGGCGGCTGGACGACCGAGGAGGCGGGGGCAATCTCCGGCGAGCCCGCCGCGCTGGAGTACCTCTCGCAGCTACGCGATAGGTCGCTCGTCCTGACCGAGGAGCGGCGCGGCACGCTGCGCTGGTGCATGGGCGAGAGCCTCCGCGAGTTTGGGGAGAGCCTGCTGACCGCCTCGGAGCGGGAGGCGCTCGTGCGCGGCCACGGCGAGTACTTTCTTACCTTTGCGCGAACCAACCAGCGTGCGCTCCTGGGCAGTGAGGTGGTGATCCACCAAAAGTACGAGGCGGAGCTAGAGAACTTCCGGTTCGCCCTCACGGCGCAGTCGCCGCAGCAGGCTATCGGGCTCCTTGGGGAGCTGGTGAACTTTTTTATACTTGCCAACCACCTGAGCGAGGGGGCGGCCTGGGTTGATCGTCTCTCTGCGCAGGTAGAGAAAGGCTCCAAAGAGCTTGCCACGCTCCTCACCCGCAGTGTTGTTCTGTATCACTATGTTCGCCGCTTCGACGATGCGATTCGCTGCGGTGTACAGGGCATCGCGCTCCTTCGCCAGCTCGGGGAGCGTACGGAGCTGGCACAGGCACTGTGTATCCTGAGCTACCTCTACGGAGAAACCAATCAGTCCGAGAAGGCGGGGCCGCTCTTGGAGGAGGCGCTCCAAATTGGCAAGCAGGAGAAGAACGCGACTCTCATGGCGGAGTGTCAGTCCGCGCTTGGCAAGCACTACTACTACCAGGGCCAGCTCGACGACTCGATTCGCTACTCCCAGGCCGCCTTGGTGTCTGCCCGCGCCCTGAATCGCACCAACCTGGTCTGCACGCTCCTCAACACGCTAACGATTACCTATCTAGAGATCGGAGACTACGCCGCCGCGAAAACGGCTTGCGATGAAGCCATCGCGCGGGGTGAGGCCCTCAAGCAGGCTGTCGTGCTCATTGATGACTACAAAGTGCGGGCCGTGATCTCCCTCTGCCTAGACGAGCTCCCCGATGCCGCCCTCTTTGCGCAAAAAACGCTGAGTGCTGCGTTTCCCGATAGACGCTCCCTCGACCTGCGCGACGGCTTCTCTCTGCTGGCTCAGATCTGCTGTCGGTGCGGAATGCCCACTGAGGCCGCGCAGTGGGTCGGGGTGTGCCAGGCGCTCACGGAGCAGCAGAGTCTGCCAGAGCTTGACCGCTGGATGCGCCTAGACGACACCAGCGCCGCGCTGAGGCGCACCCTTGGCATAGTCCGCTACGAGCAGAGCGTGGCCCAAGGCTATGAGCAAGCCCTCGACGATGCCGTTGCTTTAGCGCTGCGCTTCTCTCTCTGATTTGCCTGTTCACGATTTGTAGACGGTGCGCTTGGTAGTATCCAGACAACAGCCTGCGGCGATCCCGCCCACGGCATACGCTCTGGAGGAACTCGAATGAATCGACGTCGTTTTACTTGCCTACTGGCGCTCATCGGAGGCGCACTTGTTATCGCCCCAGCGGCTAGCGCCCAGTCCACCTACAGCTTCAAGCCCCTAGCAATGGTGCCCACCATTGCAGGGCCGGGGACAATATCACGGCCTATTGGCCTCTCGCCGGATGGTAGCTATGCGTCGGGAGAGCAGCAGAATCAAGCCGCAATTGAAAAGGGGGGCAATATAAAGTTCCTGGGATTCCTATCTGGTTCGCCTTACAGCCTAGCGACAGGGGTTGCAGCGAACGGAGATGCCGCCGTGGGGTGGACAGGGGTTGGTGGGTTCTACTGGACTCCCTCGGCGGGGATAACGCCGCTGGGGGTGCTTCCCGGCTACCAGAATAGTCTCGCCACTGATATTTCGGAAAAGGGTGAGGCGGTCATCGGATATTGTTCGAATTCCGGCCCATATAGTAGCTTTGAGGCTTTTCTCTGGTCACCCTCCACGGGGATGCAGAACCTGGGATTTTTACCAGGGCATACGTTTAGTTACGGAACTGCCATCTCGGGAAGCGGTCTGGTGGCCACCGGGTACTCGGGGGGCTTTGGCCTACCGATCACAGCCGTTCGCTGGAAGTCTGGTCAGCTTCAAAGCCTCGGTACGCTTCCGGGCTACAGGGATAGCTTCGGCTATGGGATCTCTCGGTACGGGGACTATATCGTCGGGTACGTCAACAGACCTGGTATCCCAGCGGCAGCGTTCCTCTGGAACAGGTCCACCGGGATGAAGAGTATCGCCCCCCTATCAGGGCTCGAAGATAGTTATCTGCGGGATGTGTCCCAGAACGGCGATCGAAGTGTCGGATATGGCTGGTTCAACCGCAACAGCACCACAATTCTCTACGACAACCAGTTCGGCAAAACCTACATTCTTCAGGATCTTCTTCTCGCAAAAGGCATCACCGACGTGAAAGGCTGGCAGCTTAAGGAAGCAACATCGATCTCAGACGATGGCACCACGATCGTCGGTATAGGACTGAATCCACGGGGGCGGCGAATGTACTGGCAGGCCACTCTTCCCTGAGTCGGTGCCGTAAAAGTTACGGTTGCGCTCCCCTCTCGTTTTTGGTCAAATGCTTGTTATGGCAACAAACTTTGACCAGGGCATCTGGCCGTGGCAGCCCGAGGCCGACGCGTGGTTTTGTGCGCGTCAGCCTTTGCTTCAGGGGGAAGCGAGATGAGTGTTCCTCTCAATCTTCGTGAGTACGAGCAGCGGGCGCGGGAGCTTCTGCCGCAGGCAACCTACGACTACTACGCCGGAGGCGCGGGCGATGAGCTCACGGTGCGGGAGAACGAGCAGGCGTGGGCGGGGCTACGCTTGCGCCCACGGGTGCTTGTCGATGTGAGCGCGTGCGAGACGGCGACCACGATCTTAGGCCAGCCCGTTACGTTTCCTCTTCTGACGGCGCCGTGTGCTTTCAACCAGCTCGCCCACCCCGATGGTGAGCTGGCCGTGGCGTGTGCAACGGCGGCGGCGGGGGTGATCCAGACCCTGAGCACGATGGCATCGCGCTCGATGGAGGAGGTCACGGCGGCCTCTACGGGGACGCGCTGGTTTCAGCTCTACTGCCACCGGGATCGTGAGATCACCAAGGCGCTGGTGGAGCGTGCGGAGGCGGCGGGGTTTGCTGCGCTCTGCCTGACGGTGGATGTGCCCGCCACGGGCAACCGCGAGCGGGATTTTCGCAATAACTTTCAGGTGCCCGCGCATATTCCCTTGGCAAATCTGGTGCAGTACCTTCCTTTTGGTCAGGACGAGATGGCGCTACACTACTACGCCAGTAAGCAGTTCGATGCGAGCCTGACCTGGGAGTCGCTGGAGTGGCTGCGGAGCATCACGCGCCTGCCGATCGTGGTGAAAGGGGTTCTGACCGCCGAAGATGCGCTTCTTGCGGTTCAGCACGGCGTCGCGGGGATTGTCGTCTCCAACCACGGGGGCCGCCAGCTCGATAGCGTCATCAGCACCGCCGATGCCCTCCCGGAGATCGCCACTGCGGTGCAAGGCCAGGCCGAGGTCTACGTGGACGGTGGCATCCGTCGTGGCACCGATATCCTAAAAGCCCTTGCGCTGGGAGCCCGCGCCGTGCTGATTGGTCGCCCCTACCTCTGGGCACTGGCCGTCAATGGCGAAGCAGGCGTCACGCACGTTCTCCAGCACCTCCACGACGACCTGAAGCTCTCGATGGCCCTCGCGGGATACCCAAAGCTGAGTGACATTGGGCCACAGCTGATCTGCTAGCTAAGAATTCCCTGGATCACCTCGCCATGCACATCGGTGAGGCGGCGACGGGTGCCGTTGTGGTAGTAGGTGAGCTTGGTGTGGTCGATGCCGAGCAGGTGCAGGACGGTGGCATGGAAATCATAGACACTAACGGGGTTCTCGGCGGTGTCGTAGCCGAGCTCATCGGTGCTGCCGTAGGAAAAGCCTGGCTTGAGACCCGCGCCCGCCATCCAACAGGTGTAGGCAAACGGGTGGTGGTCACGGCCCGGCTTGCCGACTCCCTGAGTGATGGGCGTGCGGCCAAACTCTGTGGTCCAGAGGATCAGCGTGTCGTCGAGCATCCCGCGCTGTTTTAAGTCTGCGAGCAGTGCGGCGACGGGCTGGTCCATGCTCTTGGCCTGCGTCAGGTGGTTGTCGCGCAGATCCTCGTGGCCGTCCCAGTTGATCCGCGGCGAGCCAAACGCGCCGCCATGATAGAGCTGGACAAAGCGCACGCCTTTTTCGAGCAAGCGCCGGGCGAGCAGGCAGTTTCGGGCAAAGCCCCCGGCTACGGGATCGTCGAGGCCGTAGAGCTTCTTGATGTGCTCTGGTTCTTCGTCGAACTTGACTACCTGTGGAATGCTGACCTGCATCCGCGCTGCTAGCTCATAAGCCTTGATCCGTGCTGCCAGCGCCGAGTCGCCGGGGTGGGCCGCGCCGAACTCCGCGTTCATCGTCTTGAGCAGCCCCAGCGCCGCTTGCCGGTCTGTCGCTTTGACGTCGCTTGGGGGGAATAAGTTATCGACCGGCTGGCCCTTGGGATTGAACGCCGTCCCCTGGTGCGTCGCGGGCAGAAACCCCGCGGTCCAGTTGATCGCCCCACCGGCAGGCAGACCGCGCGGGTCGGGGAGCACCACAAACGTGGGCAGGTCTTGGTTGAGCGAGCCGAGACCATAGCTCAGCCACGCGCCCATGCAGGGAAAGCCATTGAGCGTAAAGCCCGAGTTCATCTGAAAGGTCGCGGGCGTGTGGTTGGCGGACTTGGCCTTCATAGACGAAATAAACGTGATGTCGTCCACCTGCTGGGCAAGATGTGGCAGCAGCTCACTCACCCAGCGCCCGCTCTGGCCGTGCTGCTTAAAGGCAAACGGGCTCTTCATCAGATTGCCCGGCTGCGCAAAGAATGTATCGAAGACTTTCTTACACTCCTTGCCATCCATTCGCACTAATTCAGGCTTGTAGTCAAATGTATCCAGGTGGCTCACGCCGCCACAACAAAAGATCTGAACGACACGCTTGGCCCCCCCACCCAGAGGGTACCCGGCGGGGGTTAGGGGGGAGGCTTTTACCTCATCCGCCAAGAGTGCGGCAAGCGCGATGGAGCCGAGACCACCGGCGGCTTGGGTGAGAAAGTCGCGACGGCTATTTTGCATAGAGAAACTCACTGGAGTTGAACAGTGCCCAACAGAGACTGTCGAGCGGGTGGGCTTTGAGATGGGCGAGGGCGCGGCGACGCTCGGTGGGCGTCGGTGGGCGGCCAAAGGCGAGGGTGTAGACCAGAGTGACTTGGGGGTCGGGGAGACTCCCGGCCTCTTTGATCACTTTTGCGGCGAAGGCGCGGGACTGGCGCAGGACGAAGCTATCGTTCATCAGAGCGAGGGCTTGAATCGGCGTCGTGGTGACCGTGCGCTTCGGGGTTTTGGTCGAGGGATCGGGGCAGTCGAGGGTTTCGAGCAGCGGATTTCGGGCGCTCTGAACCCCCATTCGGTAGAGTGCCCGGCGGTTGAACTCGGGCGTGTCTTTGTCGATCAGTTGATAGAAATCCGAGCCGTAGTTGCTGACCGTGAAGGGCCGGAAGCTAGGGCCGCCGAGCGCGGGGTTGAGCTTGCCACTGATGGCGAGCATGCTATCGCGCACGGCCTCGGCCTCTAGGCGGCGTGGGGCAAAGCGCCAGAGGAGCTGGTTGTCCGCATCGGTCTTGGCGGCTTGTGGATCGAGCTGCCCAGACTGCCGATACGTGCTGGAGAGCAGGATCGCGCGGTGGAGTTTTTTCAGGCTCCACTCGCCGGGGCCGGAGAACGCGGTGGCCAGCCAGTCGAGGAGCTCGGGGTGGCTGGGGCTCTCGCCATTGTTGCCAAAGTCGCTCGCGGTGCTGACAATGCCACGTCCAAAGTGCCCCTGCCAGACCCGGTTGACCATCACCCGCGCCGTCAGTGGGTTGCGAGAGTCGGTGAGCCAGCGTGCCAGCGCGAGGCGGCGCTCTGCCTCGGGAGCATCGGCGGCGAGGCCAAAGTCGGAGTTACAGGCAGTGAGGGCGCTCAGACCACCTGGCGTGACGAGCTCTCCCTGCGCCGTGACATCGCCGCGGGGCAGGATATAGGTCGGACTGGGCTGCTGCGAGATCGCGGCGTAGGCTTGAACCGGAGCTTCGAGCGTCTTTAGCTCTCCCGCCAGCCGCGTACTCTCTGCCTGGAGCACCTCGCGCTGCCTGCGCTCGCTCTGAGTGAGAGCCGCGGTGAGTGTCTCCGGGGAAATATTGAACGGGGCGTTCTGGTACGACTCCCCCACTTCGGCATCCGTGAGGGCTCGGTCGTAGACGCGCACTTCCTCGAGCTCGCCCTTCAGGAAGTTCGTGGAGCCGGTGTGGCGTGGCCCAACTAGAAGATGCGTCTTGCCTGCCGGGTAGGTGCGAGCCGCCTTCTCGGGCTGGTAGGCATCGGCGTAGGGCTTACCATTGCGAAAGAGCTGGATGTGACCATCGGCGCGGTAGACAATCACCACCTGAACCAGCCCCGTCTCCGTTTCTTGGGGAGCATTGAGGTCTTTTGTCCGGTGGTAGAACTCGCTCCCAGCGATCCACTTCCCACGCTGGCGCTCCCCAAAGACAATCCCATCGAACTGTGCGCCCCCCTCGGTCTCGATGGTCAGGGCGCTCCCACCCTGCTGCTCTAAGTCGGCCAGGCGCACCCAGGCTTCTAGCGTCTTCTCCCGAATCTCCATGGCCAGCGGCTCGCTCTGGAAACGGCTTGTCTTGCCATCAAGCGCAAGCTGGCCGCCTTGCTCATCGAAGCTAAAGCGCAGCAGCGGGGTGGGCGATGGGGCGACAGGCCGCGCCTGAGCAAGTAGGCGTGTGCGAGTGGGCTCCTCAATCTGCCGAAGCTTGCTCTGGCACTCGGCTTGCTTTCTGCGCAGCACTGCCACTTGCTCAGCACGCTGCTCAGCCTGTTTTTGCGTGAGCACGGAGCGGTTGCCCGGCTGCACTCCGGCCAGCGCGGCCTTGAGGCGGTAGTAGTCCTTGGCGGGGATCGGGTCGAACTTGTGGTCATGGCAGCGCGCGCAGTTGGTGGTCAACCCTAAAAACGTCTGCCCGACTAGGCCGATCATGTCCTCCAGCTCCTCCTCGCGTGCTCGGAGCCGCACCTGAAGCCCTGGTGCGCCTTTGCCCGCTTCGTCCTGTGGCCCCGCGACCAGAAAGCCCGTGGCGATCGGGCTGGCATCCGGGAGAACATCGCCTGCGAGCTGCTCACGCACAAACTGGTCGTAGGGCAGGTCACGGTTGAGTGCCTCAACCACCCAGTCCCGGTAGCGCCAGGCGTGCTCGCGCAGGTGATCGTACTCAAAGCCATGGCTCTCGCCAAACCGGGCAAGATCCAGCCAGTGCCGCGCCCAGCGCTCGCCGTAGTGGGGCGAGGCGAGTAACCTGTCTACGAGTTTTTCGTAGGCATGGGGAGTTTTGTCGGCCAGAAACGCGGCGATCTCTTGCGGTGTTGGCGGCAGGCCCGTCAGGTCAAATGTCACGCGGCGGATCAGCGTGCGCTTATCGGCCTCCGGCGCGGGCTTCCAGCCCTTGGCTTCGAGCTTGGCAAGTACAAAAGCATCAATAGGATTGCGTACCCAGGAAGTATTCTGCACCGTCGGCGTTTGGGGTAGCCGCACCGGCTGGAGCGACCAGAGACCACTCTCAGGCTTGGCCAGCGCGAGGGCACTGAGGAGTGCAAGGGGGATCAAGGCAAAAAAGCAGCGTTGCATAGTCGGTACTATTGTACACAATTTTGAGCGGCCCATTCATGCATCCTTCATAACTTCTGGCTAACATGGCGGCATGAAACGCAACCCTCTTTTTCTTTTGATACTGGCGCTACCTGCAATCGGTCAGCAGCCCGCCGCCGTGACCCTGAGCCTGAAGTCGGAGGTGACGATCGAGGAGAAAGACGGCTTTCGAGTGATCACTGCCAATGGCGTGCCCAACCACCCAGTCGGGCGCTTTCCTAGCCGGGGCAATCCCAACGCCATCTCGGCGCAGGACTATCATTTTCGCGTCCCCCTAACGCCCAAACCCGCGGTTCAGCAAGCTCGAGGGATTGTCTTTGGGGTCGCACTCAATGGCGTGGTCTTCGATCCAGGGACCGCCGAGACCTGGAACGGGGACATGCGCTGGCACTACGAGGCGCTCACGGGGATGATGGGCACGCGTGGCAAGATGGGTGCTGACGAGAGCCTGGCTCATGTACAGCCCAACGGTGCGTACCACTACCATGGGATGCCCGTCGGGCTGCTGGAGAAGCTGGACTACAAGAAAAAAATGACCCTGGTGGGCTGGGCCGCCGATGGCTACCCGATCTACGGCCCCTACGCCTACACCAATCCCACAGATCCCAAGAGCCCGCTCAAGAACCTCAAGGCGGCCTATAAGCTCAAGAGTGGCAATCGCCCCGGCGGGACAGAGGGCCCTGGTGGGGTCTGTGATGGCTCGTTTCAGCAGGACTATGAGTTTGTGAAAGGCGGCGATCTGGACGAGACCTGTGGCCGAACCGGCGTGACGCCAGAGTTCCCTAAGGGGACCTACTACTACGTGGTCACCGAGAACTGGCCCTTTATCCCGCGGCGGCTCAAAGGCGCACCCGATCCCAGCTTCCGAAAAGGCGGCCCGACCGGACTCGATCGCAACAACCCCGGCACAGCAAACCGCAATGCCGGCGCCGGCACACCCGGAGGCGGCGCGGCGATGAAGGCCAACAGCAAGTTTTTATTTATCCAGCGTGGCAACACACTCTACCAATACAGCGCAGATGGGTTAAAATTGCTCGGAAAGACCGAGCTACCGCCCCCATAAGTTATAGTAATACATGACAAAGATCGAACCTCTCGTCACCTGGACGACGCGCGATGCCGCCTTTGTGCTGGGAGTGGACGGCGCATGGCTTGCGCTAGCACGCCGCCAGAGCGGACGAAACTATCTGGCACCAAATCAACCCGCGCCGGTTCTGCAAGTGCGCGTCGCAGGGAAGCTGCACGCGCCAGAGACGGCAAGCTGGAGTGCCAAGACGCGCCGCCTGACACTTGGCTTTGGTGCAGCGGGTGTGAACGCGACCCTCACGGTACAAGCCAAGCCGACGCATCTGGCCTTTGAGCTCGTCGAGATCACGCCCAAAGATACCGTTGAGCTGGTGGTCTGGGGGCCATACCCTACCGTGATCGGGGAGACCATCGGCGAGATTGTCGGGGTGGTTCGCGATTCTGACACCGCAATCGGGATTCAGGCACTCAATGTGAAAACACTCGGTGGCTTTCCGGGGCAGGAGAGCGATATCGAGCCAGACTTCACCGCCGACGACACCGGCACCTACCCGGACCTACCCGATGCCCTCAAGAAAGACCAGCTCTTTCGCGGCGACACCGCGCGGCGCACGGCCTTTGGGAGTGTCGTCCAGGGCTACTGCCGCAACCGTTCGCAGGAGCGGGTAATCCCCAACTGGGGCATTGAGAAATTCCCCGCGCCCGCCTTCGACGACGGCGGAGTTGTCGGGAGCAAGCTCGCGCTCTTTCTCTGCCCGGTGGCAAAAGCGCTGGACACGCTGGGCGCGATTGAGGTGGCAGAGGGCCTGCCGCACCCGCTGCTCGACGGGGTCTGGGCTAAGAAATCTCCCCGCGCCACGGACTCGTATCTGATTGTGGACTTCAGCGAGAGCACGATCGACCGGGCGATTGAGATGACACTCAAGGCGGGGCTGCGCTATCTGTACCATAGCTCGCCGTTTGAGACCTGGGGGCACTTCCGCCTCAAGCCGAGCCTGTTTCCTCATGGGGGTGCGGGCCTGCGCGAGTGTGTGGAGCGGGCGAAAAAAGCGGGCGTGCGGGTCGGCTTTCACACGCTCTCAAATTTTATTACCCCAAATGATCCCTATGTCACCCCACGCCCCGACCCACGTCTCGCACGGAGCGGCATGAGCACGCTCACGGCCCGTGTCTCCGCAACCCAGACCGAGCTGCCGGTTGCCGACCCGGAGCCGTTTGTGAAGAAGACGGCAATGAGCACGGTGGCCATTGGCGATGAGCTAGTTCGCTACGAGAGCGTCTCCCCGAGTGCGCCCTGGCGCTTGCTGGGCTGTCAGCGCGGCGCGTGGGGGACGGCGGCCGCGGCGCACGCCAGCCAGAGTTCTATTGGCAAGCTCATGGACCACGACTATAAAGTTTTCCTGACAGATGCGTCGCTCACGCAGGAAGTTGCCAAGAATATCGCGGCGCTCTGCAACCAGACGGGGACACTCCAGATCTCGCTCGATGGGCTGGAGGGGAACTGGTCCACGGGGATGGGGCAGTATGGGCGGACACTCTTTACCCAGAGCTGGTACAACGCCCTCGCCCCCGAGCTCAAGGGCCAGATCAACGATGCCAGCAACCCCGGCCACTTCAACTGGCATGTCTACACCCGCATGAACTGGGGCGAGCCCTGGTACGCCGGCTTCCGCGAGAGCCAGACGCTCTATCGGTTTAAAAACCAGCTACACTACTCCCGCAACCTCATGCCCCGGATGCTGGGCTGGTTTGCCCTACGCCCGGAGACCACGCTCGAGGATGCGGAGTGGCTGCTGGCACGCGCGGCAGGCTTCGATGCGGGCTTTGCACTGGCAACCAGCCTCGCCAGCACCGCCCAGCTGAGCGCCGACCCGCTCTCCACCGAGACCGCCAAGCGCTTTGGGACGATCCCGGCGATCCTCGAAGCCATTCACCAGTGGGAGACCGCACGCCGCACGGGTGCCTTCCCCGAGAAGCTCAAAGCGGAGCTACGCGACAACACCCGCGAGTTTCATCTAGAGCCCGCAGGAGCAAACCAGTGGAACCTATATCCCATTCAATCAGGCCAGCGTGGCAAGCCCGTGCGCCTCAGAGGGAAGCGCAAATAAACGCTATGAAAATCTATTCGTCTTTAATACTATTTATTGCGCTGATTGCGCCCGCCAGTTTCGCGAAAGCTGGCGGGGAGAGGCAGGGCTCGCTCTATCTGCTCACCACACCGGATGGCGCGAATCTGCCGGCGTCGGTGACGCTCACGGACTTTCCGGTGCTGATTCGCCTCCGCCGCGAGACCTTCCCCTTTGCACAGGCCCAGCCCCATGGCGAGGACTTGCGGATCACGGACAGCAAAGGCACGCCGCTGGCCTTTCAGATTGAGCAGTGGGACGCGCAAGCCGGGACGGCGAGCCTCTGGGTGCGGGTGCCTAAGATCATGGGCAATGACCGCCAGGAGCTGCGCCTGCACTGGGGCGACCCCGCGGCCAAGAGCGCGGCCAGTGGCCCGGCAGTTTTCAATGCAAGCAATGGCTATCTGACGGTCTGGCACATGGACGAAGCCCTAGCCGATGCGACGGGCATGCTGACAGCGATCAATAAAGGCACGACGCTCGCGCCGGGGCCGCTGGGGATGGCGCGGCGCTTTGCCGAGAACCAGGGAATCGTGGGCGGCGAGAAGCTGATGGGGTTTCCCACGGGCAGCCAGCCGCATAGCTCCCAGGCATGGTTCCGGGCGGAGCGGCCCAATGTGCGCATCCTCGGCTGGGGCAACGAGGAGCGCCAGGGAAAAGTGACGATGCAGTTTCGAAGCCCCCCACACGTCAGCATGGACTGCTACTTCTCTGATGCCAATGTTGCAGGAAAGAGCAAGCTGGCACGGGGCGAGTGGGTTCATGTGGTGCATACCTACGAAAAGGGCAACGCACGGGTCTATGTGAACGGGGTCTTGGATGGCACGGCGCAGTCGCAGGGCGCACCGCTCAATATCCAAAACCCCGCCCGCTTCTGGATTGGGGGCTGGTACAACAACTACGACTTCGTTGGCGAGATAGACGAGGTAAGAGTTTCGTCGGTTGCGCGCTCCGCCGACTGGGTGCGGCTGGAGTACGAGAACCAGAAACCGCTCCAGACACTGGTGGGGACCCTCGTGCAACCTGGTAGCGAGTTTTCGGTCTCGTCGCCACAGCTCACGGTCCGCGAGGGCGAGCGGGCCACGGTGACAGCAAAGACAGGCGGGGCGCAGAAGCTCATCTGGCTCCTTGATGGCCAGGCTGTCGCCACCGACCAGCTTGCCTACACCCTGGAGGCGGGCCGCGTGCGCGGCGAGACTAAGCATCGGTTGCAGCTAAAGGCCGTCTACCCCGACGGCGTGAAAACCCGCGAGATACCGGTGACGGTCCAAGAGGCCATCCCCGATCCCGTGGTCGTGCTCAAGGCTCCGCGCCAGTGGGACGGCCGCTCGCCGATTGAGGTGCAAGCAACGACGGTGGGCAAGAGCGCCCTGCCGCTCCGTTATGCCTGGAAAGTGGAGGGGCTGGCGACAAGCAAAGAAGTGCTCCCTGGCAAGCTCCGCCTTACCCGCGCCCAGAACAGCGGCACTGTGACAGTAAGTGTCGCGGTGGACAACGGTGGTGCGCCCGTGACCCAGTCGGTAAAGCTCGCAGTCACCGAGCCCAAGGCCGATCCCTGGGTCGAGCGCAAGCCCGCTGTGGATGAGCAGCCGACAGACAACCAGTTCTACGCCCGCAGTGCGACCAAAAATGAAGGGACGCTTCACTACAACGGCGTTCTTCCCCAAGCCGCCGACGCAGTCTTTCTGCGCCTCTACGCCGATGGCGTGCTGGCCAAGACGGTCACGCAGAAGCTCGGTGCGAGTCGAGCGTACGCGCTCTCGGTGCCACTCAAGCCGGGGCTCATTCGCTACGAAGTCACCTTTGGGAGTATTACCGGGGGCCGGGAGACGGTTCTGCGCACCGTTAAAAATCTCGCCTGCGGCGATGCGTTTGTGATCCAGGGCCAGTCCAACGCGGTCGCCACGGACTTTGGGAAAGAGACCCCGGCCTACCAGAGCGAGTGGATTCGCACATTTGGGACGAGCTGGGAGAGTGCCCGCTACCGCAACCAAGACGGCCAGACGGGGGAGATCGGCTACTGGGCGATGGAGCTGGCAAAGCGCCTGCTGGAGAGCGAGAAAGTGCCGGTCTGCATCCTCAATGGCGCGGTCGGCGGGACGCGCATTGACCAGCACCAGCGCAACCCCAAGAACCCCACCGACCCGGAGACGATCTACGGGCGCTTGCTGGCGCGTGCCCAAAAAGCCGGGCTTACCCACGGGATTCGCGGGATTCTCTGGCACCAGGGCGAGAACGACCAGGGTGCCGACGGCCCCACCGGCGGCTTTGGCTGGGAGACCTACCAAGAGTACTTTATCCATCTCACCGCGGCCTGGAAGCGCGACTTCCCCAATGTCCAGCGCTACTATGCCTTCCAGATCTGGCCTAAGTCCTGCGCGATGGGAGTCGATGGCTCCGACAACCAGCTCCGCGATGTCCAGCGCCAGCTCCCTGCGCTCTTTTCCAAAATGAGCATCATGTCCACGCTGGGGATCGACCCGCCCGGTGGCTGCCACTTCCCGGCGGCAGGCTACGCCGAGTTCGCCCGCCTGATCTTCCCGGTTGTCCAGCGCGATAGCTACGGCAGGCACTTCGACTCGCCGATCACGCCGCCAAGCCTCAAGCGCATCGCTTTTGCCAGCGCCCAGAGAGACAAGCTCGTGCTGGAGTTCGACCAGCCCGTGGTCTGGGAGAGCGCACTGGTAAGCGAGTTCTCTCTCGATGGCAAGCGCGGAAAAATTGCGTCGGGGAGCGCGACGGGCAACCAGCTCACGCTCACGCTCACAGAGCCGATGGCAGCTCAGAAACTAACCTATCTGGATAGCGCAAGCTGGAGCCAGAAGCGGCTTTTACGAGGTGCCAACGGAATCGCGGCGCTGACTTTCTGCAGTGTCCCGCTTCTGGAAAAGTAAGACTTTCCATGCTCCACGAGCTCTTCGAGTGCGCCGCCCGCACCTGGCCTGAGGCAGCTGCGATAGATATCCCACCCAGCCTGACCCGCCCTGAGCGGCGCACACTCACCTATGCCGAACTGGCGCAGGAAGTCGAGGCGCTCCGGGCGCAGCTCCCGCCCAGTGTCTCGGGTGAGTGCATTGTCGCGATCCTGCTTGGCCGCGATACCGAGCGGCTCTATGTCTCCCAGCTTGCCGTGCTGAGCGCAGGGGCAGCGTATGTCTGCATTGACCCGTCGTTTCCCGATGAGCAAGTGCGCGAGATTCTCCGAGACTCCAGCGCCGTCCTGCTCCTCACCAACACCCACGGCCAGGCCCGCGCCGAGCGAGGCGCGTTCCCGACAAAAGTCTTTGACATTTCCCAAAACGTGGCCCCTTCCTTATCGTCCCCCCGCTGGGCGGGGGTTAGGGGGGAAGATGCGCTGGCCTACGTCATCTACACCTCGGGCACGACAGGCAAGCCCAAAGGCGTCTTGATAGAGCACCAGAGCATTGTTAATCTCGTGCAGTCTGACTTGGTCGAGTTTGGACTAGGGCCGGGTGACCGGGTGGCGCAGGGCTCGTCGCCTGCCTACGATTCGTCCGTGGAAGAAATCTGGCTGGCGCTGGCATCGGGTGCGACGGTCGTGGCCCTCGACGACGACGCAGCGCGGCTGGGGCCGGACTTGGTAGGCTGGCTCCAGCGCGAGCGCATCACCGTGCTCTGTCCACCTCCCACACTGCTACGAACGACCGGTTGCGAAAACCCAGAAGAGTCCCTGCCTTTACTCAAGCTCCTCTACGTGGGCGGCGAGGCGCTACCACGTGATATCGCGGATCGCTGGGCGCGGGGGCGACGGCTGGTCAATGGCTACGGCCCCACGGAGTGCACGGTCACGGCCCTGCGCGGCGAGATTCTGGCCGGGGAGCCGATTACCATTGGCACGCCCGTGCCAGGCTTGCAAGCCTGGGTGCTGGATAGTGCGCTCAACGAAGTTATTGATGGAGTTTCGGGCGAGCTCTGCCTCGGAGGAATTGGGCTGGCGCGGGGCTACCACGCACGCCCGGAGCTGACGGCGGAGAAGTTTTTCTCGCATCCCACACTCGGACGGCTCTACCGAACGGGCGATCTCGTCCACCGTGACCCCGAGAGCGGCGCGTTTCACTACCACGGGCGGCTTGATTCCCAAGTAAAACTCCGTGGCTACCGGATCGAGCTGGAGGCAATCGAGACCTACCTGGCCCAGTGCGAGGGCGTGCGCGAGGCGGCGTGCTGTGTCCAGAACGAAGGCAACGATCTGGTCGCGTTTATCGTCCCAACAGATGCGACTCAGCCGCCAGACTTCGACAAACTCAAGGCCGTGCTCCGTGAGGCACTGCCCTCCTACATGATCCCTGCGCTCTTTGGTGTGCTCACGGAGCTACCCAAAAGCGTCGGGGGCAAGCTCAAGCGTGAGAGCCTCCCCACGCTCCGACGCGTAGTGCCTCGCTTAGAGCGCGAGATGGTTGCGCCGCGTACCCTGCTGGAAAAATCGCTACTCGCAACATTTCAAGAGACGCTGCTACTCTCGGAAGCGCTCTCCCTCGACGAAGATTTCTTCCTTGATCTCGGGGGCACGTCGCTCCAGGCAGCGCAGCTGATCTCACGCCTGCGCACAGATGCCGCCACGGCATCCCTAACCGTTCGCGATCTCTACGAAGCCCGCACGGTTGCCGCGCTGGCGCAGAGAGTGTCACAAGTGGCATTGCCCTCCTCTGGGTATGGCTCTCAACAGACGCAGCAGCAAGCGTACCTGCCGCTGGACACAGACGGCGAGCGGCACACAGGGGTTCTTCAGAGCCTCTGGCTTCTGCTGGAGCTCACTCTGGCTTCCTTTGTGGCCTACGGCGGCTTCTTCAAGCTTCTCCCCACACTGCTCTCGCGTCTGGGACTGATGACGGTGATTCTCATCACGCCACTCTTGCTTTTTCTGGGGCTGGCGCTCTACACGCCTCTAGCCGTGTTTTTTGCAGTCTTGGTGAAGCGCCTGCTGATCGGCAAGTACACCCCGCGCCGTGAGCCGGTCTGGGGGGATTTCTATCTGAGACACTGGATCGTGGTGCAGACGGCACGACTGATTCCCTGGCCGGTGCTCGTCGGAACTGAGTTTCAGTGCATGGCGCTTCGGGCACTGGGGTCGCGGATCGGGCAGCGCGTGCACTTGCATCGCGGCGTGGATCTGACTCAGGGTGGCTGGGACTTGCTCGATATCGGGGACGATGTCACGGTGAGTCAGGACGCGTCTCTTCGTCTCGTCGAGCTGGAGAACCGTCAGCTTGTCATCGGCCCCATCTCTCTCGGCACAGGCGCTACGCTCGATGTCCGGGCGGGTGTTGCACCGGGCGGAAGTTTAGAAGCGGGAGCCTCTCTCGCCGCGCTCTCCTCACTGCCCGCAGGCAAGACGATTCCGGCGGGCGAGCACTGGGACGGCATTCCTGCCACTCCCGCTGGACACGCACCGCCCGTACCGAATATCACCCAAACAAAACCCATCCTCTCGCCGCTGGCCTATAGCCTTGCGCTGCTACTCGCGCAGAGCGCTCTCTGGGCGATGCTTGCGCTGCCCCTAGAGCTGCTCACGCTGGGGGCCGTGGTCTGGGTGGGGCAGGAGAGTGGGCTCGTAGCCTATCTCCTCGTGCTGACCCTCGCCTTGCCGCTCACGCTCCTACTGGAAGCCCTTGCCGTCCGCGCCCTCGGTCACGTCTCGGAGGGTGTGCTCTCGCGCTGGAGCCTGGCCTATATTCCCCTCTGGCTCAAGGCGGGCTTAGTAGACTCTGCGAACGAGTGGCTCAGTGGCGCGCTCTTTTGGCCGCTCTGGCTCCGGGCGGCAGGGATGCGTGTGGGACGAAGCTGCGAGATTAGCACGATTATTGATGTCATCCCCGAGCTAATTGAGATTGGACCGGAGACGTTTTTTGCCGATGGAATCTATCTGGGTGGCCCAAGAGTGCATCGCGGCACGGTGACGCTTTCAAAAGTCACCATCGGCACCAATGTTTTTCTAGGCAACCACGTGGTCGTCGCTGGGGGCCAACACTTACCCGACGATATTCTGCTGGGCGTCTGCACCGTCGCCGATGATATGTACATGGCAAGCGGGACGTCTTGGTTCGGGCACCCGCCTTTTGCGCTGCCGCACCGTGAGATCGTTGCCTACGATCGCGAGCTTACCCACAACCCAAGCTTACTTCGCTATCTAAACCGCTTATTCTGGGAAATACTCCGCTTCACCTTGCCGGTGCTTCCCGTGCTCGTTGTCGCGGAGAGCTTACGGAAGCTGAGAGACCACGCCTGGGCTGCACCACTGCTCGCCTTTGCCGGAGCGGCAGTGCTCTGCCTGGCGATCTTAGCGCTCAAGTGGCTTCTGCTGGGTCGCGCTCGCCCGGGGACGCATGCGCTCTGGTCGTGCTGGTGCAGCCGCTGGGACTTTCTCTATGTCGCTTGGGGAGTCTATGCCCGCGGGACGCTCACCGCGCTCGAAGGTACTCCCATGCTCACGTGGTATCTCCGCGCGATGGGCCTGACGCTCGGGCGCGGCGTGGTGCTGGGCAGTGGCTTCTCACAAGTGGTAGACCCCGACATGATCGAGATCGGCGACGGTGCCACGGTGACAGCGGCCTTCCAAGCCCATACCTTCGAGGATCGGGTGCTGAAGCTTGCCAAAGTCCGAATCGGTGCGAACGCAACCGTAGCCAACAACACCGTCCCCCTCTACGGAGCTGTCATCGGAGAGGGAACCTATATCGCGCCGCACAGTGTGATCATGAAAGACGAATTTCTACTTCCGAACCAGCGCTACGAAGGAGCCCCCACCCGGTGAGCCGCCTCGTCGCCCTTGATGTCGCCCGTGGAGTCGCCGTCTTGGGAATGATCTACATGCACTTCGTCGGCTCCAAGCTTGCGAGTGTGCTAGAAGGCCGCGCGGCGGCGCTTTTCTTTCTGCTTGCGGGAATGGCCTGGGCGCTCCAGATGCGGCGTACAAACAAGCCAATAAAGTTTATACGCCGCGCTCTGATGCTGGCAGTTTTTGGGGCAGTGCTGCATTATTTTGTTTGGCCGACGGAGGTTCTCGTCCCGCTGGCTCTGATGATGATGCTCGGCGTTGGGCTTGGGCGCGGGAAGAAAGGCCCGCGCGTGATCGGGGTCGTGTTTGTTCTGGTTCTGATTGCCACACCACTAAGCCAGCTTCGCTTCGGGCACTTTATCGCAACGGACTGGCAGGACGATGGCAGTCACCTTGCGGATCATGCTTTTGGGGCGGTGACCCTAAGGGCACTTCTCTTGGATGGAAACTACCCGCTTCTGCCCTGGCTGGCGCTGCCTCTGCTGGGAATGAGCGCCGTCTTGGGAGCGGGCCTGACACCCACACGGATACGTCGTTGTTTCTGGGGTGCCCTGAGTGTCGCCCTGATCACGCAGCTCTGGGAGAAATCGCTTGGCCCCGCGACTTGGATTCCCACCACACTGCCGTTTTTACTGCGCATTGGAAGTAGCGCTGCCGCATTGATCGCGGGTCTGCTCTGGTGGGAGAGTGCAGGCGGCTTGCCAAAGATCACACAGCCGCTTGCCTTGCTTGGACGCGCCTCGCTCACGCACTACATCCTGCACATTGTCGCCGTCTTCGCCCCACTACGCCTGCTCTACCCCGATGAAGACTGGCCCGTGCGTACCGGGCTTCTGGCTTACTTTGGCTATCTTCTCCTTGCACTCCCGCTCACCCTCCTCTGGTTTCGCCGTTTCCCCCGTGGCCCGCTAGAGAGCCTCTGGGCACGTGCCTAGAAATCCGTGCTGACCTTGTCTAGGCTCAGGGGCTTGATCCAGGCGTTTCGGTAGCGCACATCGTGCCCCTCACACTGGAGCTTGAGCCCTTGCGGTGTGTCCGTGATCCCGCGTCCACTGTCATTGCCACCATCTACCCCGGAGGCAGGCCCACCCCAGACTTGCTGAATCGGGACATCCGTGTGGGCTTTCTGGCCATTAAGATAGATCGTCGTGCGGGCTTTTTCTATCAGCTTGCCCTCTTTAAAGCGCGCCGCTCGAAAGACAATATCATAGGCATTCCACTTGCCAAGGCCATGATAGGCATGATAGGGCGCAGGCTGCTCATTGATCACCGCCCCGAGGCCGTGCGTCGTCCGATCCCCATCGCAGATCTGGATCTCATAACGGTTCTGCAGATAAACGCCGCTATTGCCACCCGGCCTTGCGATCCAGAACTCGATATGTAGCCGAAAGTCTCGGTAGGTCTGTTTCGTGACGATATCCGCCGCCCCATAGAGCCCTCCGGCAGCGGCAGGATCGTCGGTCTGTACGCACGTGCCACCGTCTATGGGATCTTGAACAATCGGCCACTTAATCGGCAGCGATGAGCGAAAGCGAGGCCCTTGCCAGTAGGTCCATTTCTCGTCGAGGGTCTTCCGTGTGCCGTCTAGGAGTATCTGAGCACCTGGGATAGGTTTTGCGCCCACCCCAAGCTCCCTGCGTTTTTTCGGGTACGGCGGCACCGTGCGCCCCTCGGCCTTGACGCGCTCCAGAAGCGCTTTAAGCTCCAGCACCCGGCTTGGTTGCTCGGCATAGCGGTTGACGCGCTCCGCAGGGTCGTCCTTGAGGTGAAATAGCTCGCCGGGCTGACCGTGTGGCGGGCTGGGGCGGAGTGAGTCGGGCTCGCCCTTGCCATTGTCGTTGCCGCTGGGGGCGTTGATAAAGACCCAGTCGCCCTGACGGATTGCAAACTTCCCGGAGGCGGCCTGATGTACGGTCGGGGTACTTCGGCGCATGCCCGGTTTGCCCTGAAGTGCGGGAAGCATATCCACGCTGTCTTCTGCGGCGTTTTCGGGAAGCTCGGCTCCCAGAACCCCAGCCAGAGTGGCCATCAAGTCCACGTGGCAGATCGTCTCCTTGCAGACCGATCCGGGTCGGATTTTCCCAGGCCAGCGGGCGAGAAACGGAACACGGTGACCGCCCTCCCACATATCGCGCTTCACCCCACGCAGTCCCCCTCGGCTATCGTGACCGAATGTCCCAATCCGCTCGTAGGCTCCGATTCCGACTTCTCCTGCCACCTCCGGGCCATTGTCCGAGGTGAAGATTACCAGCGTGTTTTTCTCTACCCCTAGCCGCTTGAGCGCTGCGAGCACATCCCCCACCACACCATCGGTCTGGGCCACAAAGTCTCCGTATGCCCCCGCTTTGGTCTTCCCTTGCCACTCTTTTGAGGGAACAATCGGGAAGTGGGGCGAGGTGAGCGGCAGATACAAAAAGAAAGGCTTTTCGGCGTCCTGGCTCGCCTTCTCCAGCCAGCTCACGGCGCGTTTTCCCACCTCAGGCAAGATATCCTCAAGCTTCCAGCCCTCGAGAATCGGGCCGGGACGGTTGATCTGGCCGTCTTTTTCGGTGTGTCGTGTGGGCACTCCCACGGTTCGGTCGTTCTCGATAAAGCAGTACGGCGGGAAGTTGGGCAAGTCCACGCCAAAATAGTCGTCAAAGCCTCGCTCAGTAGGCCCCTCCGCGATGCGCTTGGTGAGATCCACGTTGGTTGGCCCCGCGTTGACGCCTTTGGGTGGCGCACCGTCTTTGGTTATCCAGCCCCAGCCCAGATGCCACTTTCCAAAGCACGCTGTCGCGTAGCCATGCCCCCGCAGTAGCAGCGCCACGTTCAGGCGATCTCGCTCTAAAATAGACGGTCCCCAGGGAGCGACCACCCCATTCTTGAGAATCCCTCGCCACGCATAGCGCCCCGTGAGCATCGCATAGCGCGTGGGGGAGCACACCGAGGCGGGCGCGTGGGCATCCGTGGCACGCACGCCCTCGTGGGCAAGCCGATCCAGGTTCGGTGTCGGAATCTTCGAGGCCGCGTTGTAGCAGCTGAGATCTCCATAGCCAAGGTCATCCGCGAGAATCACGACAATATTGGGCCGAGTAGGCGATATTGCAAACATGCGAAAGGGTTCACCAAAATCGTGTACAATACCTGCATGCAGGCCACCGCAGAAACACGACAGCGGATGCTTCTAGCAGGAGTGGGGCTCCTCACGCCGATGGTGCTCCTTGCCGCCTTTGGCCTCTTCGACCGCTACGCCCCCCGCACACCCAGAGATCAGCTCAGCTCACGATTTGGCTCCGACTCGCCTACCCCCGAGATGCTCGACCGAATCCGTCGGGTGCAGCAGGAGCTTGTCGGGTATGCCAAGCAAGCAAACTGGCAGAAAGTGGCCCAACGCGCTGCTGACACCTGTGGCCAGAGCTGCTCTCCCTCTATCGCCACAATCCAGGCGGAGGCCTACTGGCACCTGGGGAAGCGCGAGCTGGCAGCGAAGCTCTGGAGCCCTCGCTACGACAGTGCCACGCCTGCAGGGCAGGCAGACATTCTCGCCCTCCAGGGAGATCTCAAGCGCTACACGACTTTTACTCAAGCGCTCCTTAGCGCCCCCGACGCTGAAAGTGATGGCAATCCCAACGACCGCGCCTGGGCACTGGTGCTCCTTCCTAGTGCCCTCAAAGACTACGCTCCCGCCGTGGCGCTGGGCGAGCGTGGAGTGCAGCTCACTCCCAAGATGCCTCCTGAGGGACGGGCCAATGCGCTCAATACCTTAGGGGTCGCGCTCTACCGCGCCGGGCGGTTCCGTGAGGCCATCACAGCTCTTGAGGAGAGCGAAGCGCTCCTCAAAGAGCCCATGAACACTGTCTTTTTAGCGCTTGCACACCACAAGCTCGGGGAGCGTGGGAAAGCCCGCCCCCTCGCCGACCGCTATTATAATTTCCTCCAAGCCTCGCTCGGTGAGGATTTGAGAAACCGCCCAGAGTATCTTCTCTTCGAAAAAGAGCTGAGGGTAGTCTTGCCTCCGCTCCAGAAAGCAACCACCCCGTGAAAGTAACCACCCCGTGACCCCTCCTCCCTCCGCCTCGGCTACCCCGTCGGCCCGTGCCTCGCTCTTGGTTTTAGGAACCGCTGCCTTTCTCGTGCAGGCCGATTCCCGTGTCATGGACCCGCTCCTCAAGCTTATCGCCGGTGACTTTCACACCACCAAAGAAGGCGCGACCATTGCACTAACGCTCTATGCGTTTGCCTACGGCCTCTTCCAGCTTTTCTACGGCCCCCTGGGCGATAGAGTAGGCAAGCTTAAGGTGATGGCAGGGGCACTGGCGCTTTTTTCTCTGGGAGAGGCGCTGGGGACACTCATGCCCACTCTTCCCCTCTTCACCACTCTGCGCTTTCTCACTGGAATGGCCGCCGCCGCCGTGATCCCGCTCTCGCTGGGCTATATCGGCGATAAGTTTCCCTACCAGGAGCGCCAAGTCACTCTAGGACGGTTCATGAGCGCCTTGATGCTCGGGCAGATTCTGGGGAGCAGCCTGGGAGGAGTTTTCGGGGAGTTTTTAAGCTGGCAGGTGATCTACCGCCTCTTTGCGGGGGCCTCTCTGCTCATGGCCGTGATGCTCTGGCGAGAGAGCAGGCGCGTGCCTGAGGAGCCGCGCCCCGATCGGAAGTTCTCGTTTGCGCCTTATCTGACGCTCTGGGCCATGCCACAGGCTCGGATTGTTCTGGGAACGGCTTTTGTTGAGGGCTTCTTTATCTTTGGCGGCCTGCCGTTTCTAGGAGCCTCCCTCAAGGAGCGCTTTGGGCTTTCCTATCTCACCATCGGGCTCTTGCTGGCGTGCTTCGGTATCGGGGGGCTCATCTACAGCGCGAGCGTGAAAAAGCTCGTCCCCAAGATTGGCGAGCTGGGGACACTACTCTTGGGCGGCACGCTCTTGCTCGCGGGCTACTCGCTGATCGGGTGGCTTCCGGTCTGGTGGCTCTTCATTCCCGCCATCATTATCTTTGGCATGGGCTACTACACCATGCACGGCCCGCTCCAGACCCGCGCCACCGAGCTCTCTCCCACCATGCGCGGCACCGCCGTCTCGCTCTTTGCCTTCGCGTTCTTCTTGGGGCAAGCGGCAGGCCCTGCCGTGATGGGGCAGGTTCTCAAAAGCGGCGGCTATGGCATGGGCTTCTCCCTCGCGGGAGCCGGGCTGTTCGTGCTAGCTCTCGTGGCAAGAAAGCTCTTCCAGGCGCAAAAATAGGCGACCCTCCTCCCTTCGCTTCGCTCTTCCCTCCTCCCAATCCTGCGGAGGCAGGATTGGGGAGGGAGTACGAATCTCCCCCTCTCTCCCCTTCCTCCCAGGATTGTGAGGAGGGGGCCGGGGGGGGAGGAGGGAAAACGGGAGGAGGGAAAACGGGAGGAGGGCACTCAGTGTGGGAAGACCATGTACATCTGATAACCGCTTGCCATCCCAAAGATGCCCCAGAGGGTCGGGATCACGTAGTCGCCTAAAATGAGCCCTAGAAAGAACGGCAAGAGCTTGCGGTAGCCCCCGATTCCGGCGTAGCGCAGCGTGATGGTCTTCAGCACCCACGCGATCAGAAACGGGCACCACATGTACTCCATCGTGTTGGTCATTCCCACCGCATAGCCCAGCGGGTGGAGGGGGAAGCCATTGAAGCGCTGCCGGAGCACCGAGATCGCGATTGCAATCAGAGCCCCCACGCCTGCGCCGAGGAGCCCCGGAATATCGGCGAGGGTGGGCGAGACTAAGAGAGAGACCGCCTGTCGTGCGGGAACCAAGGCTCCTCCCTGGAGGGCAGGGCGGACTTTTGCCGTCGCCGCGCCGTAGGTGTAGTAGATGTCTAAGTGCGCCCAGAACGCCGCCAGAGTCCCGATCACGGCGGCAAAGAGCAGCGGCTTGAGAAGCGCACGCGGGGCGAGCCCCCCGCCTTGCGCCATCTTCAGCGCCTCGGCAGAGTGTGGCATCGGGTTGTCGCGCATGTCGTTCATCCAGTTGGTGTAGCCAATCAGGAGGACGGCTTGCTTGCCCGAGAGATGGTTCTGCCCAAAGACATCCGCCACAAACTGCCCATTGCCCCACATCGGAGCCCATGCCCAGCCCGCGCCCGCCTCACTCACCACCCGTGCCAGCGTGATCGCGCAGCACGTGTAGATCAGAACATAGGTCAGTGCCTGCCAGAAGCTCGCCCCGGCTACCGTCAAGAAGAGCGTCAAAAAGAGCAAGCCCCCCCCGCCGCCCAAAAGCGCCATGCGTGGTGTCATGAGCTCCTCGTGCGTATCGGCAGCGGGCTTCTCCAGCGCCTCAAGAGCTTTCTTCAGCGCCTTGCGGGCCATCCAGAGCGAGAACAGCGCAATCCCGACAAAAGCTCCGAGGCCCTGCTCTCTCACATAGGGCATCCGGTTGGTCGGGCCGCTCCCACCGCTCTCGGAGAGCCCTAGCCACGCGCTCCCGATCACCAGTGCCTTCTGCACCAGATACATACTCCAGCACGAGAAGCTAACTTCCAGAGAGAGCAGATACGCGATTCCAATAATCGAGGGATAGAACGCCAGCGTGAAGCGTCCCATGGTGCTCAACGGTCGCTGGGTAAAAAGCGGCCCGAGCTCGTTGATGCCCATCCCCGGTTTCAGGGGAATGCTCGGCACCGAGGGGTAAAGAAAGTTGATATAGTTCACACTCTCCAAGAGCCCTGCAACCACCACGCCCGCCCAGAATAGTGGATTCTTAAAGATGGGGGCGCGCCCCCCGTTCTCCGTGATCTCCAGCGGGAGGAGCACCAGCGGAAAGGTCAGGCGCTCCTCCTCAATCCACTGCTTACGAAACAGAGACATCGCGCAGAGTAGTGTCCAGAACACGGTGATAATAAAGGCGCTCCACGCCAGCACCGGAGCTGCCCAGCCCTTAAGGTTCGCCACCGTCCAGAGAGTCGTGTTGCCCCGAAAAAAGCCACTCAGCACCTCGGGGTCGCGCGGAGCGAGCCACTCCGGGATATTGGGCCAGATATAGTCCTTGAACTTACTGCCCCCCGTGGCGTAGTCGGAGTAGAACGGGGCGGGAATCTGGTTGATGAGGATCTGCACAAAGCCATAGCCTGCCGCGCAAGTTCCCACGCAGAGCATTCCATAGAGCGTGATCAGCTCCTTCTGGTTCAGTGCCCACTTCTTCGCAAACTTCAAGAAAAACAGATTCAGGCAGACGAGCGCAAAGAGCATCACCAGCGGGCCGCGCTGAAGCGCCGTCTGTGTCCAGAGAAGTGCCTGGGTTACCACATAGGCATAGGTGCCGAAGTAGGCATTGGCCAGTAACAACAAGGTTCCGAGACCATAAAGCACTGTCTTTCGCATGGGGTACCATTGTAGCGGAAAAAACACCATGCAACTAACTTTTCGGGAGCTGGCTGAAGATGAAGTGGAAGGCTGCGCACGCTGGCTAACCCTATCAGAGCCATGGATCACACTGGGGTTTGATCAGGCCAAGAGCGAGTGGGCACTCCGACGTGGAGGGCTAGAAAAATGGGTAGCGGCAGACACGGAGAATACGCCCGTCGGGATTGCGCTCCTGAACTTTGGCGGGCCTTTTATCGGCTATCTTCAGATTCTGTGCGTTGCGCCTGAGCAGCGGGGTAAGGGAGTCGGGAGCGCGCTCCTTGACTTTGTCGAGGAGCGCGTCTTCTCCCGCCACCCCAATCTCTTTCTGTGCGTCTCTGATTTCAATGACGGTGCCCAGAGGCTCTACCAGCAGCGCGGCTTTGAGCAAGTTGGGCGGTTGGAAAACTTTCTGGTCGCAGGCCACGCGGAGCTTCTTCTGCGCAAGACGCGTGGCCCGATCTTTGGCCGCTAGAGCGGACGAACCCAGATATTGCGGAAGCGTGTGGGGTTGCCGTGGTCTTGCAGCTGGAGCGGCGCGGGGCCGTGTGGGGTGTACTTATTGACATCCTTGTGCGCCACAGGCCAGAGAATCTCGCGGTGGTTGTGCAGCAGAATGCCATTTTGGATCACCGTCACATACGCAGGACTCTCTAGCTTGCCATCAGCAGCAAACTTAGGCGCGGTGAAGAGAATATCGTAGGCTTGCCACTCACCAGGCTTGCGGCACGCATTCACCAGCGGCGGGTTCTGCCCATAGACTGCACCACACTGCCCATCGGCATAGGTCTCACTGTTGTACGAATCGAGCACTTGGATCTCGTAGCGTCCCTGGATAATCACGCCTGAGTTGCCCCGGCCCTGACCATTGCCCTTCACCTCAGCAGGCGTGGCAAACTCCAGATGAAGCTGCATGTCCCCAAATTTTTGTTTTGTCTCGTTGCTCCCAAGGCCCTTGGTAACCTCCATCGCCCCGTCAACAATCTTCCAGGGACGAGTCCAAGCATCGGTACTCTTACCATCGAAGAGCACAACAGCATCGGCAGGAGGCGGCGTAAACGGCCCCGCCGCAGGAGGCGTCACCACAGCAGGTCGGGGGCGGAACTTATCGTGGACGCGCCATTTCCCCCCGGGCAAAAACGGCGTATCGGTAAAACCATCTTGAAAAAATCGCATGCCTACAGTGTAACCAATAAAAGGTTTAAGAACAAGATAGTCATGGTAGAATATTTCAAAATGGCATCCCCCCCTCAAGTCGCCCCCGGTGGCAAGCTACGTCTTCCTCTGGTGGAAAGCAACCGCTCCACGGGTGGAGCCTTTCAGATCTGGCAAGGGGAGGAGCTTCTCTATCAAGGCTCACAGTATGGCAATGTCGTGCCTGAACCTGCGCCGGATGTCTGGCGTCCCATTGGCCTCCTACAACGACAAGGGGCAAGTTACTCCATCTTCCTCTACATTCCTACCACAGCTCTCCCCGGTGCGTACGAGCTACGGATCGCCACGACTGTCGGCTCCCGCAGCGGCCCGTTTGTGGTAGGCTAGTCTTCCCAGCGGAAGCGGGCTAGGGCAAACCCCGCGAAGGCGATGGCAAACCCTAAGACGATTCCCAGCGACGGGAGCACTTCGACAAGTCCTAAGCCACGCCAGGTCACTAAATCAAAACCATCTACCGCCCAGCGCGTCGGGAGAAGCTGTGAGAGGGGCTGTATCCAAGCGGGCATCATGAATGTCGGAATCCACGCTCCCCCAAGGAAGCTCATGGTTAGCACGGCGGGAACGGCGAACGCACGACACTGCCCTTCGGTGCGCCCCAGTGCGGCGATGAGCATCCCAAAGGCGGCCACCATCAGCGACGAAGCCACGGCGAGCAAGACAAAACCAGTCACACTGCCGTTCACTCGAATCCCGTAGAGCACCGCACCAAACGCCAGGACGGCGGAGAGTACGACAAGCCCGATAATCGCCGATGAGATCCAGCGGCTACCTAGAATGAGGAGGCGAGAGAGAGGCGCAGCCCGCAGGCGCTTCCAGAGCCCGAGCCGTCGGTCGCGCACCATGCCAATGGCAAAGTCTATGGCGAAGAAGAGAAGGCCCTGGACGCCCATCCCAATAAAAACATGGGTTGCGCCTGCCTTGCCACCACTCGCATCTTTAGGCTCGTTGGCACTCTTAGCGACCACAGCCTCGCTCTCCATCTCACAGGGACTTGACATTCCCATCCCCGAGTTGGCTGTCTGCGTCCCCTGGCTGCCCTGCCACTTCTGGACACTGCGTAGCAGATCTATAAGTGCGGCTTTCTCTTTGGGGTCGCGGCTGGTGTCGGACTCAGCCATTTCCAGCGCATCGCCAATACTGTTATTGGAGCCAGAGAATGCCTCTTTGCTAACGACTTGCATCACTTGCTGGGTCATCAGGCCCTGTGCCATCTGCAAATCGGCAGTATGCGCTGGGTCGTAGAGAAAAGTCAGCTTTGGACGCGGCGCGATCGGGTTGAACATAGCGCTTGAGGATTGCATGCCAAAGTCTTTGGGAATCACGAGGGCGACAGAGACTTTGCCTTTCCCGACGGCTTCTCGCGCCTGGGCTTCACTCGCCGCAGAGACTTTAAAGCTCTCATCGGTCTTAAGGCCCGCGATAATTTTTTGCGCGACAGGGCTCTGGTCGTTGTCAGCAACCAAGACGGCAATAGTGGCTTTCTTGCCACTGCCGCCTCCGCCAAAGATCATGGCAAAGAACGATGCCAGCATGATCGGGACAAAGATCGTGGCGATCATGGCCCGCTTATCGGAGAAAAAGAGGCGCAGGTCGTTGCCGACCAGAGTACGAAAAACCCGATTCATGCGTCGCGCAGGCTCCTTCCGGTTAGGTGCAGAAAAACAGACTCCAGCCCACCGCGCTCCGTGGCCTCTTGCCAGCTTAGCCCGTGGGATTTCAGTAGCTCTAAGAGCGCCTCGTCGGCCTCCAAAGTAATCGCACGTTTCTGCGCTGTCGGCAGCAGCTCACGAAGCTCGGCCTGCGTCCCTTCAGCGACAATCTGTCCCTGATCCATGATCGCAATTCTTTCGCAGAGGCGCTCGACCTCTTCCATGTAGTGTGTGGTGTAGAGCAGGGTAATTCCCTCCGTCGCGAGCTTCTCCAGCGCCTCAAAGATGGCATTGCGGCTCTGCGGGTCTACACCAACCGTGGGCTCATCGAGCACCAATAGCTCCGGCTCATGAAGAAGCGCGGCGGCTAGGTTCAAGCGGCGCTTCATCCCGCCCGAGTAGGCTCGCACCCGGCTCCTCGCCCGATCCGTCAGCCCCGCCACCTCCAGGCCATACGCCACGCGCTCGGTGAGCTTTGCGCTGCCCAGGCCATAGACCGCCCCAAAGAAGCGCAGGTTCTCCGCCGCCGTGAGATCTTCGTAGAGCGCCAGCTCTTGCGGCACGTAGCCAATCTTGCGCTTGAGCGGGTCACACTCACCAGAAAGAGGCTCCCCATTAAAGAGAATCTCGCCGCTATCGGGCTTGAGGGCACCGACCAGCATCGAGATCGTCGTGGTCTTGCCTGCGCCATTGGGACCGAGCAGCCCAAAACGCTCCCCGCGCTTTACGCACAGCGAGAGCCGGTCGACTGCGACCCGCTCGCCGTAGCGCTTGGTCAGGTTCTTAAGTTCGAGCATCGTACCACCAAGAACACTCAGCGAGGCGATTTGGTTGCAAAAATACCTATTTTATGGGAGCAGACAGAAGTTGCAAAGGCTCCACAGCAGGAACTCCATCAAGCTCCAGTACAATTACGGGGAGGAGCTGACCTTTGAGTGCCTCGGGGAGCGTGAGCGTGACACCTTCCGGGCGACCAACGGCAATCACGGGAATACGCTCTTTGCCCAGTGTAAGCGAGCCTGTGCGGTTGCCGCGCGAGTCCACGGTGAGCATGCTAGACTTCGTATAGCCTGCCAGTGTCCGTGCGCCCTTGAGCTTGGTCTTGAGTCCGGGCAGGGTAATTTGTGCCTGAGTGGTATCAAAAACATGTAGGTAGAGCTTGTTGCCCTTGCGCGTCACACGGCCCCAGGGGAGCGGCTTGGGAAACGGGCTGGCCTGCGTGCCGTAGATCGCCTCACCGTGTGCCTTGAGCCACTTGCCCATCATATTAAGGCGCTCGACAATTGGCTGCGGAAACGTGCCCTCCGGCGTTGGGCCGACATTGAGTAGATAGTTGCCGCCTTTGCTGGCGCAGTCAATGAGATTTTTGAGAAGCGTCTCCGTGGACTTCCAGTTCGTGTCCTTGCTCTTAAAACCCCAGGTGTCGTTGAGGGTCATGCACGACTCCCAGTCCACGCCCTCACCAAAGCCATTGGCGGGAATCTCTTGCTCAGGCGTACCGTAGTCACCCGCAAAGTCCCCCTTGGTCATCCCGGCCATGCCCTGGCGGCCTTTATCCACGCGGTTATTGACAATAATACTGGGCTGGAGCGAGCGCACAAACTTATACAAGTCCTCGCCCTTGTCGTGGGTCCAGGTGCCTTCCCACTCCCCGTCGAACCAGGCGATTCCAATCGGGCCGTAGTTGGTAAGAAGCTCCTTGAGCTGGCCCTTCATGTACTCGATGTAGCGACCAAAATTCGCCTCAGCCGTCGGGCGCTTATCCCAGCCACGGCGTGGGAGATAGTCGGGGTGGTGCCAGTCCATGATCGAGTGATAAAAACACAGCTTGATTTTCTGCTTCTGGCACTCTTGCGCCAATTCTTTCAAAATATCGCGCTTGAACGGTGTCCCCATCACGTCCCAGTCGGTGAGCTTACTATCCCATAAACAAAATCCATCGTGGTGCTTGCTGGTGATGACGATATAGCGCATCCCCGCGTTTTTTGCTGTGGTCACCCACTCTTTGGCGCTGAACTTCACGGGATTGAACTGTGACTGAAGCGGCTCGTAGTCAGCGACCGTGAGCTGTGCGGAGTTAAAAATCCACTCCCCGACCCCGCCAATATCGCGCCCCTTCCAGACCCCGCCCGGCACGGCGTAGAGGCCCCAGTGAATAAACATCCCAAAGCGTGCTTCGCGGAACCAGGCCATTCGTCGCTCGCGGTCCGCGTCTAAATGTGTGCGTTTCATGAGGGTATTTTACCTGACCGCCCCCCTAGCCCCCGTCCGACGGGGGTTAGGGGGGAGGAGCTGCACCAAGCCGGGTGGGAGCTTGAACTCGACATCTTCTTCGAGCACGATAAACTCCTCGACACTTGTCGCGCCACGGGCCTTGAGCGCTTCGACAACACCTTGAAAAACATCCTCGGGGGCAGACGCGCCGGAGGTCACGCCGACGGTCTGTGCGCCGTCGAGCATGGCGTCGGTGAGGAAGCTGGCATCGTCGATGAGAAAGGCGCGGGCTCCGTGTGCTTCGGCGACCTGGCGCAGGCTGCGGGAGTTGGACGAGGTCTGCGAGCCGATCACCAGGATCGTATCGGCTTTCTGGGCGAGCACTTTCACGGCGTCTTGGCGGTTCTGAGTGGCGTAGCAGATGTCCGATGATGGCGGGTTCTCCATCCGGGGAAAGCGTGCCTTGAGCGCGTCCACAATGCCGCGCGTCTCATCAATCGAGAGGGTTGTCTGCGTCAGATAGATCAGCTTTTCGTCGGGCGGCTCGGGCAGACTCGCCACCTCGTGCTCCTCACAGACTAAGATCAGCTTTCCCGGTGCCTCGCCCATCGTGCCTTCGGTCTCGACATGGCCCCGGTGCCCGATGAAGAATATCCCGTAGCCACGCTTGAGAAACTTATGGACTTCTAGGTGGATCTTGGTGACCAGCGGGCAGGTGCCGTCTATCACATTGAGCTGCCGCTCTTTTGCTTCTTCGCGAATGGCGGGCGAGACGCCATGGGCCGAGAAGATCAGGTTACTGCCCTCCGGGACATCGCTCAGGAAGTCGGTGAAGACTACGCCGCGCTTCCGTAGCCGTGCCACGACATGCTCGTTGTGGATGATCTCATGTCGCACGTAGAGAGGTGCGCCATAGACCTCCAGCGCCACTTCCACAATCTCAATCGCCCGATCCACTCCCGCACAGAAGCCGCGCGGACCCGCCAGAAGAACGTTCATCAAGGATTATTGTATCGCCTGAAGTGGGAAGCGATAAAGACGTGGCATGTCTTCTAAAAGCAGGCTGCGCTGGTCAAGCTGCGCGACCGTCTCATAGTCAATTACTTTCGGAGGTCGTGTCAGGCGAGTGAGCGGGAGGCCATGCACGCTTGCCCAGCGCTCGACGGGCGAGCTGCGCTCCCAGAGCCGCTTCTTTGCTAGCGCCCCGTACTCCGCCGCGCCTGCACTCTCATAGCGTGTCCACGACCAGCCAGCGGGCATCTCTTGCAGATGAAAGACATCCGACGAGAACGCCAACGCGAGGCGTGGAGCGACACTCGCCAGACCCGCGACAGGGAGCGCCCGCCACTGCCACGGCCCAACCGCATCGGAGATCAGAAGCTCCGCAGGAAGCGGCTCGTCACGCCGCGCTAAGCGCTCCAGAAAACGCAAAACGGCACCAGGTGAGGCGCTACGCACAAAAAAAGCCTCTTGCACAAGGCGTAGTGTACCCTTTCGGGAACCGTAGCGCCTCAGATAACGTACTGTTAATCAAGTTAGGGCAGACAGTGGAGAGAAACGTCCCTGAGCCCGATAATCCCTGCGTGGTATACTACCCGTACTGTTGGCGGGGTTGCTGAGGCGCTTTGAGCGTCCCCGTGCCCCGAGGAGGCTTTCCGTTTGAACCGTATTTTACGACTGGGGTTGCTAGTCGTTTCCGTGATCGCCGTGGGTTTCTTCTTATTCAGAGGATCACTCTCGCGCACGTCTTTCCCCTGGTTTAACGCGCCACAGCAGCTTGAGTACAGCGAGTTCCTGGAAAAAGTTAACTCAGGTAAGATCATTGCTTCTGGGAAGTTTCATAAAGGCACCTTCACGGGTAAGTACCACTCCAATGCCCCAGGTGCCGTCAGTAACAAGCTCGACTTCCAAGTCGCGCTCCCCCCGGACCAACCGGAGCGTAGCCGTCTTACCAAACTCCTGAGCGAAAAAGGAGTGGCATTTGGCTGGGAGCCGGAAGGCCCGATGGACTACGTCCTCGCCTCACTCCTGCCCGTTTTAGCGCTGGTGCTCGGAGCGGGCGTGATCTACATGATCTTCAGCCGCGCGGCCCAAAATGGCAACAACCAGGCGATGAACTTCACCAAGGCGCGCCACCGCCGTCCTAGTGAGAACGTGCCCAAGGTCACGTTCGACGATGTCGCGGGTGTGGAAGAGGCCAAGCAAGAGCTCCAGGAGATCGTGGATTTTCTGAAGAACGCCCGCCGCTTCCAAGCGCTCGGCGCTAAGATTCCGAAGGGAGTTCTGCTACTGGGCCCTCCCGGCTCAGGTAAGACCCTGCTGGCCCGTGCGATTGCGGGTGAGGCACAAGTTCCCTTCTTCCATATCTCAGGCTCGGACTTTGTGGAGATGTTTGTCGGGGTGGGTGCAAGCCGCGTCCGCGATCTCTTCGACACGGCTCGCCAGAACCGCCCGGCGCTTGTCTTTATTGATGAGATTGATGCTGTCGGTCGCCAGCGTGGCGCAGGCTGGGGCGGTGGCCACGACGAGCGTGAGCAGACCCTCAATCAGCTCTTGGTCGAGATGGATGGCTTCGATCCGAACTCGGGTGTGATCTTGATCGCTGCCACCAACCGCCCCGATGTGCTCGATCCCGCTCTACTTCGTCCAGGACGTTTTGACCGTCGCGTGGTGGTGGATGCTCCCGATGCCAAGGGCCGCGAGGCGATTCTTGGGGTTCATACCCGTGGCAAGCCCATGGACGACGACGTGAACCTGGAGAGTATCTCCAAGCGCACACCGGGTTTTGCGGGTGCCGAGCTGGCCAACCTGGTCAACGAGGCCGCGATTCTGGCGGCTCGTCGCGAGAAAACCAAGATCGGGATGTCCGAGTTTGAAGAGGCGATTGACCGCGAGATGATGGGGCCCGCACGCAAAAACCGCCTGATGACCGCAGTCGCCAAGCGCCGTACGGCGGTTCATGAGGCAGGTCATGCCCTCATCGCCGAGCTTCTGGAGCATGCCAACCCCCTGCACAAAGTGACGATCCTGCCGCGTGGTCGGGCACTGGGCGTGACGATTACTCTCCCTACAGAGGATCGCTACAACCAGACCAAGGCCGAGATGGAAGACATGATCGCCATGGCACTAGGCGGGCGAATCGCGGAGATTTTAGCCTATGGTCAGGAAGGCGGCCTCGATACGGGGGCTTCCAACGACCTAGGGCAGGTCACCGAGATTGCACGGGCGATGGTCTGTGAGTTCGGGATGAGTGAGCGCCTAGGCAACCGTCGCATCGGCAAGCGCCATGGCAATGGCTTCCTGGGTGGCAGCGGAGGAATGGAAGAGCGGGACTACTCGGATGAAGTCGCCAAGATCGTGGACGAAGACATTCAGAATATCATTGACCGCAACTACCAGCGTGCCGAAGATATTCTCCGCACCAACCGGGTTGTCCTAGACCGCCTGACGGATGCCCTGATCGAGCGTGAGACACTGGATCGCGACGAGTTCCTGGCTCTGATTCAGGATGCCATCGCGCCCAGTATCGGAGGACGGAAGCCTGAGCCACCGAGCAAGCCGCAGGAGCCACCTGCACCACCTGCTCCCTCGGAGCCCAGCGAGCCAGCGGCAACACGGCCCAGTAGCCCACGTCCCACGCGCCTCGAACCAGGCATCGCGTAAAAAAGAAATCGTACCGCCGGGCGAAAACCTTCGCCCGGCGGTATTATTTTGTCTGGCATGAACGAAGACCGCGTCCCCACCAACTATAAACTCATCCGGCTTGTCCGCACTCAGAGCAGCGAGGTCTATCTCATCTGGGACGATGACCGACGTATTGGGCAGATTGACCTGCACTATGCCCATGACACCATCCACGGCACCTTGATTCTGGAAGCAGATCTCCCGGTGGAGCAAGAAGAAGGGCTGATCGCGCAGATTGACGATGACATTGCGCAGTCCTATCTGCCTAACTTCGACCGTGAGGACTTTCTTATCACCGTCTTCCGGGGCGAGGAGATCAGCCACTACACCGATACCTCAGGGGCAGCCGACGACGAGCCCTTCGACGATGACGACGACTAACCTCTCGCTTGAGACGCTCGCCCAGCGGGCCTTTGCGTTTTTCTGGCAGGAGACAAATCCTCAGACGGGCCTGACGAAAGACCGGGCAAAAAATATCGGGAAGGCTGATGACTATACAGTCGCCTCCGTGGCCGCCACAGGCTACGCACTTGCCGCACTCCCCATCGCGGCAAGCCGTGGCTGGATCAAGAAAGCTGAGGCGCAGAAACGTGCCCTCCTTACCCTGCATTTTCTGAGCAGTCAGCTCTCCCACGAACATGGCTTTTTCTACCACTTTATAGACTGGCGCGATGGCAAGCGGGTCTGGAGCTGCGAGCTCTCATCCATTGACTCCGCGCTGCTCTTTTTGGGAGCCCTGGCCGCTGGGCGCTATTTCAAAGGGGAGTGTGCCAAGCTCGCCGATGCTCTCGTGGCCCGCGCCGACTGGCGCTGGATCCAAAACGGGGGCAAAAATCTTGCCCCCAGCATGGGCTGGAAGCCGGAGTCGGGCTTTTTAGAGGCGCGCTGGAGTGGCTACACGGAGGCAAGCTACCTCTATCTCTTGGCACTGGGTACGCCAACCCACCCTTTGCCACAAGCCTCGTGGGATGCGCTGAGCTTCACCGAGAACCCCGCCGTGCCGATCTTCTGGGCGCAGATGACGCCCGGCTATGTGAACTTGAAGGGGCAAAGAGACCGTCAGGGCCGCGACTGGTGGGCACTCTTCCAGCGCTCCCATGAGCACCATGTCGCCTTCTGCGCAAAGAACGCCGAGAGGTTCGTGACCTACCGTGAGGGGATCTGGGGAATCAATGCCTGTGATCAGCCACCACCCGTTGGCTACGGTGCGCAATCTCCACGCGAGGGCGAGCATGATGGCACGGTGGCTCCCACCGCAGCGATGGCGGGAGTTCTCTTTGTCCCAGAGCAAGCAAAACAAGCTCTGGTGGCGCTTCAGAAGCGCTTTGGAGCAAAAATTACGGGGCGCTACGGACTCTCCAATGCCCTCAACGCCGATAAAAACTGGTTCGACCAAGATGTCATCGGGATTGACCTGGGCATGGCGCTCCTTGCCTGGGAAAACTCAAAAACCGGCCTGCTCTGGAAACTGGTTGGAGAGCATCCGTATCTCAGGCGTGGCCTGACAGCTGCGGGTTTTAAACCGGAGCCTCGGCCCCGAGAGCTGTGACTGTAGCCTGGTGTTGGACTCCCTGAAGAAGCGTGGGGTCGTAGGGAAGCGGCAAGAGAGTGGCTTTGGCCGCGAGTACATGGGCCACGGCATCGTCGAGGCGGGTGGCAGGTAGCTCCCCCGAGCGAGCGGCGGCAAGAAGCAACGCATAGGTCTCGCGCTGGCGCTCTAATGTGTGGCAGACCAGCACCATATCGGCTCCCGCTTTCACAGCAGCGAGCGCGGCCTGGGCGGTTCCCCAGCGCTCGGCGACGGCTTTCATCTCCAGGCAGTCCGTGACGATCAAGCCATCAAAACCAAGCTGTCCTCGAAGTAGCTCCGTGAGGATCGTCGGGCTCATCGTGGCGGGCAGCTCAGCATCTAAGTCGGGGAAGAGAATGTGGGCCGTCATCACCGCAGGCACTCCCGCCGCGATTCCCGCTTGAAAGGGAACCAGCTCGCGCACTCTCATCGTGTCGAGGGAGTGCGACAGGGTTGGGAGGGCAAAATGCGAGTCGGTGGCGGTATCTCCATGGCCGGGAAAGTGCTTCAGGCAGGCAAGTATCCCCGCTGCTGCGTAGCCCCGCACCTGAGCCTCAACCATAGGAACCACGTCATTAACGGTCGAACCGAAGCTCCGATCTCCGATCACCGGATTCGCAGGGTTAGAGTTAATGTCGGCGACAGGCGCAAAGTTGGCACTCACCCCGACCGTGCGTAGCTCTAGGCCCGTCTGATAAGCCGCAGCATAGGCGGCCTCTGTGCTCTTAAAGTCAGCGGCGGCGGGCTGACGGCTAAACGGAGCGGTCCCAAAGCGAGCAACACGCCCGCCTTCTTGATCCGTGCCAACTAAGAGGGGAACTCTCGCCAGGCTCTGAAGCGCATCCAGCATCTCTCGTACCGCAGCAGCATCTATATCGGGTGCGGGTTTCTGGCGAGTATCGTGGAGATTACGTCCCATCACGATCATACCGCCTGCATGGAGCTCCTGCACACAGGTGCGAGCCTGCTCATCCAGCGTCGTGCAGCCGTGCCAGCCAAAACAGCAGAGCTGCCCGATTTTTTCTTCGAGGGTCATGTGGCAAGCTCCGCAGAGCGCTCCGTGGCGGCGCGGACAGCTTCCATCACGATTCCCCGAAACGCAGCACTCTCCAGCACGGCGATTCCTGCCATTGTCGTTCCTGCCGGTGTCGTGACAGCATCTTTAAGCTCCATTGGGTGCTGACCGGTTTCTAGCGCCATGCGTCCCGCGCCGATCAGTGTCTGGGCGGCAAGCTGGCGCGCGGCAGGGCGTGGCAGGCCCATCCGAACGCCCCCATCGGTGAGGGCTTCTAGAAATAAATAGACAAAGGCAACCCCTGAGGCGGCGACCCCCACGACGGCGTCCATCTGGCTCTCCGCCACTTCGAGACAGAGTCCTAGCGCGGAGAAGAGGCGCGAAACCGTGGCCACATGGGAGTCTGTTGCAGACTTACCGCGACAGAGTGCCGACGCTGATGCACTGATCTGCGCCGGGGTATTGGGCAGGACACGAAGAACCGGCTGGCCCTCAGAAAGAACGGCCTCCAGCGTGCTCGTAGGAACTCCCGCCGCAACGGAGATGATGAGGCACTCCGGTGTCAGCGCCTCACGCACTTCGGTGAGAACCGAGACGAGCTGGTAGGGCTTGACGGCGAGCAAGAGCACCTCGGCTCCTACCACCGTCTCACGATTGGTGGGCATCACCCGTGCACCTAGCTCCGCTGCCAGCGCTACGCCCGAGAACCTCCCCGGCAGAGTAAGCTCTGCCGGGAGGAGCTGCCCCGAGGTCACCCAGCCACGCAGAATCGCGCTACCGAGCTTTCCCGTCCCAATCGCCGCGAGCCTCACCTAGAGCCGATCAAAGAAGGGCTTGGGCTGCTCGCCGGGCTTATCGGCGTGGATCATGACATTGGCTGGGGTGAACAAGTACGCCCCTTCCGCAATCTTCTCCACATAGCCATCTAATGCATACGTCACGCCATTGAGAAAGTCAATCAGCCGCTCTGCGACTTCGGGCGGGGTCTTCTCCAGGTTCAGGATCTGTGGCTCACCCTGCTTGAGGCGATCCGCTGCCTTCTGAACATCGGCAAACGACGACGCGGGCATGATATTGATCGAGCCATCGCGGACGCTGGAGAGTCGGTAGGTGGTGTTACGGGTGGTCATAGTGGCAGTAGCCGGCGCAGTGACAACCGTGGTCGGGGGAACCGATCGTGAGCTGCGCCGCGATATAGGCTCAGGATCGTCGAAACCATCCTCTTCTTCCAGCTCACTCGCGGGGGCTCGTAGCCCAAAGAGGGTCTTTAGCCGGTCTTTAAAGCTGCTCCCCACCGGCTCTTCTTGCTCGTCCTCACGCTCATAGGCGTTGTACATTGTTCCTCGCTCCTCACAAACTTTGTTATTTAATAAAACTAATTCCGTGGTGGTCTCTCACCAAAAAGGGCCGTCCCAATCCGCACCAGTGTTGCCCCTTCCGCAATCGCCGCCTCAAAATCTCCCGACATTCCCATAGAAAGCACCTGCCGATTCTCACCCGGAAGTGCCTCAAAAAGATCTCGTAGACGAGAAAAATGGGGACGCGCCCCCTCGGCATTTTCACACAGAGGAGCCATTCCCATCAGTCCCTTCAGTCGTAGGCAGGGCAGAGCCGCTACCTGCTCACAGAGTGCCTGTGTCTCTGATTCTGCCACCCCTGCACGGATCGCACTTCCCGTGAGGTTGACTTCTACCAGCACCGACAGCTCTTTTTGGTTTCTCTCTGCCTCAAGCGAAAGCGCCTGCGCCAGCGAGAGCCGGTCTACGGTCTGCACGGTATCGAAAAGCGATACGGCAAGCCGCGCCTTATTGGACTGCAGTCCCCCAATCAAGTGCCAGCGGAGCCCGACAAGATCCTCCAGTGCAGCACGCTTCTCACGAGCCTCCTGAACATAGTTCTCCCCAAACTCACGCACGCCTGCTTCCCATGCCGCACGCACAGCCTCCGCAGGGTGACGCTTACTAACACCGACCAATGTGATCTCTTCTGGCGACCGACCCGCACGACCTGCCGCCACCGCGATTCGCTCGCGGACGCTTAAAATATGCTCAATGATGGTTATCTGCACTCCGTATGCGGGGCATTATAACCCCGTGTGTTAGTAACTGTCAATGGCGTTTGAACTTACACCGTAAAAATAACAAAAAGAACTATTGTTTGTCAATAGCTTTACGGTATCATGCAATGATGCAACGTCTCCTGGCAAAACCTTCCCCCCCACCAAAACCCAAACCGGAAGTTCTTCTCAAGCCCAAACTGACAGCAGAACAAGTGCTGGATGGCTTCCTCAAGAACACAGGAGGAGCCGCAGCGTACGCCAAGATCATCAGCGCCGTGGCTTCAGGGACAGTCGCATTTGTCGGGCAGGCGACCCGTGGTACGGTAGAGATCAAGTCCAAAGCGCCCAACAAATTCCTGATGCGCCTGCTTCTGCCCACGCAAGGAGAGGTCTCTCTGGGTTTCGATGGCAAAGAGGGCTGGTCACGAGATCCAAATCTGGGTCTACGCATTCTTCGGGGCGCAGAGCTCGCGCAGCTTAAGCTTCAGGCGCTCCAGACAAACGCCCCACAAAACTGGCGAAGCTACTTCAAAAAAGTAGAGAATCTCGGGGTTGCCAAAGTCGGGGCAGCAAGCTTTTATAAGCTGCGCCTCTGGCCCAAGGATGGCAGTGCGCCTATGATCCAGTTCCACGACACCACGACACTGCTTCTGATACGCACAGATCAAGTTCAGGAGAGTCCCCAGGGCAAGCTCAGTACCACGACCTACACCAGCGACTGGCGACTAACCGAGGGTGTCAAGACCCCTTTTCAGGTGCGCCAGAAAACCAAAGAGCTGGAGCTGGTCTTTACCTTCACTCAGCTCCGGAACAATGTCCCGCTCTTAGACACCGACTTTGTGCGCCCGGCAGAAGTCCCCAATAAGCCCGCTAAAGTGCGTTAAAGAGTGCCTTGCCGGGTATGGCTCCCGTGTGAACACCATTCGTGACGACCGGCTTGCCGTTGACAAAGACCCACTCGATGCCGACAGAGAGCTGGTGGGGATCCGTGAAAGTCGCCCGGTCTGTCACTGTGGCAGGGTCTAAGATCACCAGATCCGCGAAGAAGTTTTCACGGACTTGCCCACGATCACGGATGCGCAGGCGCTCGGCGACGGCACTGGTCATCTTGCGAATGGCGTCTTCCCACGTGAGAACTCGCTCCTCGCGGACGTACTTACCCAGCACGCGGGGATAGGTGCCGTAGGCGCGGGGATGCACGGGGGTGGTCTGGGTGGTGGGGTCGAGGCCGCCCGCATCGGTGCTGACCTTGATCCAGGGCTGCTGGAGCTGGAGCCGCAGGTTCTCCTCGCACATCGAGAAGAACACCGTGCCGATGCGCTGGTTTTCTGAGTGCAGTAGCTTCAAGGCAGCCTCTGCCCAGTCGTAGCCCAGTAGCTCGGCGATCTGGGTGAGGCGCAACCCGCTAAAGCGCTTGTTCTCCTCTTTGAGAAAGCCCAGCGGCATCACATGGCCCCCTCGGTCACTGCTGGCAAAATCGCCGGTCGCGGCTTGGGGTGCGATCATCTCCTCGTAGATACGGCGACGGATGGCCGGGTCGGCCAGGTTCTCGTAGAGCTTGCCGCCTTCGTGTGCCCAAGTCGGGATGAGAACCGAGAGCCCGGTACCGCTGGCGACATAGGGATACATGTCCGCCGTGATATCGATGCCTTGCTCGCGTAGCGTGTGAATGCGCTCGATCGCGCGGGGCATCTTGCTCCAGTTGCGCTCGCCCGAGGCTTTGAGGTGGTAGATCTCCACCGGACAGCCCGAGATTTCAGAGAGCTGCGCCGTGGCCTCGATGCTCTCCAGAAACCCATCACCCTCAGAACGCAAGTGGACGATATAAACCCCGCCGTAGCGCCCGACGATCTTAGCGCACTCGGTGAGCTGGTGGTCGGTGGAGTAGGAGTCAGGCGGGTAGATCAGCGCGGGTGCGATCCCAAAGGCCCCCTCTTCCATCGCCTCCGCCGTTATACGGCGCATCTGCTCTAGCTGGTCATCGGTGGGCGCAGCAGCATCCCAACCACAGGCCCACTCACGAACGCTGCCACCGCCCACAAAGCTCCCGACATTTACAGAAACGCCGCGCGTCTCGTAGTGCTTGAGCCAGTCAGAGAAGTGCCGCCAAGTGGGAGCATCACTCGTCTGCCGCTCAACGCGCCGTCCGCCAAAGGGCGCAGGTGTCCAGAGCTCACCTAAGATCTCCGTCGTGACGCCTTGAGTGACTTTTGAGAGCCCTCGCCCATCGGTCAGATAGGGATGGAGGGAGTGGCTCTGAATGTCTATGAAGCCCGGACAGAGAACTTTCCCCGGCATCGAAAGCACACACCCCGCATTTTCGCGTGGGAAGTGGCCCGGTGCCGTGACGGCGATAATGTGCTTCCCTGTCACAGCCACATCGGCATAAAAAAACGGATTGCCCGTGCCATCTACGACACGGGCATCCGTTATGAGAAAATCAGCCGTCACGTTTACGTTTACTTACGGCGGCGGCGCAAGAGAGCAAGCGCCCCCAAGCCGACCAGAGCAAGCGTCCCAGGCTCTGGGATCGCATTACCGCGTCCCGATACCACCACGTTATCTATCGCCCAAGACTCATCCGGCACACCCTGAAGGTTGTGTCCCGCGAAGTCCAGAGTGACCGTGTCACTGGCCGCCGTGAACTCAAGCTGCGGGTTAGAAACGCCATCGAACTTGTAGAGAGCATAGCCATCAAAGATGCCATAGACATCGGCGTTGCTAAACTCCGCATCGGTGCCCGGCGCGTAGCTCGCCATGCCAATATAGCCATTCGACGAAAACGATTGGTCGGATCCACTAACATTGGAGAAAGTCGTCTCTGCTAAAATGCCACCATCCGCCGTCACACGCCAGACATCGGGTCCTACAGAGCTATCATTTCCATCCCAAGACCCCTTAACCAGAAGATCCAAAGTCAGATTGTACAAGTCACCGGGAACCAGTCCACTGAGCGTCAGGCTTGTACTGGAGTTATCGGAAAAAAGCCCCAAGAACTGGGAGGTCGCTCCGGATGGGTCGGTGGTGTTAGGATGGCTCACAAGAGAACCCACCGTGAAACCTCCCGTGGTAGCCTCAAAGTCGTTGGAGTAGACAATCTGAGCCTGGGCACCAGACCAGCGACGAGCGCAAGAGAGATTTTATTTTTCATTCTAATATTCCAAACCCTAGTCAATAGAAGCCCCTGATAGACTACCCACTATTATACCCAGTAAAGTCGCTTGTAAAAACCTAGTAATTTTACGGTTTATAAGATTCCCACTGACCCTGGGTGTTGATTATCTCACAAGGCTTAAAATTCGACTTGTAGGAAAGGCTTGGACAAGCGGCGACCCAGTAGCCAAAATAGGCCCAAGGCTTCTGGAGCAGGCGGGCAAGCGCGATGGTCTGAAGCATCGCAAAGGTCCCAATGCTGCGCTCCCCGCACTCAGGCTCGTAGTAGTGGTAGACTCCTGAGACGGTGCTGGGCGTGATATCCGTGAGCACAACGGCCCGGAGCACGTCTTTCTCCCAGACACTGATCTCCACCGCAGGAAGTGGATTGTGCACAAACGAGAAAGCGTAGTCCTCAGCAGATTTCTCTACCTCAGGCCAGCCTTTGGCGACTTCTTGTGCTGTGTGATAGCGGTTGTAGAGTGCCAAGCGCACTGCATCCACGGTGGGGCGAGCATGGCGTATTTCTAAATCCTCATTTTTTGCCAGCGCCCGCCGCTGGGAGCGACTCGGGGAAAACTCCGCCACCGAGATCCGAATCGGGCGGCACTCCTGGCAGACCTCACAGACCGGACGAAAGAGCACCGGGCCAAACTTGCGCCAGCCCTCGTTCATTTTCTGCTCGTACTCCTCCGGGCTAAGCTGCGCCACCACCAGGTTTTCCATAGTCGCCTGCCGCTCGGGCAAGTAGTGGCACTCATCTGGCCCGGTCAGAACTCTCTGGAGAACACGCATAAAGCATTTTACCGGTAAAATAGCCTATGCTCTCTGTACCAGCACTCCTCGACGATGCGGCTCGCCGCTGGCGTATTCCCACCCCGCTCTTGCTGGCTCTTGCCTGGCATGAAGGGCGCTGGCAGCAGCTCCGTACCGCACAGGACATTGAGGAGCTCGCGCGAAAGCTCTATCTCTGCTGGAACCGTGCGCCGATCATGGGCAATGGACGGCTCGAAGATGGGCGCAATATCTTGGAGTGCTGGTTCTATGCTCTAGGGCGCTACGGCACGGGCAAAGAGGGCGCGGCGGGCCATGCCTATGCCAACCAGGTTCTGGACACACTGGCCTCAGGCGGCGAAAGACGTTTCCCCAAGATTGCTGTGACCCGTCCCTCGGCCGAAAAACTTGCCTGGGGCCGGAGCGCCCCCACCGGCCCACCCGCGCCGTGGCACTTTGGCGATGTCGCGCCTCTTCCCTGGGCAGCGCCGGTGGTGCATCTCAAGCTCCCCTATGTCATGCAGGTATGGGACTCCCCCGACGACTTTGACGGTGCGGGCTCTTGTGGCCCCTGCTCCATGATCATGCTGCTGGCGGGCCTGGGAAAGCGCCCCGCCAAGCCCGTTGCGATCACGTCTTCCTACGTCCACACCAATGCCTGGGGCGGCTACATCAAAGAGATTGACGATGCGGTCTGTGAGCCCAACTCGGGCGCAGTGCACGCCAAGATGCTCGCCTACCTCAAGCCCGATTTCCCTGGTGTGGCGATTCTCTACAACGAAAAAGCCACGTTTGCGCGGGTGAGAGCCGAGCTAAACGCAGGCCGACCGGTGATCTTAGGGACACGGGTCACTCCTGCTGGGCATCTGATGACCGCATGCGGCTATCTCTCCGACAACAAGCGAATCATTGTCAATGACCCCGCCGGAAACCAGACCTGGACAGCGCGACGCAATAGCCCCGATGGAGAGCTCTCCTCCACGGGCAATCGCTACTGGAATGGCGGCGGCGAGGGTGCAATCTACGAGTGGGAGGCACTCGATGTTCGCTGGATCATGACCATCGGCCCCAAGCCCCCCGATGCCGACAACCCCGAGGATGGCAGTTAAAACATGAAAAGCCTGCCTCGGTTTCTCTGCGCTCTGCTGCTCCCTGCACTGGTTCTTCTTGTTGTGGCATGCTCGCCCAAAAACGCAGAAACATCTCTCCCACCCGATGAGACATCGCCGTTTGTGGGGAATGCGGCCTGCGAGCCCTGTCATGCGGCTGAGTTCACGAGCCATCAGAAGACCCGCCACATGGCCACGATGCAGGAGGCAACGCGCGCGGGGCTAGGGGCACTTGCCCCCGAGCGAGGGCAAATTCCAGGCGGCGGCATGCTGAGTGAGCAGCAAGGGCGCTTTGTGATCAACGATCTTCCTCTCCAGCTCGTTCTGGGCTCTGGCAAGACCGGCATGACCTTTATCGCCCTCGCCGACGATAGCTGCACCGAGATTCAGACCAGCTACTTCCCCCACGAGAAGCTCTGGCGCACCACGCCCGGCCAAGAGAAACCCAAGGCGGTAGCAGACCAGGTGGGCCGCATCGTCATTGGCCAGGAAGCACAGCGCTGTCTCGGATGCCACGCGGTCACCCTTCCCGAAAACTCTCTACAGGTCGAGCGCCGCTTCTTTGGCGTGGGCTGTGAGTCTTGTCACGGACCGGGCCGGGAGCATGTCGCCACGATGGGTAAAGGCGAGAAGCCTGCTAAGCTCGCGATAGAGTCGCTCAAAGGTGCAGGCGGCGAGCAGCTCAATACGCTCTGTGGTAGCTGTCACCGAACGCAAGACGATGTCGGGCCTCTCAGTAAGAGCACCAATCGCTTCCAGCCCTATGGCCTGTCTCTGAGCCGCTGCTTCAAAGAGAGTAAAGACAAGCTCACCTGTGTCACCTGCCATAATCCCCACGAAGATGCGGGCACCGACCCAAAACCTTACGAGAAAGCCTGTCTGAGCTGCCACAGTGCGCCGAAAAAAGCCTGCCCCGTGAACCCCAAAGAAAAATGCGTCGGCTGTCACATGCCCGAGAGGCCCGCCTTTGAAGTAGGAGATACCCCCACAAAAATGGCGGATCATTTTATCAAAATCTACCGCGCCAACCGATGATAAAATAGCGGCACTATGCCTGCTACTTCTCTTGATCAGATCATCTCTCTTTGTAAACGACGCGGTTTTATCTTCCCCGGCTCCGAGATCTACGGCGGCCTCCAGGGAACCTACGACTACGGCCCGCTGGGTGTCGAGCTGAAGAATAATCTTAAGCGGCTCTGGTGGAAGCACAATGTCTACGAGCGCGACGATATGGAGGGCATCGAGACGGCGCTACTAACCAACCGCTATGTGCTGCGCTACTCCGGCCACGAGAAAGGCTTCACTGACCCGCTGGTGGACAACAAGACCACCAAGAAGCGCTACCGGTTCGACCACTTGCTCAAGGAGCAGACGCCCGAGACGCTGGACGCGATTGCGGCGAGCTTTGGAATCACGCGTGACCCGGACATGGATATCTTTGTCGAGGCGCTCCTCTCTGATCCAAGCAAAGCCCAGACGGCGCTCAAGGCGGCGAAAGTGGTGGACGCGCTGGACGGCAAGCCGGGCGACTGGACCGAGCCGCGTACGTTCAATTTAATGTTCAAGACCCAAGTCGGGCCCGTAAACGACGATGAGAACTTTGCGTATCTGCGCCCGGAGACCGCGCAGGGAATGTTCGTTAATTTTAAGAACGTCTTGGACTCCACCAACCGCAAGCTGCCGTTTGGAATCGCGCAGCAGGGCAAGTCTTTCCGAAATGAGATCACGCCCAAGAACTTCATCTTCCGTGTCCGTGAGCTGGAGCAGATGGAGATCGAGTACTTCGTCAAGCCCGGCGAGGACGAGAAAGTGCACGATGAGTGGATTCAGGATCATATTGACTGGTGGGTAAACGTGGTCGGGCTGGATCGCGCCAAGATCGACTTGTTTGAGCACGTCAAGCTAGCGCACTACTCCAAGCGCACCGTGGACATTCTCTACAACTACCCCACGCTCGGCTTTGATGAGCTAGAGGGAATCGCCAACCGCACCGACTGGGACCTGGGCTCGCACTCGCGCCAGCAAGACACGCTGACTCTCTCAGATAACACCCGCGAGAAAGTGATGCCCAACGAGCACTCCGTCGAGAAGCTGACCTACTTCGACCATGAGACCAACAAGCACATTGTCCCCTTCGTGATCGAACCCGCCGCTGGGGTAGACCGTGGCGTGCTGGCCGCGCTCTGCGAGGCCTACGACGAAGAAGTGGTCAATGCGGAAAAGAACGATATCCGCGTCGTGCTGCGCCTCAAGCCCGCGCTGGCCCCGATCAAAGTGGCGGTTCTACCACTGGCCAAGAACAAGCCCGATATCGTCAATAAAGCCAAAGCGATCAAGAAAGACCTGCAAAACCAGCTCGGGATGCGCGTGGTCTACGACGATACGGCAGCGATTGGCAAGCTCTACCGCAGGCAAGACGAGGCCGGAACCCCGTTCTGTGTCACCGTGGACTACGACACCCTCGGGCAGTCCAAAGACGGTGGCACGGAGCTTCTCGACACCGTCACCGTGCGCGATAGAGACTCGATGGCCCAAGAGCGCATCGCCATCGCCGACTTACTGGGCTACCTGCGGGCACGTTTGGTTTAACGGGCGGCGTTTCACGAATCCGGGTGGGATTACGAATCCGGGCGGATAAATCGGCCCGCCGGGTACCCTCTGGGTGGTCGGCAAGACCCATAAATGGGCCTGGGTCTTGCGTGACAGTGGGCTTTTTGTTAGAGTACAGCCATGATTGTTGCTTATGTCTACGGAGTATATCGGTTTGCCAGAAAGCAGATTGGTTACCGAAACGACTATTGCTTGGGTTGTAAGAAAGAAGTCATCGCTCAGCGCTGGCGTTCCTTTAACTGTGGTCATTTCTTCTGGATACCTATAATTCCTTTTGGTTTTTTCAAATGGTGGCAATGCCCCTTCTGCCAGATAGATCCTCATGCACGTACTCAGAGTAGCCAGGGCTTTAAGATCTTTGCTGCGGTGATGTTTGTTCTCTTTACCATCCTCGCCCTGATTGGTGCCATTGCATCCATGAAGGAAAAACCAACACTGGAGCACCCGGACACAGGAGTCGGATTTTTCTGGGGCGCGACCGTTATCTGTGGCCTTATCTCAGCCGCTCTGATTTGGTGGACGACGATACGCCAAGAGCCAGAGGATTTGGAAGGACTCCTGCGGCAAGTGAAACCTGCGCGACTGGATGTCTGCCCATACTGCAGCCAGAAGCTGACCTCGGAAGCGTTTTGTGAGGCATGCCAGCTTCAGCGCTACGATGTAAATGACCTGCGCCGCTGATACCAACAAGAGTGCAAGCAATACCAAGCGTCGGTTGGCACCGAATATTCTCAGTGCAGATGAGACTAGGATTGAAGCAATTCGGAACCTGAAAAACTACAAGCCTGCCAATGCACAGTACAGCCGTGCTAGCTTAGATGCTATTGATGCCGAGACGGTTGCGGCGCAGAAAGCCGAGCAAGCGGCAAAGGCAGCCTGGGAATCAGCGCGGGATATTATGGTAATGAAAGAGCGCGAGCGCCACGACGCAAGCCTCGGGGCCACGGATCAGGTCGCGGCACAGTACGGGCGCAGCTCCAACGAGTACCAGTCGCTGGGGCTGCGCAAGAAAAACGAGGCGCGGCGCTAGAGCGCTCAACAGGGAGCTCTACGATGAGGCAATGGTGGTGTCGGTGCGGTACTCGACACGGTCGTTGCCTTCGTGGTAGACAAAGCGCAGGGAAAGACGAGCCTTGGCCTTGAAGTTCCTCACCTGCACGGGAAACTGAATCGCAATACCACCGTTGGTCTTGGGAGTGTCCATGTCATTGAGAAAGACCTCATCGTTGCCACTGGGAATCGCCACCATCGCACGCAGGTGCATCGGGATATCGTTTTCATCCTTGAACTTCAGGTCGATCCAGATCTTGCCCTCGCTCAGACCTGCCCCGATGTTGGCAGTCAGCGGTGAGAGCTTCGTTTCGTCATCGTTGATCTTACGAACCACCTGATCCCACTGAGAGGCTCTGCTAAAACTACGGATCCAATCTACTAAAATTACCGGGCTCATTTTTCCTACTTTCTGGTAAAACTATATACCGCCACTCAGAATGGCGAGCAAGTAAATAATGATTCCACCCCCTGGCGACGACCTCGACCTTGACACGCTCGTACTGCAAGCCATCCGCTGGCGCGTCCCTGACCGTACCTATAAGACCCGTGACTATCTCCACCAACATAGCCTCGTGACCATGGCCTGTGCGTGTCAGCGCCCCGATCTACTCCAAGAGCTCCTGAGAGCCTGCCCCTCCCAGGGACTCACGGAAGCACTGGACCAGGCGATCTGGTGGTACTCAGATGCCTGCGTCGAGCTGCTCCTCAAGGCAGGCGTTACCCCCACAGACAGCGCCTTAGGAACCGTCCTCAAAGACGGTCGCTACGAGCTCCTCTTTCGGCTACTAGACCACGGAGGCAACCTACAAGCGCGCTTTCAGGGCGAGGCAAGCTTGCTGCATCTGGCGGCAACACATAAAAATATCGAAGCCACGCTCGGGCTGATTCAGCGGGGCCTCTTCGTGGACACTCTGGATGCAGGCGGACGCACCCCGCTGATGAAAGTCTGTGAGCACGGGAGCCCAGAGACGGCGGCCCGTGGCCAGGAGCTCATGCTACAGCTCCTAGAGAACCGAGCCCGTCCTAATACCCAAGACAAGCGCGGCATGACCGCCCTGATGCTCGCAGCGAGTGCCGCAGAGCCCGAGCAGGTTCAGCTTCTCTGCCTCGCAGGAGCCGATGCCACTCTCAAAAGCCATGCGGGTCTGCAAGCCTGGGAGTACGCGCTCCAGGCAGGCAAGGCGGAGAACTCCTCGCTGCTGCGCCCCACATAATGTTCCCACGAAGCACTCCGACTAGTTCACTTTAAAAACCAGCCGCTTGCGCTCTGTGGGCGGTGTGGGGGCCACCGGCGGCGTTTCATCCTCGGGAGCCAGCTCCAGTGCCTTAAGTAGCGGCATCAGCTTGTACTTTCTGATATTTTGCTCTTTTAGTAGCGCCAAGCGCATGTTCCAGCGCTTCCCTTCCCCGAGTGCAATATCCGCATCGCGCTCCCGTGCCAGCCAAAAAGCCGCCGTGTCGTACTGGCTGGATTTGTTCCCCTCGATAATCGGATTGGCAGTCGTGCGGGCATAGCTGCGCACAGGTTCAGGAAGATGGGCGACCACGCTTCGCGCCACACTCTCTCGGACTCCAGGTTCGTAGCAGCGCTGAACCGCATTCCATGCCTCGCTCCAGCGCTGATTCGCCGTCAAGATATCCAAGAGAGCCTGTGTCACTTCACGCGCCCCTGCCAGTCGCTTGAGCAAACGATCCTGAGCCTCCGCGGGCACCCACGCGGCATACTCTTTCCAAAGCGTAAGATCAGGCTCCGTCAGGATAAGGGCCTGGAGTGCCTCGATAATGCCATCAGGAATGCCTTGCGCCTCCGAGAGGGAGCGCACGAGGAGGGCGAGCTGCTTCACCTGCACATCGCTCACCTCGTACTCAAAGTCGCACAGCCCCTCGTCGTCAGGGATCAGACGGTAGGGAAGTAAGAGCCGTCCGACACGGAGTGCCTGGCGGGAATCAGCCGCTTGGAGAGCTTCTACAAGCCGAAGCGCTTCCTCAGCTTGGATCGTGGACGCATTGGCTTGGATAATCGGTTCCGCTTCGCTGTACCGCTTTAGAGCAATCAAACAGAGGGCCATTTGAGCATGCCAGGCGGTGAGGGTCGCCAGAATCAGAGCCTCATCCCACTTTTTCTGCTCTACGAACCATGCGACCCGAACTTGCGTCGTCTCACGCTCCTCGCGTTTGAGCTTGTCAAGCTGATCGGGTTCATTCTGCAAAATATCGTGCGAGATTGAGAACGCGGCAGTTTGTTTATGCCAGCCTTGGACACTTTCAAGCCAGGCTCGATGTTGTTCCGGCGTTAGTTTCCCACGGAGAAGTGCTCCTCCTAGAGCGATGTCCAGTGGCTGGAAGTCGCATGCGTCATCATAGTCGTAGTCATAGTCTTCCAGTGCAGCAAGAAAAGCGAGTAAAAAAGTGCTGAGAAGTGTTAGAGCCGCATCGGGGTCTTGTTTGGCAAAGTAGCTCTGGGCTTGTTGTGTATAGTCCGCCAGTGCCTCGTCAAGAATACTCGTATCTTCGTTGTAGGGGTCTGCCTCAAGCTCGTCGAACGCAGCCTCGACATCACGCAAGATCACCTTTACATTGACGGGGGAGTTTTTTTGCGGGGGCGTGATGTTATGCCTTGCTTCTTGGATCTCATGCAACAGCACGGCCACGATGTGTTTGCACCAGCCACTCCACTCTTCGCCATAGGGACAGGTGCAGTCGGCTTCCTCAACGCCATTTTGATCGTCGAAGTTTATCGTCACACGATAGGGCTTGTAGCGCGAGCCTTGTACATGCGCAATAAGCATCTGCCCCTTGCGCGTCGTATCCTCAATCAGTCCCTCGGAGAGATAGTCTTTCCCACGTGTGAAGATCGTCGTCCCGACTTTGCTCAGTAGCCAGCTTTCCGTTAGCATAGGCTATATTATAGGCCAGATGCCTGATTTTTCTACGGATGTCTGTGTGGTTGGCGGCGGCCCGGCAGGAGTCGCGGCGGCGCTCTCGGCGGCGCGAAATGGCGCAAAGGTCTTGCTGATCGAGCGCATGGGCTTTCTAGGCGGCTCCGCAACGGCGATGCAGGTGCCCGCGTTTGCACCGTTCTCGGATCGCACCAAAGCCATTGTGCGCGGCATCGGCTGGGAGGTTCTCACGGAGCACCAGCGCCGTCTCAATCGCCCGCTACCCGATCCCGACTCCTACAATGTCCCGCAAGACAAGGGCCGCATGGACTGGGTACCGCTGGATGTCGAGCTGCTCAAGCGCCTCTACGACGAGCTGTGCGAAGCGGCAGGCGTGACGGTGCTTTTCCATACGTTTGTGCCTGCCATCCAGCAGGCCAATGGCCTGCTGGAAAGTATTGTTTTGGCCAACAAAGCGGGGCTCTCGCTTGCAAAAGCCAGCGTCTTTATTGATGCCACGGGCGACGGTGATCTTGCCGCACGCGCCGGGTGCGCCTTTGAGCAGGGCGATGAAAACGGCAAGACCCAGGGCATGACGCTCTGCTTCACGGTGGCAGGCGGCTCGCGCAGTCAATATTTAGACTATGTCTACACGACGGGCGATGGCTACTTGACCAAGCGGGTGGAGAGAGCGAAGGCCGACGGGGCGTGGGAGCTGCCCGATAGCTCGCTGGTGGGGATGAGCTTTAAGAGCGAGACGGTTGCCGGGTGTAATCTTGGGCATGTCTACGGCCACGATGCCACCGATCCACTCTCCATCAGCGCCGCCGAGCGCGAAGGACGGCGCGTGGTCGAGAAGCTGATGGCGTTTCTGCGGCGCTATGTTCCGGGCCAAGAGAGCCTGGAGCTGGTCTCCAGCGGGCCGCATATCGGGGTGCGCGAGTCGCGGCGGATTGTGGGCGAGTACACGCTGACTCTGGACGACTACCTTGCTTGTCGCACTTTCCCGGATGACATCGCCCGGTGCGCCTATTTTATTGACCTGCACGCCGTCACCACCGAAGTCGCTGCACGCGCAAAGTCCGTCACCGATGGTGCACAGCGCTCATACTCGTTGCCTGCCGGACAGAGCCATGGGATTCCGTATCGCTGCCTGATTCCCAAAGGCATCGAGAACTTGCTGGTCGCGGGCCGCTGCCTTTCTGCGGAGCGGGCCGTCCAGGGAGCGACCCGCGTCATGCCCTACGCCTTTGCCACCGGTGAGGCCGCCGGGCTCGCCGCCGCGCTCAGCCTTTCTGAGAGCGGCGACGTGCGGAGGGTGGACACTGTGGAGCTACAGCGCCGCTTGCGCGCACAAGGCGCGTGGCTGGGTTAGCCCCGAATGCGCTCTAAAAGCCGAATACGCTTTCGGACACTCTCGGGAGTCACGCTCAGCGGCGCGTCCTCGCGAATTGAGTGCCAGAGGTCGCTGTAGAAACTACCCTGGAGCCGCTCAAAGCTCTCGTTGCAGTCGTAGCTGGCGCTCTGCCACGTGAGATCCTCACGGTTGTAGCTCCGATCTGGGGTTGAGGCGCACTGCACGGGGCGCTCCGGGTGCGCACTCCAGTCCACCCACTTCCACTCCAGCTTGTTGCTCGTGCCGCGCAAGCCCCCGGAAGTGGCCATCACCAGCCACTTGTCTTGTGGATACGGACAAGTCGCCGCGAACTCAATGTCCAGCGTGAACGCGTCGGGGTGGCGCAGAGTGGCTCGCGCGTGGTCTGCCGTGTCCCCCGATGAGAGCGTCGCCCGCAGGTCGCTCCAGACCTCCAAGCTCTCCACATCGTCCACGCCCATAGCTTCGTAGAGGCCCAGCGCCTGGTCAAGAATATGCGGCCCGTTATTATGGAGCTGCCCGCCGCCGAACTCCGAGAGGGTCTGCCAGTCCCAGCGCCGCCCAAAGCCGTGCTGCGCGATCCGAATGTGCACCACTTTCCCCAGCACGCCGCTGGCGAGAATCTCTTTGACCTTCACGTAGCTATCTTCGTAGCGCCGGTTCTGAAACGGCACCACAAACTTGCCCGCCGCTTTTGCCGCCGCCAGCATCGCGTCTACTTCAGCCACACTGAGCCCAAACGGCTTCTCGCAGACCACGTGCTTGCCTGCCTCCAGCGCGGTCACCGCGTTCTTGGCATGATCCCGGTTGTAGCTCGACACCACGACCAGCTCGATCTCGGGGATCGCCACCAGCTCCTCAACCGAATTGACGGCAGTCACGCCCCGCTCTGCGCCTGTCTCTGCAGCCCGCACGCCGTTCATATCCGCCACGGCAACCAGCTCATAGCTCTCACCCAGCTTCTCAAATGCCTTGCAGTGAATGCCATAGCCACTGCGCCCTAGCCCCAAAACTCCGACACGAATCTTTTCCATGACGCTATTATGCAGCAGGAAATCCCTCTGCACAAAAGGAACTAGGACTGTATGAAGCGACGAGATCTTTTTAAGAGTGCTGCCACAGTGGGCGTGGCGACAGCGATGGGTGCAGCAGTAGCGGAGGCGACGGCGGCTCCGACAGGCCCGGCGGCGGCGACGATGCAAGGTGTGCCGTTTGAGAAGCGTGACGTGGTGCGGATTGGGTTCATTGGCTGCGGCGGGCGTGGCGGCGGGCTATTCAACGACCTGCTCAATATTAAAGGCGTGGAGATCAAGGCCACTTGTGATGTGGTCGCCCAGCGTGCGGAGAACTTTGCCAACCGGGCGGAAAAAGCCGGACAGAAGCGGCCTCAGGTCTACGGGGCAGGTGAGAAAGACTACGAGAAGCTCTGCGCTCGCGAGGACATTGACTTGGTCTATATCGCCACGCCCTGGGACTGGCATGTCCCGATGGCGGTCTGCGCGATG
>JAPLCP010000017.1 GCA_026392155.1 Armatimonadota bacterium | reverse complement strand
AGCCGAATTTGACGTAACTTTTGCAAATACATTTCTAGGATAGTGCTTGTGCTCCAAACCTGCCTCATAAGATATGGAGCAAGATAAGCAAAAGAAGGTTATGAATTTGGATACGTCGTCAAAGAAGAAGTTTCCTCAGGTACAATGAAAGTATAGACTAAAGCGTTTTGACCAAGCCTCGGGCGCTTTGCCAGACAACCTTGACAACTGAATAACCAAAACAAACGATGCTTTCGGGCAGCAGGTGACGAGATGTCTGCCGCCCGGAAGAGAGGCTTTGACGGCACCCAGAACTTCGTCTACGATAGCCTGGATCGTGTTATCCAAACGTGGGGTACCCGACCTACGATGCCGCCGGGAACCTGACCAATATCAGCGCTGGCCCCGGCACGCTTGGCATGGGCCTTGCGCCGATGTCTCTTGACTGGAACGTTGCGCCGATGTCTCTTGACTGGAACGTTCGTGGCGAGCTTGTCAAGTGGTCTTCACTCAATGGAACCGTTGCGACTCAGGATTATGGCTACGATGCCTGGGGAGAGCGACGCGGTAGAACCAACTCGCCTGCGGGCACGCCGAGCGGCTTCATGTACGTGGGAGCCAATCGCGGCAAAGACCTCACGACGGGTATGGATCGCTACGTCCAGACCGAGCAAGGCGGAACCGTTGTCCAGAACCTGCGCGGCGATGTCGTGCGAGTCAACAAGCCAAGCGATGCCGGGCAGAACAACTGGGCGATTCGCGGGCAAGACTTCGGCCCCTTTGGCGACCGACTCTACCTCTGGCAGCAAGGCCCCGGAGCCATGCCCGCCACCGACTACGGCTTCACCGGGCGTGAGGAAGACGGCAGCGGCCTCGTCTTCATGCGAAACAGATACTACCACCCGCAGCTAGGACGCTTCATCAGCCAAGACCCAATCGGATTCGCAGGAGGACTCAATCTCTACGCCTACTGCGGAAACGACCCCATCAACTTCACAGACCCGCTGGGACTCTACCAAACGGGAAGCTATCTAGGCGATGTCGGGCAGATTTTTGCCGGATATGGCGATGCTCTTAACCCGGTGAATGCCTACAACGGTATGATGGGGCTGGCAGGTGCTTATCGTTGCGGTGGCCTTGGAGCCGCCGCGAGCATGGCAGGCCAAGGTCTCATGGACATGTTCATGGGGCTTGGTTCGGATGATCCGCGTGCGTTTGGCAACTCATTGATGGGCACCATGATGACCCTGGCTCCCAGCCTGAAGAAAGTTCCCACACCCAAGTACTTCCCTAAGTTACCCAAATTTCCTCGTAAGGGAGCAGCAGCAGCGGCGGCGACAGCGGCAGTCGAGGCTACAGAAGGTAAATGCTTCGTTGCTGGCACTCTCGTTCTGATGGCTGACGGCAGTAGCAAGGCGATTGAGGAGGTTAAAGCGGGCGATAAGGTTCTCTCCAAAGATGAGGCGACAGGCAAGATCGTTAAGCAAAGTGTGGTAAGTACGAAGGTGCGAACCGCGCCATCCACGCTGGTGATCGAGGTCGAAGGCGGCACACACGTCGAAACCACACCCGAGCACCCGTTCTACGTCGAAGGCACCGGCTGGACTCCTGCGGGTCGGCTGGCGATAGGCAACGCGATTGTAACGCGTGCGGGGCCGTCGTTGAAGATTGTTCGGATCGAGACGAAGGAGAAGCCTGCCACTGTCTATAACTTTGAGGTTGAGGGTACACATAGCTACTTTGTTGGAGGAGTCAAACGGCAAGATGAGCGAACGGATGGCTGGCTGTGGGTACATAATCAGTGTCGGCCACAACATCACACTTTCCCGCAATCAGGAGAATTTCAAGCACATTGGGATCGTGTTGGTTTAGATATAGATAATTACACCGTCAAAGTTTCTCAAGCGAAGCATAATTCATTACATGGTAAAACATTGCCAAATGGGAGATCGGTTAGTGGTGCGCGAGGAGGAGCATGGAACCATCAATGGAGAGAATTTTTTGCTGAAAACCCACAAGCTTCAATGTTAGACATGTTTGCACAAATGGAAAAAATGCGTGCGCAAACAGGAATTGGACATTATAAATTCCAAAGATATTGGAAGACTGGTAAATAATGATATTTTATCGAATGATCGAAAATGTTTTAGATGATGGCATGTTTTCAATTGCTGGATTTTCAGGACTGCCTGGAATATATTGTGATATATGCGGTCAAATATGGGGTAACAGTAATTCAAGATTAAGGATGGAATACCCTGATGGTTATTTTGGTTCTCGTCGTCAAAAGCCGATTTCATTAGATCAGTTTAATGATCTTAAAAAACAAATTCTGGATGATCTTGGAGGCGAATGGCTTATTCAGGATATCGAACCAGGGGTTGATGTTGGTTTTCTATCTTTAGAATCAGCAAGTGGTCGCTCTTGTGATTTCACAATGCCTTCTTCTAATGCAATCGTTGTGAGCCAAAGATTTATTTCATTTTTAATGAGATCATTTATTACAGGGTGGAAAGCTCATCCTGTGATTATTAATGGTAGTATTTCAAACGATTTTTACGAAATTGAAATTATTGGAAATGCAGGATTGGCATTGTGTGATCCTCCCATCGAAATCCTTTATATGTGCAATGGTTGTGGAAGGAAGACATATAGTGATTATGGAAAGCCTCCTACCGTTAATAATAATTTATGGGATGGCTCAGATATATCTAAGTTCGATGGCGTATTTGGAGGATATGTCATCATCTCTGAAAAATTGGGATCTTTATTAAAATCCGAGAGTTTTGAAGGTTTTAAACTAGACAAACTATAGTTGATCACAGCTTTATTGATAGTTTCATAAGATGCTCTTTCTGACTTTCTTTTTAGTTTGGTATCAGGTTGTGCTCGGCCTTGGCGCTGGGCATGGGCCTTGCGCCGATGTCTCTTGACTGGAACGTTCGTGGCGAGCTTGTCAAGTGGTCTTCACTCAATGGAACCGTTGCGACTCAGGATTATGGCTACGATGCCTGGGGAGAGCGACGCGGTCGAACCAACTCGCCTTCGGGGACTCCCAGCGGCTTCATGTACGTGGGAGCCAATCGCGGCAAATACCTCACGGCGGGCATAGACCGCTACGTCCAGACCGAGCCATAGAGGTGCAGGTGGAGCAGGATGGGCGACGATACTACAGGCTTAGAAGAAGCCGCCGAGGCCGGTGTCTACGGGGGTGCCGTTGCGGCTGCCCTGGTTGGTCTTGGGCGATGGGAAGGCTTTGAGGCGGAGCGAGAGGTTGATGCCCTTTTCGCTGCGGAACCCGAAGGGCTGATCGACATAGCTGACCGTGATCTCGTAGTCGTGGAACTCGCGGGTGAAGGCGAAGGAGTTAAACTCGAACTTACGGGTAAGGTTGTTGTAGTTACTATTGCCGATCAGCCGTGTCTGGTTGTCAAAGATCTGGGTGCCGAGAATCGCACGGACTTCGCGAAGCTTCTTCAGGGTTGGGTCGTAGCGCCCGCTGGTGTCCAGAAGAAACGTATTGCCACGCTGGAAGTGGGCGTAGTGGTCTAAAACAAGGAGCTTGCCGCTGTTGATATCGTAGGTCGTGTTCAGGCGGCTATGATGGCTGTCTGAGGGGCGAAACTCGGTGGTGACACTCAGCTGGTTCCAGGGGCGGTTTCGCAGGCCCAGCACGGGCTCTTGCTGCGCTTGGAGAATGTCGTAGCCGGTGCTCAGGCGGACGCTGGCATGGCCGCCGGTCTGCTGGTAGTTGAAGTTGAGGCCATTGACGGTCGAGGCAAAGTCGTTGCGGAAGCCTGGCGGCGTTCCGCCGTAGGGCCGTGAGTAGTTGTAGGCAAGCCCGAGGGTCCCATTGCGCGAGGTCGTCTGGCTCAGATTGGTGGTCTGGTTGATCACATACTGCGCCGCCGAGCCACCATCATAAACCGTCTGTCGGAAGCCGCCACCAAGTTCAAAGCGCAGGCCACCACCCAAGGACTTGCTCTGCCGATTGAGATCCGACTGAAAGAGCAGGCGCTGGGTATGGAGCTGCGTGGCAGTCCCCGATGATGAGAGACTCTCCAGAAAGTCGCCGTAGCCCAGGGTCACTCCGGAGAAATACTTGCCCAGTGAGCCCTTGAGCTGGTTGGTGGTGAGCGTGAGCTCGGGGAGCTTCTCGGTTCCGGCGAAGAAGGAGCCTCCGCTACTGGTGCCCGATGTCGAGTTACGCAGGTTCCGGTTGGCGACTAGCTCCGCCCGAAACGGCCCAAGCGCGCTGGAGGCGCGTAGCTCCGCGTTCTCCTGGATACGGCCCGTGCGCGATGTCGCCGACGCATTGAGGTTATCCGTGCCATTAAAGCGAAAGCTCAGGCTCCCACTCTTCGGCAGAGGAAGCTGCTGGGTCAGGCCATAGGTGCTGGTGCGGTAGATCGAGCCGCCCGAGTCCGAGCTATTTTGCCCCAGCGTGACTCCGGTTGTCGTGGTGCCGACAGCGCGGTTGAGAGCCAGAGTCGTGTTCTGGGTTTTCGAGTTCTGCGTGGCGGCAAAGTAGGAGTTGCTCTGAAAGTCCGAGCTCAGGCGTGCATCTATCTCCCCGAAGCGCTGCTCGTGCTGAACTTGTCCGTTGAGGTTGCGGGCGTTGCGGCTTCTGTCATTGAGGGTGTAGAGGTTGACACGGCCGGCGGCGGTGTCGCCGAAGCGATAGGCCTGGTCGGTGCCTAGTCCGATCCCCTTTCTCTCCATCCAGTCGACGCGTAGCAAGCCGGGCAGTGTCTTGGCGAGCGAGTACCCGATCACGGCCTTGATAAAGTAGCCCTCTTCCTGAGTCCGTCCGATATTGGGCAGATAGCTGTAGCGCGGCTGCTCGACAACGGGAATCGTCAGGTGCTTGATACGCAGAACAATCGTGTCGTAGCGGTAGATCGTCACATCACGCAGGGTGAGGCGCTTCTTAGGAACCAGCTCGGCGTAGCCAAAGCCGATCTTAGCGTGCGGATGGGCCAGGTCACAGGTCGTCAGAAAGCCGTCGGTGGCTTTCAAAATATCGCCCTCGCGCTTGATGCTCTTTCCCCAGAGAATCACGGGCTCGAGAATGCCCTGGCCCACGCGCTCCGGGGGAAGCACGGTGTGGGCATCGAAGGCCTCAAACTCGCGGGTCTTGCGGTTAAAACCAATGCGCTCGGCAAAGAAAGTCTCCTTGCCCGTCTCCATCTGCACCTTAGACTCAAAGGTGATGTAGTTTTTCTTTTCGTCGTAGCTGGCCCGCTCACATGTCACGACATAGCCATCGTAGACCAGCTTGACATTGCCTAAAAGAAGCGCCCCGTCATCGGTGGCCTCCATGCGATCCGCTGTTGGGAAAACCTCGTTGGTTGTGCTCTTGGGCTGGCCGCTCTCACCGGGGGGCTGCACGGGCAAGTTGGGTGTGGCGCTTGGCGGCTGACGTGGTGGCAGCTGACTGCCCCGAGGAAGCTGTGTCGGTAAGGTCGGCCTCGGGGGCTGGACTACAAAAAAAAACGGCATATCTGCTCAGACCAACAAAACGCTACTGGGCTTCAGGCTCCGTCTCCGTGCCGCTCAATTCAGGAGTCGGCTGCTCCAGCTTGGGAAAGAGCCGAAAGAGCACGACTTGCACGCTACCCGCCATGGGGTAGGCCAAGAGCATCCCCCAGAGGCCAAAGAGCGATGCTCCCACGAGAAGCGCGAACATGGCGACTATCGGATGCACCCCCACGCCACTGCCCACGATCTTGGGGGTAATGATATTGTCGAAGCTGAAGTTCAAGATCGCCAGCAGGACAACCGAGCCGATCAGGGTAGGGATGCCCACATTGGTGACCAGCCCGACAATCACTGCCGTAACTGCCGCGCCTAAGAAGCCGACATACGGCACGATATAGAGCGCTCCGCTGACGATCCCGATGAGCAAGACGTAGCCCAGCATCTGTGGGGCCAGCACCAGGCAGAGCAGGGAAAATAGGAGGGTCGCGGTTGCCATATAGGCCAGGCTCACCTGGAGCATTCCGCGCAGGTAGTTGCTGAAGACCTCCCCAACATCACTGGTTACTCCCACAAACTGGGTGCGCAGGTTGGTGGGGAGCAGGAAGATCAAGCGCCGCCGGAACCGTCCTAGATCCATGAGCAAGAAGAAGGTCAAGAGGGGAATGAGGATCACATTCAGCAGGCCCGAGAACGAGCCGACAACGGCGCCTAAGAGCTTGGGGCCGATTTGCTTGGCGGTGGCAGTGACCTGGTCGGAGTACTGCTTGGTCAGGCTATCGATGGAGTCTGGGAGCGTGACAGGGCCGATCTTGCGGTGGGCGTGAAGCCAGTCGTTGGCGGTGGCCTGGAGCTGGCCGAGTCCGTTGCTGGTGATCCAGTCTATGAGCTTCTGAAGCTGGCCGATAAGGCTGGGCACCACTAAGACAATCAGCGCGGTAAAGCCGAGCAGAAAGAACGTAAACACGAGCGCGACAGCGGGAGCACGCTGGCCCTTGGTAAACCCGACATTCCTTTGAATCTTATTGACAACCGGATCACACAGCAGGGCGATCACCAGTGCGGCGACGAAAGGCGTGCTGACGGCGATAGCGGTCTCTAAGAAGCGATAGCCCAGAAAGAGCGCCAGCGCCGCGACTGCCACTCCTAAGGCCCCAAAGAGCCCGCTGAGAAACGCCTCGCGTCGTGCTGGCATGGCTTACGCGTCCAGCTGTGCCATGAGCTCCTCGCGCTTCTCCGTGTAGGCGGCTTTTCCTGCCTCGACGGAGTGTGCAAGGTTCTCTTTGGTCTGTGTGACTAGGTCTTTGCTACGCGCTACCAGCTCGCTGGTGGCCTCTTGCAAGCGGTCCATGGTCTCTTCCGTGCGATCCTTGAGATCCTCGCGGAGCTGTGCGCCTGGCTTGGGGGCAAAGAGGAGCCCTAGAATGCCTCCTACCGCCATGCCTACCACGAGACCTGCCGCAATGGCGCTGAAATCACCGCCGTTTTCTTCTTCGTTCATACCATCTCCCCGGCGCGCTCGTTCCTCGCTGCCGACCCTCTTCCCGTACTCCGCTTCGCGGCGGAAGAGGGTTATTATTTGATTGTTCCGCCACCCAGCACTTGGTTGGCCTGCGGCCCGACCCCGTAGAACACGGCGGCCTGACCGGGTGAGACCGCACGAAGCGGCTCCTCAAACTCAACACGCACGGTACTGTCGGCCTGGTAGATTAACCGGGCCGGGCGCGAGTGCATATTGTAGCGTATTTTGACCTCACAAGAAACGGGCTCTCCCACCGGCGGCGGAGCGAGCGCGACCCAGTTCAGATCCTCGACGTCGCAGCCGTCGGCGAAAAGCTCTTCGTCCTTGCCCACGACCACCGTATTGGTCTCCGCCTCCACTTTCAAAACATAGAGCGGGATAGGGGAGCCGACATTGATGCGCTTGCGCTGCCCGACCGTGTAGAACGCTGAGCCCTCGTGCTTGCCTAAGCTGTTGCCATCGGCATCGACGAAGTTGCCCGTCTGCACCAGCTCGGGGGCTTCTTTGGCGAGAAACTCGGTGTACTTGCCGCCTTGAACAAAGCAGATCTCTTGCGAGTCCGGCTTGTCGGCGACAAGCAGTCCGTACTGGCGGGCGAGTGCGCGGGTTTCCAGCTTGCTTGTCAGCTCTCCCAGCGGCATGGTCATGTGCGCGAGCTGGTGCTGCTTGGTGGCATAGAGCGCGTAGGTCTGGTCTTTGTCGCCGTCGGTGGCGCGTGCCAGCCCCCAGCGCCCAGTTGTTTCGTCGTGGAACACTTTGGCGTAGTGGCCCGTGGCGAGCTTGGTCGCTCCCAGTGCCAGTGTCTTCTCTAAAAGCGCATCGAACTTGATATAGCGGTTGCAGTTGACACACGGGTTGGGGGTTCGTCCGCGCCGGTAGTCCTCGATGAAAGGCTTGATCACGGCATCGGCGAAGGGCTGCTTGTAGTTGAGGACGTAGTGGGGAATCCCGATCCGCGCCGCCACACGCCGCGCGTCTTCGACCGCCCCGAGCGAGCAGCAACCCGCGCCCTTAGTCTCGGTGGTACTCTCCTGCCAGATCTGCAGCGTGATGCCAATGACCTCGTAGCCCTGCTCGACCAGCAGCGCCGCCGCGACCGAGGAGTCCACCCCGCCGCTCATCGCCACCACCACTTTTTCTTTTGTTGCGCTCACGGAGGTTAGTATATCGCAGCCAACCCTCCTCCCCCCGCCCCTCCTCCCAATCCTGCGGAGGCAGGTTGGGGGAGGGGAGTCCGGAAAACCTCTAGCTCCCCTCTCCCCTTCCTCCCAGGATTGGGAGGAGGGGCGGGGGGAGGAGGGGCAGGGGGAGGAGGGCTTACCCGTTGCGTCTTGAAAAATCGCGAATCAGGGCGGCGAGGGCTTCGCAGCCTGCGATGGGGAAGGCGTTGTAGATACTGGCGCGGAAGCCGCCGACATTGCGGTGGCCTGGCAAGCCGTCCATGCCCGCCGCCTTTGCCTCCGCTAAAAAGTGCTTCTCTAGCTCGGGAGTGGCCAGACGAAACGTGATATTCATCCAGGAGCGGTGCTCTTTCACGGCGACGCACGACGAGAACACCGAGGGGCACGCATCCAGGGCATCGTAGATTAGCTGCGCCTTGGCCTGGTTGTGGACGGCTACTCGCTTCACCCCGCCCTGAGCCGCGATCCACTTGAGGGTGAGTCCCAGAACGTAGATGGGGAAGACCGGCGGCGTGTTGTAGAGCGACTGCTTTTCACACTGGGTAATGTAGGAAAACATCGGGGGCAGGTCTTTATGAGCCCTCTCCAGAAACGACTTGCGGATCACCACCAGGGTCACGCCCGCAGGCCCCGCGTTCTTCTGCGCTCCGGCGTAGATCAAGTCAAACTTGCTGTAGTCTCGGTGCACCCCAAAGATATCCGAGCTGGCATCGGCAACCAGTGGCGTACCGTCGGTGGCAGGAAGGTCAAAGACCTGGGTGCCCTCGATGGTGTTGTTGGTGGTCAGGTGGAAGTAGCGGCCCTTGCCCGAGGGGGCAAGCTCTGGGAGCTGGTCGTAGTTCGTGGCCTTGGACGAGCCGGCAAGATGGACACTGCCAAAGCGTGCCGCCTCCGCGATGGCTTTTGCGCCCCACTCGCCCGCGTCTACATAGTCGGCAGTATCGCCTGGCCGGATAAAGTTCATCGGGAGCATCGCAAACTGCATGCTCGCCCCGCCCCCGAGGAGTGCAATCGTGTACTCGTCCTTAGAGAGTCCTAGGCTTGAGAGAACGAGCGCCTGCGCCTCGGCATGAACCGGGTCGTAGTGCTTGCCCCGGTGCGAGAGCTCTAGGATAGACATCCCGGAGCCCTGGAACTCTAAAACAGCCTGACTGGCTTCTTCTAAAACAGCGACGGGTTGGATGCCGGGACCGGCAGAAAAGTTGTAGATTCGGTTCATGGTTTTGTAGGGGAGGAGGGTTTACTGCGCTGAACGAGCTCACTCATGGTGACAAACTCGTAGCCTTGGCTGCGGAGCGTGTTGACAATCTGTGGGAGTGCTGCGATGGTGTTGTCTGGCGCATTGTGCATCAGGAGAATCGTGCCGGGCTTGACTTTCTTGAGGACAAAGGCGGCAGTATCGGCAGGCGTGAACGGGGCGTACTCGAACTTGAAGGCATCCACGGTCCAGTACGCCCCGTGCATCCCGAGCGCCGAGGCGGCATCGGCAATCGCACCATTGAAGTTGCCGCCGGGCGGGCGGTAGAAACGGGGGCGCTTTCCGGTGAGCTCGCGGACGACCACACTGGTGCGGCAGAGCTCTTTACGGACGGTATCCGGGGTGAGAAAGGTCAGGTTTGGGTGCGTGTAGCTATGGTTGGCGATCTCGTGGCCCTCCGTGTCCATCCGGCGAATTAGCTCTGGGTTGGCCTCCGCACGGGCACCGACGATAAAAAACGTCGCCTTGATATCCAGGTTGCGCAGGGTATCCAAGAGTGCCGGGGTGCGGTGCTTGAGTGGGTTGGGGCCATCGTCCAGAGTGAGAGCGATCAGCTTTCCACGGGTCTGCCCACGCCAGTAGCCGTTGCCCATTCCGACATACTTTTTATTGTACTCCTTGAGCGAGCCGTAGGCGGAGCGGAACTGTGGGTCAATGGCAACCACAGACTCGATTCTTGCCAAGGCTTCTGCACTATTGCCACTGCGAACCGCCCACTCAGCCAAGGCGTAGTGCGCCGCTTTTCGGCTGGGCTGGGGAGCCAGAAGCGCCTGAAGGCGCGTGTCCATTGCCTCACGCTGGTCTGGTGTCAAACGGGACGAAGGCGTGGCGGGGGTGTTGGCGATGCGCACCATGCGCCGGGTCTCGCTGAGTACCTTCCCTTGAGCACTGTGGGCGGTGGTGGTGAGGGTGTAGAGGCCGTTGGCAAGGCGGGTGGTGTTCCACTGGGCAATATACGGAGCGCTGTTGGTCGCCGCGTTGTAGGTCGCGGGAACTTGGTAGTTCACCGAAGCGGTCCCCTCCGGAAGCGTCCCTGGAGTCAGCGTGACCTGACCAGTGAGAGTGAGTGTCGCCGCCGTTGCTGCGGGGAGGTTAATCGGCTCACTGGTGCCTGCACTACCCTCCGCTAGGCGCCGCTCGACAAAGGGCAGTGTCACGGCATGAGACTCTTCGCAGGGCATCCACTCCGGGCGTGCCATCAGGGCCTTCAAGAGTCGGCTTCCCCGCGCTGTGTCTCCTGCCCGTAGCGCCGCGATTCCTGCCAGCTCCAGGCGCAAGGGATCGCCTTCGTCCTCTTTAACGTCCGCAAGCTCGGCTGCTACGCCTTTATCGCCCGCCATGAGCCGGACATAGAGCCCCAGCAGAGGGCTGGACTTGGCATAGGGCTGCGCCCCGGAGAGATCGTTCTGGAGGAGCTTGGCGAGAGCGAGCGCGGAGGGGATCAGGAAGTTCTCCGGC
>JAPLCP010000180.1 GCA_026392155.1 Armatimonadota bacterium | reverse complement strand
TTTGGCGTGGCGGAGAAAGACTACAAGCCCAGCTATGGCGGCAGTCTCTACCAGCTCAAAAAGCCGGATCGCCTCGTGAATAAAAAAGCGGGAGAGTGGCAGAGCTACGACATTGTCTTTCGTGCGGCCCGCTTTGAGGGCGAGAAGAAGACAGAAAATGCGCGGGTCACGGTCTACCAGAACCAGCAGCTCATCCACGACGACTTTCCTATCCCACGCAAGACCGGAGCGGGCCAAAAAGAAGGGCCTGAGCCCAGGCCCATTCTGTTTCAGGGGCACAACAACCCCGTACGTTTTCGAAACGTCTGGATCCAAAAACTCACGCTTTAATCACACACCATGCCTGAAGACAATTCTAAACCCCTGCCCTCTCCCAGCGGTGATAGGGGCGGCACAGGTAACGGACGACCGCCCTCACGGGTCGCTACCGGCCCTGAGCCGGAAGAGGCGAAGGGAACGATTGTTGAAAAAAGGGGAGGTAGTGGTCTTTTCAAGGTGAAGCTGGACAGTGGCAACGAGGTTAGCGCCTATCTGCTTCTTCTGGGGCGGCAAGATTGCATTAAGTTGGGATCGGGAAACCGGGTCTTACTTCACCTTGCTGGAGATGGGATTCACTACTACATCGTAAAACGCTACAGATAGTCCCTGGGCAAACAGGGTTATAAATCTCCCCTCTCCCAATCCTTCCTCCCAGGATTGGCACCCAGAGGGTACCCGGGGGCAGGGGGAGGAGGGAACCTGCTAGCCGCTCCACTTTTTCCAGACGGTCACCGGGCCGAAGGCTTTCTGAAGCGCGGGGAGGAACTGTTTGGCATTTCCTACAATCACGAGGCGGGCTCTTTCTGGAGCGAGGGTCTGCGTGGCAAAGCTACGCACTTGCTCCTCCGTAACCGTGGGAATGGCCGCGAGAAGCTGGGAGAGCTCGCTGAGGGGTAGGTTGTTGTCGATGCGCTCTGCGAGGGCACCGGCGAGCCCATCGCCCGTTTCGAGGGTGCGGGTCAGCGGGCCAAGGAGTGCGGACTTGCGGGCCTCTAGCTCTGTCGTGTCGATCGGTGCTGCCCCGAGGGTCTTGAGTGCGTCCCTAAAGAGAGTCGCCACCTCTGCCGCCGACTCGTTCTTGGTCTGGCAGGCGAGCTGGAAGAGCCCGGCATAGCGCCGCGTGCCGAGGCCACTGCCTGCACCGTACGAGAGCCCTCGTTCAATACGCACGGCTTTGTTCACGCGCGACGAGTACCCGCCCCCAAGAATCGAGTTAGCCACCTCACCGATCGCATAGCTTGCGTCCGCGCGGTGCAGGCTGGGAAGCGCAAGGAGCACAGCTGCTTGACCAGCATCGGGCTTGTCAAGAACCACAACTCTAGGGCCGCTCTGAAACGCGACCGTGGGAGTGGGCAGCGGCACGGCGCGTGCCTGCCAGTTGCCCAGGTGGGTCTGGGCCAGAGCGAGCGCAGCGGAGGCTGTCAGATCGCCCGTGACGATGAGAGTGGCACGGCTTGGGGTGAAGACCTGCTGCCAGTAGCCTCGAATGTCACTTTGAGTCAGCTTTGCCAGGGTGCTCGGTAGCCCTCCGAGGCGGTTGCCATAGCCCGTCTGCCCAAAGAATAGACGCTGCACCATGCCTCGTGCCAGAGTCGAGGGCTCTTCAAGCGCCTGCGTCACTTCATCGCTTGCCTCTGCCCGCGCCCGCGCCACTTCGTCTTGCGCAAAGGCAGGCTTCCGCACGACCTCAGCCAGTAGCGCCAAGGCTGCATTGGCATTGCTCTGGGGAACCGTGATCCCTATGGCCAGGCTGTCCCAGTCTGCCGAGGCACTGAGAGAGCCGCCCAGCGCCTCGCCTAGGCTTGCAAGCTGTGTGGCGCTCTTACCGGTTTTTCCTGCGGTGCCCCGCGTGAGAAGTGTCGCCATAAGCGTTGCAAGCCCCGCTTTGGGTACGGCGACGATGCCTGCACCACCGGGCACCACCAGTGCCAAAGTCACGAGCCCAGAGCCGGGGCGAGCAGCATGCACAACCCGCAGCCCGTTGGACAGCTTGCGATCTGTGAAGCTCGGCAAGACGACAGCACGGGGGGCACTGGGCTCTGGGGCCTGCTCATCGGGCGGTGGCGCAGCCTCTTTGGGAGCTGTTTTCTTGGGCGAGACGGGAAGCTCAGGGGCCTTACCCGTCGTGTAGCGAATCAAAAGCGAGTTACTCTCGGTCAAGTAGAGCCGCGCCACACGCTGAATATCCGCCGCGGTGACGGCAAGTAGGGCGGGGAGCTGTGTATTGACCCGCTCGGCGCTGCCGAGAAGCACCTCCGCGTTGCCCAGAGCTCCCCCCACGCCCTCGGCGGTCTCGCGCTGGTGGAGTGACCCAGCAAGCAGGCGTGTTCGTGCTCGTGTCAGCTCCGCGACACTCACGGGCTGTACTTTGACTCTCTCTAGCTCCGTTTTGGCGGCTTTAATCAGCGCCTCCAGGCTCTTGCCCCCTGCACTCACGCAGCGCACCGTAAACATCCCCGCATCGGTGCGCAGATCGGCGCTAGAGTTGGCGTCCGAGGCAAGCTGCTGCTTGTAGATCAGGCTCTGGTGAAAGCGAGCCGCCTCGCCACCTGAGAGGATCGAGTCGAGCATCTGGAGCGCGGGAGCATCTTGGTGGCGCTGATTCGGAACCAGGTAGCTCAGGGCAAAGGCGGGAAGGGGGACACTCGGGCCATAGACATTCAGTCGCCGTGCCACTTTTCGCTTCGGCTCTTTCACGGTGACACGTGGAATGGCGCTCTCAGGCCGGGCAATGCGGCCAAAGTAGCGGTCTATAAAACCGTCGCACTGAGCCGGGTCGAAGTCTCCGGCAACGACCAAGACGGCGTTATCGGGACGGTAGAACGTCGCATGAAACGCCTTCACGTCATCAAGAGTGGCGGCGTCCAGCTCCGCAATATTTCCAATCACAGGGCGCTTGTACGGGTGGATACTCCAGGAGCTACCTTCGAGTGCATCGTCGAGGCGGCCATACGGATCGGCGAGCACTCCTTGGCGATACTCTTCCTTGACCACATCGCGCTCGGAGAAAAAGTTGCCCTCGTCCACTTGCAGGCTCGCCATCCGGTCCGCCTCTGCCCAGAGCAGGCGCTCTAGGTGATTTGAAGGAACCGTCTCGTGGTAGACCGTGACATCGGGGGTGGTGTAGGCATTATTCTCGCCCCCGACATCTTCTGTGAAGCGATCGAGCTGCTCATCGGGCATGTTGCGGCTACGCTTGAACATCAAATGCTCAAAGAGATGTGCAAAGCCCGACTTACCCATCGGGTCGTCCTTGGCTCCCACTTTGTACCAGACCTGAATGGCCACTGTCGGGCTCTTGTGGCTCTCATGGGTAAGCACCACAAGGCCATTGGCAAGCACTCGTCGACAAAACGAAATCGGAGAAAGAAGCATACGAGAATTTTACCCGGCTGAGTGAGCCAAAGAATTATCCAGCGATTATCAGGAGGCTGTAGCCCGGCATTTAATGTGGTCATGTTCATAAATCTCTTCGTGAACGACATTTTTGCCAGCCACAAATACAAATGGTTCCACACCATAGCTCTGGGTAAAGTGGGCGGTCTGCTGACCCATTTGTTCTACACGACAGTAAGAAGCTGGGGCACTTCTATCTCTTCAAAGACACCAAGAGGACTTGGGCCATTCGCTTCGGAGTGCACTTCGATGCCACGGTCCTTAAGGATACTTCTGAGAAAGGCGACACGCTCTCCACCACCAGCGCCGAGATTGCCCTCAACAAGCCGCGCGAGCTAAGCGCCGAGCTTCGCAAGTACCTCCCCGAGGCGAGAGTCTCGCTGGTGGGCTCACTTCGTAAATCGGGTACCTCCACGCTCTTGCTGTCCTATCCCGTCTCGGTGCAGGGGCGAATGAGCTTGGTGGAGCAGCTAGAGAGCTTTTACCTGAGCAGCTCCAGAAAACCTACTCGGCTTTCAAAGTCTGAGGCTCAAGGAAACCATGGCGCAGATTATGAGCCCAGCTCACTCAATTTCACTGGCCTTCGCTCGGTAGCGGAGAGCTCGGCGGCGAAGACGGCTTTGTGGGTCTCGAAGGCGGTCTCGAAGTCCGTGTAGGGCATGGGCTGGTTGTCTTGCAGCGCATCTATAAAGGCTTGGAACTGTGGCGGGTACGGGTGATCGCTCACATCGCCGGAGTCTACAGTGGGGACGCCAAGCTTGGTCCAGAGGTCTCGGCTCATGCCAGGCCACTGGAGCGAGGTGAGCTTCTCGTCTAAAATGCTGCCCTCACTGCCTACCAGGTGCTGGTGGAAATAATACGGCTGGAGGCAGTCAATACACGATGTCACTTTCCCCAGCCTGCCATCGGCGAAGCGCAGCAGCGAGACGGTGGTTGTCGGGTACTCGTAGGCGGCGAAGTTGGGATTTTGGGACTGGGTTGCATAGCACGTGATCTCTTCGATCTGGCCAGGCAAGTAGTGACGGAGCAAGTCCAGCGCGTGGCAGCCTGCCGTGAGGAGGCTAGAGCCCCCGAAGTCTTTCTTGAGGTTCCAGGCGTACTGCCCGTACCAGGGGCCGATCCCGTGGTAGTAGTCCACCTCAGCGTAGTGGACATCGCCCACGAGGTTTTTATCCAGTGCGGCCCGGATTGCCTGCGCGTGGCGGCTGAAGCGTACCTCGAAGCAGACACAGGCCTGCACTTGGGCCTCTCGGATGGCATCGCGGACGGCCACGCAGCTTTTCCAGTCAATCCCGATGGGCTTCTCGATAATCAGGTGCTTCCCGGCCTTGGCGGCGGCGATTGCCTGCTCCGGGTGGAGCGGATGGGGCGTACAAATATCAATAATGTCTATCGAGTCATCGGCGAGCAGGTCGTTAAAATCCGAGGTGACCGTGAGCGGCGTGCCAAACTGGGCACTCAGCGCGGCGGCGTCTAGCTCCCGGCGAGAGCAGACCGCGACAATATCGGCGCCCTTCACGCTCTTAAACGCCTCGATATGCGCACCTGCCACCCAGCCTAGCCCGACAATCCCAATCCGAAAGTTCTTCATGCCCTCAGTCTACCTGATGTTAAAACTCCGGTACAATCGGAGCGAAGAGGACAGAAAATGTTTCAAAATCAACAACAGCAGCAACATCCTAAAGAAGAGACATCATCATCGTGGTCGAAAGAGAAAGACGCGGTGGGGCTCCCTGGCGGCATTGCGATCGTGATTCACCTCCTGATGGTCGTGGCGATTATCTATGGCTTCACCTCAGGGATGGCTTTCTTGGCAAGTGTGCTGAGCTTTGTCTTGCTCTTTACGCTCAGTGGCTACTTTACCGTGGCTCCGGGCGAGAGCTTTGTGCTGATGATCTTTGGTAAGTATGTCGGAACCGTCAAGAAAAACGGGATTTTCTGGGCGCTTCCCTGGGCGAGCAAGCAGCGTGTTAGCCTGCGTACCCGCACGCTCAATGGCCAGCAGCTTAAAGTCAATGACTCCATGGGCAACCCGATTGAGATCGCCTGCGTGATTGTCTGGAAAGTGACCGATACCTACCGCTCCACGTTTGAGGTGCAGAACTACGAGTCGTTTGTGGCGATGCAGTCCGAGACCGCCATTCGGCATATCGCCGCGACGCACCCCTACGACTCCGACGACGACAGGGCCATCTCGCTCCGGCGCAACGCCAGCGATGTTTGCGATGATCTCGTGCGAGAGATCCAGACCCGCCTCGCGCCTGCCGGTGTCACGGTGACCGATGCCAGCCTCTCGCACCTCGCCTACTCCCCGGAGATCGCCGGGGCCATGCTCCGCCGCCAGCAAGCCGCCGCCATTATCTCCGCCCGCCAGCGCATCGTCGAGGGCGCGGTCGGGATGGTCGAGATGGCCCTACAGCGCATAGACGAGAAAAAAATGGTGCAGATGACCGAGCCACAGAAAGCCGCCATGGTCGCCAACCTCATGACGGTGCTCTGTAGTGAGCAGTCCGCCCAGCCCGTCGTCAATACCAGCGTCCAAGCGTAGGCCACTCTTAAAACTTTATGGATCGCCGGGAAAGAGTCCTTAGTTTTATTGGCTTGGTGGCCTTTTTAGCCGTCGCTTTCATGGTCTGGTTGCCGGGCTCGCTGCGCACGGCGCTGGGGGACATGGAGTGGCCTTTCTACGACTGGCACCTGGGTGCCGTCGCCCGAACAAAGCCCCTGACACTGGCCGAGTCTCCCATTGTCCTCATCACGATGGACGACGAGACCCCGGTAAATCTGTGGGCCGAGGGGCTCTACGACGACCCGGTCTATCCGCTCCCTCGGTTTCTCCATGTGGACTTGCTACGCCAGCTGGATCAAGCCGGAGCGAAGGCCATTGGCTTTGACATTCTTTTCACCGAGAAGCATGAGGTAGATACGGTCTTTGCCGAAGCGCTCAAGAGCCACCAGAGCACCCTGGCAGCCACGCGCTCGGAGCTGCACGCCAATGGCACCAAAGAGTTTCTTCCCCTCTCGCCTGCTCTCCTGCCTGTACTCACTCCCGCCTCGATTGAGCTCCAGTACTCATCGGGGCGGAGCGTTCGACACCTGGACTGCTTGGACCAAGAGATGCCTCAGCTTGGCGTTGCCCTCGCGGCGGCGGGCACTGGCCAGCTCGCTTTGCCCCCACAGCTCACGGGAGGACATTTCCGCTGGGGGATGCTAGACTTGCCCCTTGTGGCAGGACTCGGCGATAGCGCCGCTCTCATCCGCTACAGTGGCCCCAAGGGGATGTTTCCGCAGATTCGCTACGAGGATATCCTGCTTAGTGCGGAGCCACCTCATGAGCTGAAGGGAAAGCTGGTGCTGGTAGGCCGCTACAGTCAGTTCGCGGATCTCCAAATGACCCCGCTAGGGGAGATGCCGGAAGTGGAGATCCTGGCTAATATCGCCTACATGACCGCGATGAACCGGGGGCTTCGCACGACGGTGTCCTGGAGCTTATGGGGCGGGTTGGCAATGACGGTCACGTTTCTCTGGCTGGTCTGGCGGTTTGCGCTGGCTCCCGCGCTTCTGGCTCCGCTAGTGCTGGGGGCCGCCTGGATCTTTGGTGCCCACCTCGCCTTTGTGCGAACCGGAGTCTGGTGGGAGAGTGCGACTCCCCTGACCATGCTCTTTCTTGCCGTACTACTGGTGATGCCTTACGAGATTCTACGAACGCACCGAGCATTCACGACCCAGGTCTCGGTTGCGGCAGCACGGAGCGCGGTCTCGGGGCGCGGGATGCAGCTCGGAACCCGCGAGGTCTATGTCACCGCTGTTTTCTGCGACATTCGCGGCTTCACCAGCTTCTGCGAGACCCACAGCGCCGACGAGGTCGAGACCATGCTCCAGGCGTACTTTGAGGCGGGGGATAGAGCCGCTAAGCGCTTCGGCTCCGAGCTGGATAAGTTCATGGGCGATGCGATCTTGCTCTACTTCTTCGAGCTACCCAAGCTAGAGCCGGGGGCAGTGCGGGCCATTCGCTGGGCGTGGGAGATGCAACGCGCCGCTGACAGCATTGGCATCAAGATCGGGGTAGGGATCGCCTCGGGCGTGGCGCGGGAGGGCTTTATTGGAACCGCCGGGCGGATGCAGCGCACGGTGATCGGCGATGTGGTGAATCTGGCCTCGCGCCTACAAGAGGCGACCAAGACCCTCCAGACCCCGATTCTGCTGAGCGAGGGGAGCTTCTCCCAGCTTGGGGAGCATCTGGGGGCGGAACCGCTGGGCGAGATTACTGTCCGTGGGAAGCAAATGCCCGTGCCCGTCTTTCGCCCTGAGCCAGCTCCAGGAGACTAAATCCTAGCCAAGTCTTGTCTTTTATTGTGGAAAAACCGATATGAGAAAAGAGAGTAGTAATGCTAGGATTCGAAAAAATACCCTGGAAATCGCTTAAGGCGGGCATACTCGCACTCCCGCGTAGCCCACGCGAGCCGCTTCTCGTCTCCGTTCTTCTACTGGCGATTTTTGCGGGCGTGGGAGTCTATATCGTCCTAGCAGCAAAGGCAGCGGAGACGCTCCGGGAGAAGAATGGAGTTTACCGGTGTGAGACCATGGCAAAGCTCTACTCCAAGATTATTGCGAGCGATGTCGCCGACTCTCTCAAGGTGATCCATAGCTTTGAGGACCACTTTTTTCGCGAGAAAATCACTCTGACGGATCAGGAAAAACGCTCTCTGAAAGAGTTTACTGGTCTCTCGCCGCGTCTCTATCAGGCCAGTGTGATTACGCAAAGCGGCCAGTGTCTCTACACCACCGATCCTGCCTTTATGCAGCAGCTACAGTCCCATCTCCCTAAAAAAGGGCTTCCTGAGATCGCCACTCTTCCCCTGTCACAGGCTCTGGTAAACCTTCCGACTTTCTTTACTCCGATCCCTCGCCAAGCTACCGCAAAGGGTACAGCAAAGGGCTATCTTGTGATGTCTTTTCGGCCTGAGGGGTTCTCGCTCTGGCTCCTGGACTTTCATATCACAGGGACGCAGGTTTATGTGATTGATCAGAGCGGTGCGGTTATTGTCTCTACCAGCCGCGACCAGAACCGAGCTTATTGTTCTCCTCTCTACCCCCCTCTTCAGCGTGCACGTGCCCGTGAGTCGGGGGCGGCGCGCCTCTACGATCCCTTTGATAAGCAGCCTGCCCTGATTGGTTATGCCCCCATTTCGCAGACCCGCTGGTCACTTCTGGTGGTGCAGACCACTCAGGATGCCGACTCCGAAGAAGACTTTCCCATTATGAATCTAGCACAGGCAGCAGCACCGGCGATTTTCTTCTTACCCCTCATGGCGTGGTTGATGCTCAATCTCTACTACCGCCAGGTACGCCATGCTCAAGAGCTGGCTTTTCATAACACACGCCTGCATCTAGCGGATCAAGCAAGGGCTGACTTACTCGCGAATGTCTCACATGATCTTAAGACTCCCCTAGCAACACTTCAGCTCACGCTAGCAGGGGTTCAAGATCCCAAGCTACGTCTTACGGTGGAGCGCCAGCTAGGGCGATTGGGGGGCAAGGTACGCAACCTGCTGGACATGTCACGCCTAGAGAGCACAACTCTCTCTGCCCCCGGGCTCTGTGAGTTAAGTGAGGTGGTGGCTGAAGCTGTCGAGCCTCTGCGCGCTCTGCTGATAGAACACCCCCTCACTGCTGAGTTTCCGCCGGAGGCAATCTTTCTTCCTTGTGAGGCACAAGCCGTTGCGACCGTGGTGATGAACCTTTTGGAGAATGCAGCGAAGTATGCACCACCAGGAACACCGATCCAGCTTAAAGGGAAAGCCAGCCCCACATGGGTTCGTCTTCAAGTGCGAGACTTTGGTTTTGGGGTTCCCGATGAGCTCAGGGAGCGCATCTTTGAGAAGTTCTATCGTATTCCTGGTCAGCGGGCACACGGCACGGGCCTAGGACTGGCGATCTGTAAAACCATTATAGAGAGCTACGGTGGCCAGATTGAGGTGCAGTCTCCTCCCGGCGGGGGAGCGGCCTTTATTGTGACTCTACCGCGCTACCGAGAGGAAATCGAGGGAATCAAAAATGACTGAAGGAACTCTGTTGCTGGTTGAGGATGATCCACAGCTCTGTCAGGTGCTCGCCACTCAGCTTGAGCAGAAAGGGTGGAAGGTCCACACGGAGTCGTACGGAAGTGCGGCACTGGAGGCCTTCGCACGCTGGAGTCCAGATCTGGTGCTACTCGACATTGGGCTGGAGGACATGGATGGTTTCCAGGTCTGTCGGGCTCTGAGGCGCATGAGTAATGTCCCGATTATCTTGGTGACTGCCGCAGATACGACGCAGAGTAAGATTACGGCTCTAGAACTCGGTGGCGATGACTACCTTACCAAGCCATTTTATCTCGGTGAGCTTCTCGCGCGAATCAAAGCGGTCTTGCGCCGCACCCGTGGCGGTGGGATGAGTGCCCCTGGTAAGTGCCTCACGCTTGGTGAGCTTACGATCTCACTGGCGCAGCGTGAGGTACGCCGCAAGGGCACTCTCCTAAAGCTGACCAAGACGGAGTTCGATATCCTTCAAGAGCTGGCGATGCATCTCGATGAAGTTCTCACGTATGACTTTCTCCTCAGAGCGATCTGGGGATCAGGCCATGAAGATGTCCGCGCTCTTCATGTACATATCTCAAATCTAAGACGAAAACTAGAGCCCGATGTACTAGCACCGCACTTCTTAACAACAGTGCCAGGAGTTGGCTATCGGATGCGAAGCTTCTCAAACTGAAAAAATTACGGGAACTTAGGAGATTTCTAAAGTTTCACTTAAGATTGGTAAAGAACGTGCCTCGCCTTTCCATAATCATTTTTGTACATAGGGCATCAAGCTCTAGAATAGAAAGTATTTGTGAAATGAAATCTCTCAGACGTGCGTTTACCCTTGTGGAAATTATGATTGTGGTGTTGATCATTGGTATCTTAGTGGCCATTGCGGTTCCTAACTTTATCCGTGCTCGTGAGTCGGCACGAGCACGTGCCTGTGTGAGAAACCTCCGTCAGATTGACTCCGCCAAGGAGCAATATGCGATGGATAACCGGCTTGCACAGGGTGCGACAATGCCTGCGCTCTCTGCCCTCTGTGGCAATGGAACCACGACCTATATCAAAGGCAGTGCCCCTAGCTGTCCCTCCAGTGGGACCTATACTGTCAACAACTTAGGTACAGATCCCACTTGTTCTGTAGGCACGGCAGCCGCAGTTGCCCATGTTCTGCCTTAAAACAAAAAAACGCCCCCCGAAGCAGCTTGCTTCGGGGGGCGTTTTTTGTTGGTTTACAGCTCGCGCTGGATCTGGCGCATCTCGTAGCACTCGAGAATATCACCCACTTGCAGGTCGTTGAAGCCACGAATCGTGATACCACACTCGTAGCCCGCCGCGACTTCCCGCTGATCGTCCTTGAAGCGCTTGAGCGTCTCAATGGGACCATCGTGGAGCATCTCTTTACCCCGGAAGACACGGACACTGGAGTTTCGCTTGACCACGCCATCTAAGACATAGGAACCCGCGATCGAGCGTCCCCCCGGAAGCCGGAAGAGCTGCCGAATCTCGATCTTACCCAGAGCGGCCTCTTCGTAGATTGGTGGAAGCAGTGCCAGCATGCCGTCTTTGACCGCATCAATCAGCTCGTAGATGATAGAGAACATCTTGATCTGAACGTGCTCGGCCTCGGCCTTTTTAACGGCATTGCCCGCAGTCCCGACATTAAAGCCGACGATCAGGCAGTTCTTTTCATCAGCGCTATGATCGGCAGACGCCAGCAAGACATCGCTATCGGAGACCGGCCCGACCGTAGCTGAGAGCACGCGGACACGGACTTCCTCGTTGCCCAGCGGCTCAACACTCTCGCGAATGGCTTGCACACTGCCCTGCACATCGGCCTTAATGACCAAGTTGAGCTCTTTAACCGGGCCGGAGCGGAGCTGGGCATAGAGCTGCTCCAGGGTCTGGTGGCCACTTGCGGTCAGGCGCTGCTCGCGGATGCGAATCTCACTGCGCTGCGCCAGAGCCCGTGCCTCTTTTTCGTCCTTGGCGACCTCGATCTTCTCGCCTGCGTCGGGGACGCCATTAAGACCGATGATCTCCACAGGCGAGCTTGGCCCCGCTTTTACCAGCTTGGCCCCGCGCTCGTCTGTCATGCCGCGAACTTTACCAAACACGCCGCCCGCCACGACATTATCGCCTTGACGGAGTGTTCCCTGCTGAACCAGAACGGTCGCGACGGTACCTCGGCCTTTATCTACCTTGGCCTCGATAATCGTGCCGCGCATCTTGGCGTGCGGGTCGGCCTTGGGGTCTACCTCGATCTCGGAGACCAGCAAGATGGCTTCGAGGAGCTCGGGGATTCCCTCACCGGTCTTGGCGGAGATATTGACCGTGGGAATCGTTCCTCCAAAAGCCTCTGGGACAAGCTCATAGCGCGTTAAGTCGGTGAGAACTTTATCCGGGTTGGCTTCCGGCAGATCGCACTTATTGACGGCGACGATGATCGGGACTTTTGCCTTGAGCGCCACCTGAATGGCCTCTTCGGTCTGGGGCATGACGGAGTCGTTGGCGGCCACGACGATAATGACAATATCCGTGACCGAGGTACCGCGCCGACGCATGGCGGAGAACGCCGCGTGGCCGGGGGTGTCTAGGAACGTGATGCGCTTGCCATCAATCTCGACCTGATAGGCGCCGATGTGCTGCGTAATTCCGCCCGCTTCACCGTCTACGACATGTGCTTTGCGCAGAAAGTCCAGCAGGCTGGTCTTACCGTGGTCAACGTGACCCATGATGGTCACGACCGGAGGACGTGGCACGGAGTCGGTGGTCTTGTTGACCGCCGTCCGCGCCTGCGGTTTTGGTGTGGTAGGGGTGGCCGCTTTCTCCGTTTGAGGAGTCGCAGACACGACTTTGGTGGCCTCGGGAGTGGCTGTGGGAGCGCTCTCGGCTACCTGGGCATTCTTGCCCAGCTTCTTGGCAATCTTCCGAACCGCATCCGGGGCAAGGCGCTGGTTCAGTCCGGCGAGCACACCGAGGCCCATCAGGACTTTCTGCACCTCGCTCGGGCCGACACCTAGCTTCTCACCCAGCTCTTTGACGGTCACGTTCATTGGGACGAGGATCAGCTCGCCGCCCGCAGGGGTTGCTGGCTCTACAGGCACTGCCAGGGCTTTACGCACCTTATCGGCTGTGGCATCATCCAGCTCATGGGAAGGGGCCAGCTTTCCAAAGCCCGCCTTATCCAGTCGGCTTACCATCTCTTGATTGGCAAGCCCTATCTCTTTGGCCAGTTCGAAAACTTTCACCGGCATCGCACACCTCTTTCCGTTTGCACCCGCAGGGGGCGCGGCTGACGTCCTTAGTCGTTCATGGGACGCTCCTCGATTTAGATTTTTAAGGGGAGACACAGCAAAAAGGGGGCCGAGGGCCCCCTGACACTGGTTCCAAACGGGTATTATACCGCATTTTCGGGCGGGATGGCAGCCCGTAGCTCTGCCTGGACTTCCTCGGTGAGGGCTGTCTTAAGCGAGCGCTCTAAAGCTTTGCGCTTTAGAGCCAGCTCAACGCAGGCAGAAGTGGCGCACACATAGCCACCGCGCCCGCTCTGCTTGCCTGTAGGATCGAGGGCAACTCCCGCGCCATTGGGCAGGCGGACAAGACGCAGGAGCCCGCGCTTGCCTCCGGAAGTCCGGCAGGCCACGCACGTCCGCACGGGCTGGCGCTTGGGAGTCGCAGGGGCAGGCACTGCCTACTCCGCGTCGTCGTCGAAGTCCGCTAGGGTGAGCGGCGGCAGGTCTGCCCCTTCGTCGTCCGTGTTTGTCTCAGGAGCCACCGAAGCCACGGGAGCCGCCGAAGCCACGGGAGCCGCCGAAGCGATCCCGGCTTGCTTATCCTTGGCCACTTGGGACTCGGAGCGAATGTCGATGCGCCAGCCGGTCAGGCGAGCCGCAAGACGCACGTTCTGTCCCGCTTTTCCGATAGCCAGCGAGAGCTGGTTATCCGGGACGATCACAAAGGCTGAGCTCTGCTCCTCATCAATTTGTACCGAAGCGACCTTGGCGGGCGAGAGCGACTCCGTGATAAAGAGCCGCATGTCCGGCCCCCAGCGCACGATGTCCATCTTCTCACCGCGTAGCTCGTCCACCACGGCCTGCACCCGCTGACCACGATGCCCCACGCACGAGCCGACCGGGTCCACGCGCTCCTCTTTGGAAGCCACCGCGATCTTGCTGCGCTGCCCGGCTTCACGCGCCACGGACTTGATCTGCACCACGCCCTCCGCGATCTCGGGCACTTCCATCTCAAACAAACGCCGAATCAGGCTCGGGTGGGAGCGGCTGACAATGACCTGTGGGCCTTTTGCGCCTTTACGGACATCCAGCACTAAGAAGCGGAAGCGCTCATTATGCCTATAGTTCTCGCTCTCCACTTGCTCTTTATCGGGGAGAATCGCCTCGATCTTGCCTAAGTTGATGATGACATTGCGGCCCTCGCGGCGGTAGACCGTGCCGGTGAGAAGCTCGCCCTTGCGCTGGTCGTACTCATCGAAGACCTTGTCGCGCTCGGCTTCACGAATGCGCTGCACCACCACCTGCTTGGCGGTCTGGGCAGCGATCCGGCTCATGCGCTCCATGTCCCGATCCCCGAGGCGATCCTCGATAAACATTCCAAGCTCTGCCTTGGCATTGCTGGCACGGGCCTCGGCTAGGCTAACCTCGCCGTGGGGATTGACGACATTCTCGACGACCACACGGCGGCGAAAGTAAATCGGCTGTTTCCCGGAGACGTGCTCGATCCGCAGGCTGACCTCATGATCCACACCCAGCGTCTTTTTATAGGCCGTAGACATTGCTGCCTCAAGTGCCCCCCATAGGGTATCGAAGGGAATATCCTTCTCGCGCTCGAGCTGGCGCAGGGCCTCTATAAATTCCGCGTTCATCTTCGGTCGTCTCCCTCCACAGAGTAGTTTTTCGGCACAGAATAAAAAAAGCGCGCCGGGAGGCTCGCTTGGTATTGCGCCTAATGTCAGTTGTGAGAGAAAACATCCCCCCACGATTGCAGAGGGATTCTATCATATATTCTCTTGCACCCGCAACGGTTTGTTACTTCCGCCAGAGCCAGCGGAGGGAGTCGGGGAGGAGGGACTGGCCGTGCTTGCCGGAGTGAAAGCCCTCCCCAAAGACAAATTTGTAGTCGTAGCCGGAGTAGGCGAGGGCTTTTGCCATGCCTTGGTTGGCGAGGGGCCAGTTG
>JAPLCP010000135.1 GCA_026392155.1 Armatimonadota bacterium | reverse complement strand
TATTCCCGAGGAATGAAACTCATGAAAAAAGGTATTGATATGGATTCAAATAATCATAACAACTATAAAATCATTGGAGATGCTTTTTCTTGTCAGGTCACACCTTTTTACGATTTGAATAAAGCGGAAGAGAGTTATAAAAAAGCACTTTCCATATATCCTGAATACTCAAATGCTATTTATCAGCTAGCTGATCTATATGCAAATAAGAAGGAATGGAAAAATGCAAATTCAATGTTTGAAAGATATCTTTCAGTTACTCCTAGTAGAATCCATACAGAATTTCCTTGCACTTATCTCAAATCTAAAATCCAGAAAAAAGTCTGAGTTTCATGCTCAAGTCTTATCCAAAATCGGCTACACTTATATCGAGAAGACTTTGGAAAGACTGCCTTTATTTTGGAATTATTAAAAGCCATTGTCCTAGGAATCATCCAGGGACTCACGGAGTTTCTGCCTGTCTCGTCGTCGGCGCACCTAGACTTAATTCCACGCATGTTGGGCTGGGGCGATGCGGGGGTTGCCTTTACCGCCGTGATCCAGCTTGGGACGCTTCTGGCGGTCTTTGTCTATTTCCGCAAGCGCATCTGGCAGACACTCACGGGAATTTGGAAAGCGCTCCAGAAGGCTCCGCCCGCGCCAGGCGAAGATCGCGAGTCTCAGTGGGAAGTACAGCTTCTGCTTGCGGTGATTATCGGGACTATCCCACTGGCACTGGTCGCGCTGGCGCTCAAGAAATACATCGAGACCACACTCCGTGAGCCGACTCCTGTGGCGATCATGCTGATCCTGATGGGCTTGGCGCTCTATCTGGTCGAGAAGGGCACCGAGAAGCTGCGCAACCGACCGCTCACGGACATCACCTGGAAAGACGGCGTGCTGGTCGGGGCGATGCAGGCCTTTGCCGCCGTCCCTGGCTCGTCGCGCTCGGGCTCAACTCTCATCGGGGCGTTTCTCTCCAAGCTCGACCGAGAAGCCGCGCTGGAGTTCTCGTTCCTACTTTCTCTGCCTGCAGTGCTCCTTTCAGGGCTCTTTGAGATCAAGGATCTCCTCAAGCCACAAGAAGTAGCGTTGCCGGGCACTCTCCATTTCTCCCCTGTGAACACTCTTGTTGCAACCGTCGTGGCGTTTGTGGTCGGCTACGCCTCGATTGCTTGGATGCTGAAGTACCTCGCGAAGCACTCTACCCTCGTCTTTGTGATCTGGCGGGTTGTGCTGGGCGCGGTAGTTTTAGCGATGCATGGCATGGGAAAGATCTAAAACGTGCCTGAGCTAGCGCTCTGGCAGTGGGCGCTCCTGGCCCTTGGCGCGTTCTCGGTCGGGGTCTCCAAGACCGGCGTGCCGGGGCTGGGAATTGTCAGCGTCGTGATCTTCACGCTTCTCTTGCCCACCAAGTTCTCCGTGGGAGCCGCGCTACTGGTGCTGATCTGCGCGGACTTATTAGCCGTCGCAGTGCACCGCAAGAACGGCGATCTCAAGCAAGTTCTACGGCTGCTCCCCTGGACGGTGGCGGGAATCGCGCTGGGGGCGCAGTTTCTGGGTAAAGTGGACGATAGAGCGCTCAAGCCCGTGCTAGGCGGCGTACTCTTGGTAATCTGCCTGCTCAGCATCTGGCGCGGGCAACAAAAAGCTCCCCCCGAGGTGCCTGTCTGGGCCGCGCCGCTGGTCGGGCTGGCGGCGGGCTTTACCACCATGATCGCCAACGCCGCAGGGCCCGTCACGACGCTCTATCTCTTAGCCATGCGCCTGCCCAAAGAGACATTCTTAGGCACCGCCGCCGTGTTCTTCTTTTTTATCAACTGGATCAAAGTCCCGTTTGCTATCTTTCAGAGCAAGATCATTGACCTCGACAGCCTGCGCTTTGCCGTCCTGCTCTTCCCCGCCGCGATCTTGGGCGGCATAGTCGGCAAGCCGCTGGCCGAGCGCATCCCTCAGAAGCGCTTTGAGCAGCTCGCACTGACGCTCACTGCTCTGGGAAGCCTCTGGATGCTGGTGGGAGCGCTTCTGGCCAGCAGGCCTAGATAGGCAAGCCGTGCGCTCTCAGAACCCCAAGAATCGCCTCGCTCTCGCTCTCATTGCAGTCCACTAAGGGCAGGCGCACGGGGCCAACTTTTTTGCCGAGCGCACGTAGCGCTAGCTTGGTCGGGGCGGGCGAGGGCGCGGAGAACATCGTTTTGGCGACAGGCAGTGTGCGCAAGAAGATCTCAGCTGCCTCGGCTTGTTTTCCCGCAAACCATGCCTGGTGCACCGCCTGAAGCTCAGGGCCAATCACATGGGAGATTACGCTCACAAGGCCACAGCCGCCCAGGGCAAGAAGCGGCAGAATCGTGCCGTCGTCGCCAGAGTAGACATCGAAGCTCTCCGGGGTCTGGCGCAGGATCTCCCCCACTTGCTGTAGGTTCGCCGATGCCTCTTTAATCGCCACTACCGTCGGGCAGTCGGTGGCGAGGCGCACAACCGTGGCAGGCTCTAGGTTCGTAATGGTACGCCCAGGGACGTTGTAGAGCATCACGGGCAGATCCGTAGCGCTGGCAACCGCCTTGAAGTGCTGATAAAGGCCTTCTTGGCTGGGCTTGTTGTAGTAAGGCACCACGGCCAGCAGCGCCCCGGCTCCGGCGGCCTTCGCATCGTGCGCGGCCTCGATCACCTCGGCGGTATTGTTGCCCCCAACGCCCGCGATCACTTTCTCCGCGCCAATCGCCTCCACAATCACCTTGACTAGCGCCGCTTTCTCTTTGGCGGATGTTGTCGGAGACTCGCCCGTGGTGCCATTGATCACCAGCGCGTCCGAGCCATTGGCCAGTAGCCACTTCGCCAGCGCGACAGCCTCGGCAAAGTCCACCGCATTGTTTTCGTCAAACGGCGTCACCATCGCCGTCACGATATACCCCCACCGGGGCCGCATTCCACGCATCTAAATCACTTCCTCACTTATTTCCACAGGAGCCAGCGGCGGAAGGAGTGCTGAGACAATCACTCGCTCCGCAGGCTTCGCCAGCGTCGCCACACTCTCATCAGCGGCGTAGCGCAGGACGCTTTGATAACGCCCCTCGCGCGGTTCTCGATGCACCGTCAGCGCACGCCCTACCACGTCCAGCACCCAGTATTCCACAATCCCTGCCCGCGCATACAGCCCCGCCTTAGTCGAGAGATCAAAAGCCAGCGTCGAGTCTGAGACCTCAGCGACAAGTGCCAAGTCTGTGGGAGTCGGATAGTCCACCAAAAAATGCGCAATCGAGCGATTGAGAACAAAAACATCCGGTTCAGGAAAGCTCGTAGGATTATCTTCAGGTGAGACATTGATCCCCGCCTGAGTCTGGACAAAATCCATGCTAAAAATGGAGATACACAAGGCAAATAGACGACTTACCCCTGCACTGTGTGGACGATTTTGCGGCATTTTCCGAATTATCTCTCCCTCAACCAGCTCATACTTTCCTGCAATCAACAAGCCTTCTTTTTCGAAACGCTCACAATCGTCGCGCGTCCAGACGATACGAAACGGTGCGGGGGCATTCTCCGTGGGCTGTTGAAGAGACTGTGGCATGACCTAAATCACTCCTCGCTGAATTAAAAGCTCCGCGATCTGGTAGCCGTTGAGGGCAGCGCCCTTGAGAATCTGGTCGCCCGCCACAAAGAGATCGAGCGCCTTGGGGTGCGAGAGGTCCTCACGGATTCTTCCCACGAGGCACTCATCGCGGCCCGTGGCATCAACCGGCATCGGGAACGTATTGCTCTCGCGGTCGTCTACCAGGAGCACGCCCGGAAACGCGGCAATGGCGGCGCGGGCCTGCTCCACCGTGGGCCGCTCGCCGATAAACTCGATATTGACGCTCTCGCTGTGTGCCCGAAGTACAGGGACGCGAACGCAAGTGGCGGTGACAGCAAGAGTCGGCTCGTGGAGAATCTTGCGGGTCTCCTTGACCATCTTGAGCTCCTCTTCGTTGTAGCCCGTCTCGTTGATCGCCGTGTTGTGCGAGAACAAGTTAAACGCCACTTGGTGCGGGAAGATCTCCTTGGTCGGAGGTTTTCCGGCCAGTAGCTCACCCGCCTGCACCTCCAGCTCGCGCATCGCCGCTGCGCCCGCGCCTGAGGCCGCCTGGTAGGTGCTGACGACCACACGCTTCACGGGCCACTTCTGGTGCAGCGGGGTCAGCGCCATCAGCAAGATAATCGTCGAGCAGTTCGGGTTGGCGATAATGCCCTTGTGCGCCAAGACATCGTCGGGGTTGACTTCGGGGACGATCAGGGGCACCTCGGGGTCCATACGAAACGCCGACGAGTTATCAATCACCACGGCACCGGCTTTTACTGCCGCCTGCGCGAATTCTTTGGAGCGCCCCCCGCCCGCCGAGAAAAACGCGATATCGCAGCCCTGAAACGAGTCCTCGGTCAGCTCGGTGACGGGAAGCTCCTCGCCCTTAAACGTAATCGTCTTCCCCACAGAGCGCGCCGACGCCAGCAAGGTCAGCGAGGCGAGCGGAAAGTCCCGCTCCTCCAACAACTTCAAAAACTCCGCCCCGACCGCGCCCGTCGCGCCCGCCAGAGCCACATGGTATTGCTTCATTGCATCCCATGATACCGCGCTCCAAAACGTCAGGCGAGGGGCTGGGAATTCTAAGCCGCCTGAGAAAGCTGATGACAGAGCCGCATCAGGTCAGCGACAGGTACGATGGCCATAGCATAGGTTTTTCCTTGTGTATCGGAAAACTCCACATCGAAGACCTCAGGTGCATATTCGTCTACAATGGTTCCTACTTGGCCGCGCACAAGCCCCTCTTCTGGTCGATCCTTTAGAAGTGCAACTACATCGAAAAGTTTGAGTGTTTCCATCCCTGTTTTCCTCACACATCCACATAGCAAGAGGTAAGCCGTGGAAAGCCTTCCCCTTCCCGTACCATCCAACCACTTCGTATTTTTGCCGTTTTTCCTCGGTAGCTCATCTGAAAATCAACCGTGTAGCGAACTCCATAGGGTGTTACTCCTACTTCAATGGCTTCTTCCTCTACCGCCGCTCGCACCAGACACTCTGCCAGAATTGCATGATCCTCCTGAGCCAGTCCTAGTGCCGATAGAAAAACACGAGCCTTGTGCCGTCCTTCGGGATGCTCAGGATCAAGGCAGTAGTCCCGAAGTTTTTCTATGGGAACTACAGCATATTCAGCACCGGGTAGCTTCATTGCATGGCATGATACCGCGCCTGTCCCAAAGGCGGTATAGTTTCAGCCAGATGACTGCCGCCGTTTCCGCTGCCATTGAGACGCTCTACGCCACTTTCGCAGATGCGCCCCGCCCCACGATAATTCATCATAGCCCCTTCAAGCAGCTCGATACCGCACCGCTCCTCACAAAGCCTCTCCGTACTCTCACCGACGACGAGCTTTCGGACTATCACTACGGAGTCTTCAACACGATTGTAGAAGATAGCTTCGCCTACTTCTTCCCACGGCTGATCGAGCTGACTCACAACGACATGAGCAGTCTGAACACCGAGCTTGTCTACCAGAGTGCGGCGCGAGACGCCTGGCAGAGCTGGCCCACGCTGCGCCGAGAGGCTTTCCAGGGCTACCTGGACACCGTGATTGCCTCGTTTGTCGAAGAGGCCCAGTGGGACATCGGCGATAGGATCTGCGGGATGGGAAGCCTGCTCAATGACCTATCCGAGCGTCTTAACATTCTCTTGCAGGATGCAGAGGCAGCGCGGGAGAACATGCTCAGGCTCCATGAAGACGGCGGGGGAAATGCCTTTTGGGACAAGAAAACAGAGAGCTACCAGAGCTACCAAAAATGGCTACACTCCGATGCCGTCTTTGAGCGCGTGTTGGAAATCTACGAGAACAAACAATGCATCTGATCCTCTTCAGTCCCCGATTTCATCGTGAGTTCATCGAAGCTGCACTCACGAATTTTATTATTGCCGAGGGCCAGCCCGCGTTCTCGGTGCAGGATTTCAAGAGCATCCCCACAACTAAGGCAAATCTCCGCGTGCTCCACGGAGCACGACGGGGTGAAGTGCCAGAAGTCACAGTCGAGTTTCCGAGTGGGACGCTCTACAGGGAGGCGCTGATTAAAAAAGCCCAGCTTCTCGCCGAGCGCTTTACCTGGTCGCTCTGCTCTTGGGACTTCAGCTACAGCGAGCATATCACCGCCTTTGTCACCGAAGATGCCGCCCTCGCCGATGCGCTTACGGCCCATTGCGCCGCGCAGGAGCAGACCCGTACGTGGAAGAAGCGCAAGACACTCGACCGGCTCATTCTGGCTCGCTACAATAACCTCACGAACTTAGAAGAGCAACTCAAGGGCGCGTCCTTCTTTGACTATAAGATTGAGGGCGAGTGGACTTGGCGGAGGAGCGAGGTCGAACAGAACCCGCCGTATCTGCTCATTAGCGCACTTGAGGAAGCCTCAACAAATCAACACGAGGCCCTAAGTTTGTGCTCCGAGGTGGGTCGCCAGAATTGGACAAATCAGTATGGCCAAACTTTTCACTCCAGGTTAGTCCTCTGTAAAAGCCGCGCGGCGTTCCATACACTCTGTGGCACGGGGCAGTACGATGATCCTGTCACAGGCTATATTGTCTCGGGGCTGGCAAATCCCAAGGCCATTCTGCGACAGCTCGCGGATCGGACAGAGCCGCTCAAAAAACACCCCGAAGACTATCCAGAGAGCCCTCGTCATAGCGATCTACACGAGTTAGTGCGCCTCGGGGAGACGGCGGGCTGGGCCTACACCTGGGACTGGGGTGGCGGCTCGGGTGAGTACCACGCGACATTTTGGGCACGGGAGCCTCTGCTGGCCTACGATCTTTGGCAAGAGATCAAAACGCTCTCGGAGACGCAGCGCGGGGTGAAGCCACTGGCACGGTTCTGAGCCAGGTACAATTCCCCCATGAGCTTGCCGCCTAATCAAAAACTCGCTGCGCCGGGAAAGTGGCCGGTGGTCGGGGAGAAAGCGCCGCGTGCGGGGGACTCGTCGCCGTGGACGGTGACGGTGCACGGTTTGGTGACGGAGCGGCGGGTGTTTGGGCTGGACGAGCTACTTGCGCTACCACAGGAGACACAGACACACGACATTCACTGCGTGACGCGCTGGAGCAAGCTGGGCGTCACGTTCACCGGGATTCTGCTAGCCGACCTGCTCGCGCTCTGCGGGGGGCCGCTCCCCGACGCGAAGTTTGTCTCTTTTATCGCCCGCTCGGACCGGGAGCACAGCACGTCGCTGGTGCTCTCCGAAGCGCTGGAGCTGGGATGTTTGATTGCCTTCACCGCCGATAGTGCCCCACTCGATGAGATTCACGGTGGACCGGTTCGGGTCGTGACTCCGGGGCGATATTTCTACAAGTCGGTCAAGTGGCTGGAGCGGATCGAGCTGCTCTCGGACGATCGCCTCGGCTACTGGGAGGGCGAGATTGGCTACCACAACGCCGCCGATCCGTGGCGCGAGGAGCGCTACATCGCCGCAAATACCAATCCTAAGGTGCTGGAGCGTGCCCTTGCGAGTCGTAACTTCGCGGGGCTGGATTTGCGCGGCGTGAACTTGCGCGGACGGGATCTAACGGGACTGAGAGCCTTTGGTGCCCGGCTCCGCGATGCGCACTTTGAGGGTGCGAACCTCACCGACGCCGACTTTACCCGCGCCAATCTCTCCAACGCACACTTAGAAAACGCCAACTGCACCCGCGCGAAATTTACCGATGCTGATTTGGAAGGGGCCGCCTTTGAAGGCGCAAACCTTACCGAAGCCGATCTCACCGGCGCTTCCCTCTTTGGCACGACATTCTAAAATAGGGCTGCGACTTTTTAAGCATCGGCGTGTCCCACTGCGATAGAGAGGGGGAGACGGAGATCATCATGAAACGCATAGCCACCAGAAAATCAACCAAGCAAGTCGAGGCACTCAAGCGCCTGCCCTCGGCACTCTTTATCGCTGCCCTCTACAGGAGTGGCTCAGGGACGCACGCCGACCAAGAGGGTCGCTACAGCAAGCGCCAGCGTGCCCAGCACCGCGCCGACGAGCGCCTAGCAAAACTTAGCGCAGGAGAATAAAACAAGCGCAGGAGAGTAAGCCCCCTCCGCCGAACTCTTCGGCGGAGGGTTTTATTTTTATGCTTCTTTCAGGAAAAGTCGTGCTCGTCACCGGGGGTGGGCGTGGGATCGGGGCGGCGATCTGTCGGGTGCTGGCGCGTGAGGGAGCGCACGTGGCGGTGAACTACGGCAAGAGCGCGGAGAAAGCCGAGGCAGTGGCGGCAGAGATTGGCAACGGCGCAAAAGCCTATCAAGCCGATGTCACTGATGAGGCGAGTGTCAAGGCGATGATAGACGCGATTGTCACGGACTTTGGGCGCATTGATGGCGTCATCAACAACGCGATTGCGGGCTCACAGCCCGGCAAGCTGGGCGAGCATGGCTGGGCAGGCTACCAGAACATGCTGGACTACAACGTCAAAGCCGTCTACAACACGCTCACTGCGGCGCGGCCTCACTTCCAAGCGCAGGGCGGCGGACGTGTCGTGAATATCGTCACCGAGCTGTGGAACATGGCACCAGCGGGCTGGAGCATGTACACGGCGGGCAAGGGCGCAATGGTCGGGATGAGCCGCTCACTGGCCACCGAGCTGGGACCGGAGAATATCACGGTCAACATGGTCGCGCCGGGCTGGATGGCCGACGAGAAAGTGGACACGGAGAGTGAGGGCAGCAAGAACTTCGCCAAGTCCATCCCCCTGCGCGTCCACGGAAGCGCCGAGGAGATCGGCAATGGCTGCGTCTTCTTTCTTTCCCATCTTGCCAGCTATGTCACCGGCGCGTATCTGCCCGTCACCGGTGGGCGCATCACCCAGACAGGCATGTAACGTCGAGATGCAGCGCCAGAAACAGCAGGCCATCTCTCCCGACGTTCAGGCCGTTGCCAAGGCGCTTCGCAAGAAAGAAGGAGGTGCCGACGAAGCCCTACGCCTCGTCGAGCACCTCTCGGATAGTGAAGCTTTGGAGCTTTTAGTTGCTGGAGCGGCTTGTGGTCAGCAGCGGCTGACGCTCTTTATACCGTATTGCTCGTTCTGGCAGCACGGCGTGAAGAAAGCACACAACGCCTTCTCGAAGCACAACGTGTCTATCCTGCCCTTCGGGAAGCGGTGCAGAGCATTCTCGATGACTGGTAACGGGGTCTACTCGAACGCCAGAAAGCGCTCTCGGAGGCCTTTTGGGGGCATTTCGCAGCTTTCTTTTTGGCCGAACCACTTGTACCGATTCTTCGCAACGACTTTGTAGGCAGCATCGCGCAGGGGGCGGGGCAGGACAATTCCGGCCCAGAGCAGAGAAACAGGCGCTTTCAGACGGCGGGCGATGCGGAGCGCGGCGGTTGATCTATCGTAGACCTTGCCGTCCTCGATAAGCAGAATAGAGTTCAGGTCGGGGGCGCTTGCGCCAGCGTCGGCGAGGAGCTTTTGCGCCGTCTCGCTCTGTAGGGGCGCGAAGCGAAAGTAGCCGCGAGAGTCGTGGCGGAAGATAAAGCGCACACTTTTATCGCAGAGGTTGCAAACACCATCAAAAAGAACGATTGCGCTCATGCCTCTACCTTACTGGCTTTAAGTCGCTCCCGCAAGACCCAGGCACCAAGCCACGGGCAACCGAACAGCCCGATGCCGTACAAGATGCAGAAGGTTCACTCTAGGCGGGAGTCGAAGCCACGCACCTTAACAGGGCCGGACTTGGTCTGCACCATGCGATCCGGTCGGTCGTGGCGGGCGAGCTCCGCCTGAAGCGTTGCTTTGTCGTGCACTTGCTCAAAGCGCTTGTCTTCCTCCCGCTGGCGGCTCCAGGCACACAGCTCCCAGATTCCTGCACAGATCAATAGGGGGATTAGCATGATACCGAAGATGCCTTGGAAGAGAATCCCAAGACAGATAAGCATCACGCCTCCAGAGAGCAGCGCCATTCGGCGCTGACCGACGGGAGTCTCCCAGAACGAGGACTCGGCTTCCGCAGACTCAGTGGGCGGCTCGGAGGGAGCAATCGCCGCTGCACGAACAATCAGCGACTTGCTACAGCTCAGACACTGAAAGTCGGTCTTGAGGTTCTTCGCTCCACAGCTTGGGCAGATAATATGTTCCATACGGGCTTTGACCCGCTAACCGGTGATCTGGTTGCGCTCGCAGTAGACGCCGCGAAAGAGGCTCTGGCGTAGCGGCGGCATGTCGGCGAGGAGCTCGGGGTGCGGCTGCCACTCGTGCCACTTGGCCCCGATGGTGTTGTAGCAGTTGAAGATCGCCACTCTGTCCCACTCCGCATTTGTCCAGCGTGCGCCCGAGTGCGAGATGGCCTCGGTGAAGATCAGGCACGAGCCCGCCGGGCACTCATAGTCTTCCCAGTGCGGGGAGTGCCTATCGCCCCAGACGGACTGAGGCGCAGGAAATGCGGCTTTATGACTCCCGGTAAGAAAGACCGTTCCGCCCTCGCCCTTGCGCACCGGGTTCAGCTCCCAGACCACACGGGTCAGCGCGGAGCTAATCGCCCCAGGACGGCAGCCGTAGTGGTGGGAGTTTCCGTGGAAGTTGAACATTCCGCCGCCACCGTGTGGGCTGTAGTTGTCGTGGCCCTCGGCGCGGATCGTGAGAAACGTCCCCTCCAGCCGAAAACCGTAGCCGCTCTCACTCGCCGTGTGCTCATACGCCACCAGCTCGTTCATAAAGCCCACCACCACGGGGTGATCCGTGAGCTTCTGCAGCGGCCCGCCCACCGACGAGCGCTGAGCCAGCGGCACGGCATTTTTGTCTTTGTGGAGCCTGTAGGCGAACTCCTTCAGCTCCGCGACCTCGTCCTCGCTAAGGACGCTGGGAATCAGCATCCAGCCCCGCAGATCAAAGAAATAGCGCTGCTCCTCGGTGAGCGGGATGGCGGGTAGCCCATCGCTATTCCTACTCGGCAACATTGTCGGCATGAACATCCTCCTGAAAGGCGTTGCCGGGGATTGGAAATCCCCGGCAGGGTTCTACTCGCTCCTGAGATTTAGCGCCTTAAGCCACTCGCGCATCTTGGCAGCGCGGGCGGCGTCTTGGTCGGGGATGGCGATCGGGCGACCACGGCAGTCTAAAATCAGGCCGACCTCGCCGCCCTGGATATTAAACGTGACATTCTTGCCCTTACCCTGGCCCAGATCGAAGCCCTTGGCGGGACGGCACTCGATCGTCGCAGTCTCGTTCTGCGCGAGCGGCAGGAGAAGAAGCTGGCCGAACTTGACATCGTAGCTCTTCTCTTTAAAGACAAACGTGCAGCATGCCTCGCCCTCTTTAGCCGTTCCGACCGGCGCGATACAGTCGGCGAGGCGGATCAGACAGTCGCGCTCGAAGACTTGGGTCGCGGCCTCGGGCAGGAGCATGGAGAGCACCCCAAGCTGGGGCATCATGAAGATCGAGTCCTTGGCAAGAACCGTGTGGCCCTCGGGCGCATAGGCATCCATCATCATGATACAGGTCTGGGCAAACTCCGGCGCGTGGGCCAAGACACCACCCGAGCCGATGATCATGTCCAGCGAGAACATGTCCACCAGGGTCTTTCCACCGGCAGACTGCTCGAAGATCTCCCCAATATCACGGGTCTGCTGGACACCGACCATCTCACGGGCGAGGCTCTTGTGGTGCTCAAAGGCGAGGCGGAGCGCCTCGCGGGAGGCCGCCTGCTCGATCTGAAGGTCTTTGAGGTCCTGCGGAATCGTGGTCGGGCGGATCATCTTGTTGCGGAGCTGGTTGCGAATGTAGGAGTCGCCCAGGTCAAACGGGAGCCAGCGCTTGATATTCTCCAGCCCCGCTTCCGTAAGCACGTTACAGATCGAGTAGCTCATGCCAAGGTTCGCTGAGACGGTTCTATTGTAGATGCCTTTGAAGACTGAGAAGACATCTGTGGTGGCCCCACCAATGTCCACGCCCAGCACGTTGATCTTGCGCTCGCGGGCGATAGTCTCCATGATCTTGCCCACGGCCAGCGGCGTGGACATAATATCCGAGCTGGTCCAGGTCTTGAGCTTGGAGTAGCCCGGAGCCTGCTGCATGACGTGCTCTAGGAACAGCTCATGGATCTCCTCGCGAGCCGGGGGAAGGTTCTCTTTTTCCAGGCTCGGGCGCAGGTTGTCCACGATGCGCAAGTCCACCGTATCACCCAGAGTCTCGGTGACCGCATCGCGCATGAGCTTGCTGCCCGCAAAGATCACTGGGAGCTTGAGGCCAATGCCAAGACGCGGCTTGGGATCGGCAGAACGCAAGATCTCCGCGATCTCCTGCACCTGAGGAATCAAGTTGCCGTCGTCGGTGCCGCCCGACATTAAGATCATGTCGGGGCGCAGGGCACGAATGCGCTCGACTTTCTCATAGTCCTTGCGCCCATCATTGACAGCCAGCGTGTCCATGATAATCGCACCGGCTCCGAGCGCCGCACGCTCCGCCGACTCCGCCGACATCTCTTTTACAACGCCTGCGACCGTCATCTGCAAGCCACCACCTGCCGACGACGTCGAGAGATAGAGATGGGTATCAGATGTCGTGGGACGACCATTGGCATCCAGAAAACTCTTGCCCGTGAGCTCTTCGAGTTCCCGAACCGCGTTGGCGACTCCGACGGTCACATCGTCAAACGGAGCCTCAACCGTGGTCGGAGCCTCACCGCGTGCCACAAGCCGGTAGATACCGTCGGGCTGTCGTTCGATTAAGATTGCCTTGGTGGTCGTCGAGCCACAGTCTGTGGCGACGATACTCTGCACAATTGCCATGATGTTGCATTATACGCGATACCGACCACTTTTCGTGACTTACTCCATAACGCGACGTAAAGCTTCGACGACTTGGCTCACACTCGGAAGGGCAGCGTACTCCAGGATCGGGTTGAAGCCGATGTAGGTGTCTTGACGTGCGACAAGCTGTGGGGCGGAGTAGAGAAGCTGGAAGCGCTCGGGGCATGCCGTCATCTCGGTGATAATCGCCTGCCCGATTCCGGTCGTGCGGGCATCCTCGTGCACCACCACTAAGCGCCCGGTTCGAGAGAGTGACTCCGCTATGGTCTCGTAGTCCAGTGGCGCAATCGAGCGCAGGTCAATCAGCTCCACGGAGAGTCCACTCTGCTCAATCGCCTCCTCCGCGACCTCGATACAGTTTCCAAACGTGACCAGAGTAATCTCTTTTCCTGGCTTTCGGATCACGGCCTTTCCCAGCGGAATCGGCGCGGGGCTTTCGGAGACTTGCCCTCGCTTGCGGAAGATATGCTTGGGGAGCAAGAACAGTGTCGGGTCGTTGCCATGGATTGCGGTCCAGAGCAGCCCGGCAGCGTCCTCGGGCGTGCTGGGAATGACCACATGGAGGCCATGGACATGCGCCCAGATCCCTTCGTTGCTCTCTGAGTGCCAGATACTCCCGCCGGGCAAGTAGGCACCGTAGGGCGAGAGAATCACCATCGGGCAGCTCCAGTCGCCACACGTCCGCCAGCGCAGGTTCGCCACGTTGGTCAGGAGCTGATTAAACGCAGGCGGCAGAAAGTCCGTAAACTGGATCTCAAAGAGCGGCATGTAGCCCGTCGCGGCGAGTCCCACCGCGGTTCCCAGGATTGTCGCCTCGGCCAGTGGTGCGTTGAAGACTTGCTGGGGAAACGCGACTGTCAGCCCCTTGGTAAGCCCAAAAACCCCGCCTTTCGGGTCTTCGATATCCTCCCCAAAGAGAATCACTTTCTCGTTCTGGGCCAGCGCGTGCTTCAGGGTCTCGTTGACAGCAGCCACCATCGTGGTTGGCTCCGCACTACGAAACGGTGAGGAAACGGGTGCGCTTTCCGGGCCAAAGAGATGGGTCATGGGCTCGGGCCTTGGGTCGGGCTCTTGCTCGGCGGCGCGGTAGGCGGTGTCCACCTCAGCCACAATCTCCGCCTGCTCCGTCTCCCACTGGGCCTCGGTGAGCTTCCCCTCGGCAATGAGCTTTTGGGCAAGGAGCGCAATTGGGTCTTGCGCTGCCTCGATGGCGAGCTCATCGGCATCCCGGTAGAGCCGCTGGTCGTCGCTGCTGGTATGGGAACACAGGCGATCCAGCTCGCACCAGAGCACGGTAGGCCCCTCTCCGGCTCGCGCCTTTGCGATACTGGCTTGCATAGTTTCGTGAAGCAGCTCCGGGTCGCGGGCATTGACTCGGACAAGAGCTTTCTCGCCCAGTGCTCCGATCCGAAAGGGGAAGAACTTATCGGTAGGCGTGCTGATCCCGTAGCGGTTGTCCTCGATGATAAAGACCACCGGCAGGCTCTCTTGCAGCGCAAAGGCGATTGCCTCGTAGAACTCTCCCTGGCGCGTGGCCGCATCCCCGACCATCACCACTGCGACCTGATCGGTTCCTGCCAGCTTGAAGCCCCAAGCCGCCCCCGCCGCCGGGAGACACTGCGCCGCTGTGGGAGTCGCGACCGAGAAGATATTCTTGCTGCGATCCGAGTAGTGCCCCGGCATCTGCCGTCCCCCGCTACTGCTGCTCGCTTTTGCCAGGTAGGCACTTGCCAGCTCCGCCGTGGTCACCCCGCGTGCCAGAGCAACCGCCCGATCCCGGTAGTAGGGAAAGAGGTAGTCGTCGGGGCGGAGGCAGAGGCTCACCACTCCCAGAGTCTCATGTCCTGTGCCGGAGACCTGAAACCAGCCTTTGCCCTGTCGCAAGAGAATCCCCTCGCGGCGGTCGCCCTCGCGAGAAAGAAACATCAGGCGCAGGAGCGCACGCAGGTCAAGAGAGCTTAGAGAGTTGTCCATAGGTATTGTTGGGCGCATCGTCGCATCAGCACAAGAGTATACCCGCCGATTTCAATCCGTAGCAAGAAGCCGCTCCAGACAGAGCACAATGACAGGAGCAAGCAGCAAGAGCGCCGCGATCGTCCCGGAGTCATTAAAAGCAATCGCCGCCCCCGCACCCCAGAGCGCCTGAATCACTCTGCCCTGAAGCTCAGCATCCAGCTTTCCAAAGAGCTTCTTGAGCTGCCATCCGCCAATCCCGACTGCCACAATCGCAATAAGAGTCGGCCCTGCCACGGTCAGCCGTGCGTTCATGGCGAGCTTACGCAAGATAATCTCCCCCCATGCGCTCGCTCCCTTCCCTGCCGCCTGCCCAATGTGCGACTGCGCCGCGCCGGGCATCAGCCGATCCAGCCCCGCCAGCGCAAAGACCACCACAAACGGCAATACCACCCGCCACCAAAATTTCTTGCTCGGCGGGAAAAACGCCACACTCGCCGCCATCGCGCCTCCGGCATTCGCTCCCAGCATCGGTAAGCCTAGCAAGAGTGTGATTCCCAGCCCCACCCAGCCGAGCCACTTCTTCGGGACGCTCATCAGCGCCGCCCCGATCAGCAAGCCCATGTACTCGTTGCCGATCCCATAGAACCGAATCCCCGAGTCGTAGTACCCCGAGAGTGCGGAGTGAGCGATCATGCCCCAGCCAAAGCTCATATCGAGCACTATAAGCACTACGAAGAGCTGGAGAATATCCGTCACTGCCGAGAGCCGCTTGCTCATACGGGCGAACGCAGCAATCACCAGGGTTGCAAAAAAGAACATCGCCAGCTGTGCCGCCGCAGAGGGAGCCAGCCCCGCAGGCAAGAGCGCCAGTGTCCCCGCCGTCGCTACCAACAGTGCGCTCCGCGCTGCCTGTGTGAGCTTTGGCTTACGCAACGCCATGATCCCCAGCGCCAGCCCGAGCCCTGCTAGGCTCCCCCAGAGCACCAGAACAGGCACCTTAGCCTCTTCCGTCGCCTCAAACCAGTCCCCTAGAGCGCGAATCTGACGCCAACCACCCCGCACAAACTCAGGAGAGCGTCCCTTGCCCGTTAAGTCTGCTATCGTCACCAGCCCGAGCGTGCGTGTTGAAGGGGAGGTAATCGCACTACTAGCAGGAATCTCTTTCCCCAGCAGCCTTAGACGCCTAATCTTAGGGAGTCCCTTCAGCGGCTCCCCGATCACCGCAAGGCGAATCTCGCCGCGCCCAGCGCGTACGACGAGGGTTTCAAGGGGCTCTGTCGAAGGGTCAGGAAGTTTCCCGGTGGCCGTGTGGACGTAGCCAAAGGCTCCCAGAATCCCCAAAGCCTCTCGCTCAGAACTCCCTACTGGAATCTTACCCAGGGGGAACGAGGTGGTAACGAGAGGCGGCTGTGCTTGTACGCGAAGGGTTAGGAGGAGGAGGAGGAGGAGGAGGAGGAAGAGCCATCTCCCCGGCTCGTTCCTCGCCTCCCCTCTTCCCCTCATGGTTCGTTCCTCACCGGGAAGAGGGGCAACCGCAAAGTCCCTCTTCCCGCGAGCTTGCGAGCATCAGGGGAAGAGGGAAGCCGTCTCAGCGGCAGGGAGATGGCCGGCAGGGAGATGGCCCGCAGGGAGATGGCAGACAGAGCCTTACCCCAGCGCCGCACGCGCGGCTTCGAGCGCTTCGCTGAGCTTGCTGGCATCGCGGCCTCCGGCTTGGGCGAAGTCCGGGCGACCACCGCCGCCGCCGCCGGATGCTTGGGCAGCCGCTTTCACGAGGTTGCCGCAGTGGACTCCCTTAGCGACTGCGTCTTTCGTCGCTTTTGCAACAAAGACCAGCTTCTCACCCGAGACCGCACCGAGGACGACAACGCCCGCCCCGATACGCCCGACCAGCTCATCGGCCAGCTTGCTCACATCGTCGGTCTCGACAGACGCGATCACGATCTTATAGCCGTCTTTCTCGGTCGCTTCGGCCAGCAGCGTGTCGGCGAGCGAGCCTGCGGCGGCGGACTTGAGGGACTTCAGCTCGTGCTGGAGCTCTTTGGTGTGCGCTTGCAAACGCTCAATGGCTTCTGGAACCGAATCGGGCTTGACCGAGAGCAGTGCGCCTGCGCTTGCCAGCGTGGCCAGCTTGGCGTTGAGATAGGCCAGCGCGCCTGCACCCGTCACCGCCTCGATGCGCCGCACGCCTGCTGCGGCGGAGCCTTCGGAGAGTATCTTAAAGAGCCCGATCTCGTTGGTGTTCTTGACATGGGTTCCGCCACAGAGCTCGACCGAGTACTTTCCGCCGACCGAGACCATCCGCACGACATCGCCGTACTTCTCGCCAAAGAGCATCATCGCGCCGCGCTCTCGGGCATCGTCCTGGCTCGTCTCGACCGTCTCCACACCATAGCCGGAGTAGATCGCCGCGTTCACTTCGGCCTCGATACTGGCAAGCTCGTCGTCGGTGAGGGCGGCGTTGTGTGAGAAGTCGAAGCGCAGACGATCTGGAGCGACCAGCGAGCCTTTCTGGGCAACATGAGTTCCCAGCTGCGTGCGCAGGGCCTTGTGGAGCAAGTGGGTCGCGGTGTGATTGCGCAGGATCGCCGCACGCCGCACCGTGTCCACGCGTGCTGTCACATCGGCGTTGAGCGTCAGCGCCCCCGACGTCATCTTCCCATGGTGAAACCAGAGCCCATCGCGCTTCTGGGTGCTGGTGACCGCAAACGACGACGAGTACACGACGCCCGCGCCGCGCTCCTGATCGAAGTCAATTGTCCCTGTATCCCCCACCTGGCCACCGCTCTCGGCGTAGAACGGCGAGCTAGTCAGGATCAGCTCCGCCTCCTCGCCCTCAGCGAGCTCCTGAAGCGGCTTGCCGTTCTGCAAAATCCCGACAAGCTGCGTCTGCTCGAAGGTCTGTGTGTAACCAACGAACTTGGTATGTGGTAGGGAGCGCAGCAGCTCCTTGGTGCCCTCATCCGTCAATACCCAGGTTTGTTTATCCTTGTCCTTGGAGTCTTCGGCATGCTTCTTCTGCGCCGCATCGTAGCCCTCACGGTTCACGACAACGCCGCGCTCCAGAGCGACCTCGGCGGTGACTTCGTAGGGCAAGCCGTAGGTGCTGTAGAGGTCGAAGGCTTCTTCTCCCGAGAGCGCGCCTTTTGCCAGCGCGTCTTCCAGGCGAGCGAGGCCGTTCTTGAGGGTGTTGCGGAAGCTACTCTCCTCCAGCTTGACGGCCTCAAGAATCGCCTC
>JAPLCP010000155.1 GCA_026392155.1 Armatimonadota bacterium | reverse complement strand
GCGTCGCAATGGGCTCTGGGGTAGGAGCAGGCGTTGCAATCGGCTCGGGCGTTGGGATCGGCTCTGGGGTTGGCACCGGAGTCGGAGCGGGTGTTGGGATCGGCTCTGGGGTTGGCATGGGAGTCGGTGCAGGGGTAGGAATCGGCTCCGGGGTTGGGACAGGGGTAGGAATGGGGGTTGGGACAGGTGTGGCGATGGGCTCAGGCGTCGGTGTGCCTCCCCCAACGGGCGTAAACTTCACCCGGAAGGCTTTTTTCTCGCCATTAACGATGTAGTTGCCTGAGACATAGCCCTGACTATCTACAGAAGTCGCTTCCGAGATGGCATCGTCCGCCAGACCAAGCTGGGAGTGAAGATCGTAAAAAACACCATTCTGCCAAGCTAGTGCGCGGTTGAGGTTGGCCGTGTTTGCGCCTGCCCCCACTCCCACGATCAGATTGCCAGAGATCGCACGAGCTTCGGAGGTGCCCCCCACTCCCAGATAGCTCGTGGGGTGCAGGCTTGTCCCGCTGCTGACTCCATTCCAAACATAGGCTTGGTTCTCCTGAACGCCAACGGTACGCGCTCCACTCAGGCCCAGCTCGCCGCCATCAATCGCACGAGCTTGGGAGTAGAGATCACTCAGGCGGTAGCTGGTGATGCCATCCCAGAGAATCGCGCTGTCATAGCCCTGGGTCTCAAAGAACCCATTGCCTACCGCAATGTTGCCGCTGATTCCAAAGGCCGCTGAGGACGAGATGCGCTGGCCTGCACTGTCGAGAGTATTGACAGGCAAGATCCAGTTAAACCCATTGTCCCAGCGTCGGGCAACAGGAGAAAATGCACCTCCTACATAACCATTGCTTACCAGGTCTGCATCGGTAGCGGTTGCATAGCCCACGATCTTATCGCCTGCTGCATTAATGCCAAGCGCGGAGGAGTAGCCTGTCCCCAAGAGCGAGCTGGGATGCAGATCGCTAGCCACCAAGTTGTTCCAAACAAGAGCGTGTATCGAGCCGCCTGTCGCATCGCCAAGCCCCCAGCCCACAACCCGGTCACCCGAAACCCCTAAGGCAAGCGAGGCAGAGTTGTCCCCCAGTATTGCGGGATGTAAATTTATCGCATTGCTGGCACTATCCCAGTACATGGCATAGAGGCTAACTCCATCCTCGGCCCAGCCTACGGTCGCGCCATCCGCACTGCCGTAGCTGTAGACAGAGGGAAATGTACTCGCAAGGTCGGTGAAAAAGCTGGTGGCATGTGCTGCAGGCGCAACAACAACGGGCGCAATTCCCAGAGATCCCATTAAGGCAACGCGACCCCAAAGCGGAGATATTCGGATAGACATAAGTTCCTCTTTAAAATTCTTCATAAAATGTATAGATACATAGTCAACAAGCACATAAAAGCATCTAAACATCGCTAACTATTGCATTTCGTAATTTATAAATACAATATACACGCCATAATGATAATCAATATATCCAAAACTCAAAAACCCGTATAACAACCAGTGAAGAAAAATACGCTACAATGTTTCCATGATCCAGACACCTCTGCGCCTCTCGGTTTCGACTTGGGCGCTTCATGAGCTCATAGGCACCGTTGCCCCTGGCAGACCCGGTGATCCCGAAGGTCGCCTGATGCCCCCACGCGATAGTGCGTCGCTTGACTTACTGCATCTCCCGCGTGAGCTGGCAAGACGCGGCATCACCACCATGGAGCTGTGCCACTTTCATCTTCCCAACACCAGCGCCTGCTACTTAGACGAGTGGGCAGCGGCACGCGAAGAAGCCGGAGTCGCACTCTGGAGCCTGCTGATCGACGATGGCGATCTCAACCACCCGGAGTTTGGAGATCGGGATCGAGACTGGATCATCGGCTGGATTGATAAGGCATCCCAGCTGGGGGCGCAGTGTGTCCGCATTATCGGCGGCAAGCAGCCCCTCACCGATGAGTCGCTGGCAAAGTCCATTGCGCAGTTTAAGATTATCGCGATGGAGGCCTACGTGCGCGGCGTGCATGTCATGACGGAAAACTGGTTCCCCACGCTCTCCACCCCCGAAGCGATCCATACGCTGATGGAAGAGACGGGCGGCTCGATAGGCATGACCTTCGATTTTGGCAACTGGGGCGGCCCGGACAAGTACAGCAACCTAGAGCAGATCGCCGAGTACGCCGAGGGCTGCCACGCCAAGTGGGACAGCGACGAGGACTTCCTGCGGTGCCTAGAGCTCACCCGCGCCGCGGAGTTCGCTGGCCCCTACACACTGGTCTACGGCGAGCCCGGAAATGTCTGGGAGAGCCTGGAGCGGCAGAGAGCTTTGGTACTTCCCTATGTCTAACCTCCCCACACTGATTGTTTCCGCGGCGCTGAAGGGCGATAAAGTGGCGCAGCTCTGGCGGACGACGCCGGAAGGGACGCAGCGAGTCCGCCTGACACAAGAGAGCCGCGCCTGCCAGTCGCCGCGCTGGAGCGCCGATGGCAAGCGCATCTCCTACGGCCTCTCCACCGGCAAGGCCGATGACGCAGGCGACGACATTCTAGAGTGGTACGAGTGCGACGAAAACGGCAAGAATAAAAAGCGCAGCGCACCGCCCACTCCTGAACCAGAAAAGAGCACCATCACCCCCATCAATACCGAGGACTATGTCACGGGCTTTCGCGTGGGCAACGCTCCCCCCAAGACCATCACGCTCAGCCCCGCCGCCCATAAGCTCTTCGACGAGACAGGAATCAGCGGCGGGATTCTGCGCCTGAGTGCCCTCCCCCACACCTCAACAGCCGTGCTCGGTGTCCAGCTTGCGGGCGGCAACCGCGAGGGCAAGTGGCACACGGCAGTGCTAATAAACCTGGCCACGGGCAAGGCGGAGCCGTGGGGTGAGTACGGCTGGAGCGGGTTTTGTGTCGCCCCCGATCACAAGCGCTTTGTGACCTGCTTTAACCGCACGATCAATGGCAAACGAGAAAATGCTGTCTACATAGGGAGCATGGCCCAGCCGCGCAAGCTAACCCGTGTCCTCACGAGCACTGAGCTGGTTTTTGCGGACTGGCGCGGCGGCAGACCCGTGCTCTAAAAACAAATGCTAAAAAATTCGCACCAAACTCTTGACAACTAAACGCCGATGTGCGAAAATTTTCGCATGGAAGCAAGTGAGAAGCTGAGCCGGCGCGAGCGACAGCTGATGGACATTATCTGGGAGCGCGGGCAGGCCAGTGTCGCCGAGGTGCTCGAAGCACTCCCCGACCCGCCCGGCTACAACACGGTTCGGACACTTCTTGGGATTCTGGAGAAAAAAGGGCACCTCACACACACCGAAGAAGAGGGGCGCTATATCTACCTGCCCATCGCCCCCGCTCAAGCAGTCGCAAAGACGGCTCTAGAGCGGGTTGTCACCACTTTCTTTGGAGGCTCGATCGAGCGCACGGTTGCCACGCTCTTGCAGTCCAAAGAGCGCACCCTCAGCGAGGACCAGCTTGCCCGGCTCTCCGCTTTAATTGCGGAGGCGAAAGAAAACGAGAAGGTGCCATGAGCCCGATCTTGGAGCTGATCGTCAAGGCCACGGTCTTGCTGGCACTCGCACTCCTGCTAGAGGCAGTTGCCCTGCGCCGCGCTCGCTCCCTAGCCGGGGGTGAGGGGGGCGAAAATGGACATGCTGGCGAGGGAATGCATGCCTGTGCAGGTAGAACTTCTGGGACTACAGGCACAACTCTTTAATATGGAGCTGTCTCCAACTCAAATGAGGGCTTTACATCTCCGTCCGTAAAGTCCCCCCTTCGCAAAGCAGGAAGGGGGAGGTGGAAAAACGCTACATGGCGAGGGGGTTCCAGTCGCGGCTGTAGAGCGGCAGGAGGCGGAAGTTGGCATCCCCTGCGCCGTCGCCGTAGAACTGGCAGGCATCGGGGTTGAAGTTCAGCGTCTTGCCAGGCTGCCACGAGGCGATATTGCCCATCAGGACGATCTCGGTGAGCGGGCCGGAGTAGCCAAAGTGGGTGCTACACTTGCCCGGCGTGGGGCCGTGGCCGGGGCTGCGGCCTAGCGCGACATCCACCCACTCGTGGTAGTGGCTGACGGACTCCACTTTAGCGGGAAGCTTCTCGACACGCTTGCCACTGTTGTCCCAGACCGAGGGAGTCGCCCAGTGCGGGACGACCATCTTGCCATACTCCCCGACCACCACCGAGCCCGTGTTGAGCTCCTCAAACATCTCAGGCAGGAGTGTTTTGGCGGGGCGCGTGTCGCCGTGATACCAGTGTAGCGCGACGGTCTTGGCCGTGCTACGGGTTCCGGCGAGCTGCCAGGTGATATGGGCGTTGTAGGGGAAGTTCAGCACATTGGGTGGGGCCTCCAAGTGGCTCACCACCGAGAGCGGCGTGCTCAGACGCGTGCCAGAGAGCACCGGGTCAAGAATATGGCAGGCCATATCGCCTAGTGTCCCCGTGCCAAAGTTCTGCCAGCGCCGCCAGTTGCCCGGATGAAACTCGTCGGGGAGAAAGGGAACCTTGCGGCTGACCCCACAGTAGAGGTTCCAGTCCATGTTTGCGGGGGGCATCTCCGCCATGCGCGGCGGGCGCGCGCCGCCCCAGCCCTTGCCGCAGAACGAGTGAATCTCTTGGATCTTGCCCAGCACGCCTGCATTAAGCCAGGCAATCGCCGTGCGGTAGCTGCCCTCACCGTGGATCTGGATGCCCATTTGGGTAGCAGACTTTGGGTGCTTCTCCGCCGCCAAGCGCATCGCACGCGCCTCACCGACGCCGCGCGTCAGAGGTTTCTGCACATAGGCATGGCGGCCTAGCGAGAGCGCCTTGAGGCCCACAGGAGCGTGCATGTGATCGGGCGTGGCGCAGAAGACCGCGTCGCACTCCACGGTATTGAGCAGCTTCTCGTAGTCCGCAAACCGCGCCGACTCGGGGACACTATAGCGCTCCCCAAAGCGTGCTTGTGCCCCTTTATCGGGGTCACAGACCGCGACAATCTTGACTTCTTTGTGCGAGGCGATATTGGGGACATCACCCCCCGCTTGCCCACCACAACCCACCAGTGCCAGACGAAATGGCATAAAAAAATCCTCCTACACCACCATTCGGTGCGCACAGGAGGATTTCCTTCACCAGCATGGACTCACACGGGGCCGTTCGCCAAGAACTCCTGCCAGCGTGGGGCATCTTGGGAAAGCTTGAGCAGCGTGTAGCGCTGCCCAAAACCATTGGCTTGCTGAATATCTATCGAGCGGTAGCGGCTCGGGGTCGGAAGAAATGCCGCGATTCCCTGGGAGTTGGGCGAGTACTGCTTGGTCGTGACATTGCGAACAATCGCCGCTTTAGCAGCGTTGCGCACCGCCGCTGTCTTTTGCTTCAGAGTCGCATCGTTGACCCGCACCTCAAGACGATCTAAAAAGTGTAGCAGGTCTTTGTTTTCGGCGTACTCATAAGACTGCGCATCTTCTCGGGCGAGGCTGATATCGGGACCAAAGCTGGCCTTGAGATCCATAAGAGTTGCCCCAAGATCGTTGAGCGCACTCACGATACCTGGCACACGTGCTGTCTCCACCACGGACTGCGTGATGCCATAGAGATTGGCAAAGCGGGTCGAGGTATCTTCGGCATAGTGGATTGCCAATGCTCTGCCATCCATATCGGGGTTGCCTGCCAGCTTCCCCATCGTCAGGTCGTAGGCATAGCCCTCACCGGGTGGGGACTCCTCGGAGCCGACGATATAGTTGGCGGTATCGCGCCACTCATAGAGTACCTCAATCATCTGCATCAGCGAGCAGTCCACACTGAGCAGATCCCATTTCTTGCCCTCGGGGTGCACAATGGCTCCGGGAACCGCGATCGTGTCAATATGATTGTTGGTGGTATCGTCGTAGGAAACCCCACGTGTCGCGGGAGGCCGCTGTGAGCGCGTCTTCACCGAGCGCCAGCCTGCCCCATGGTTCCAGATCACGAGGTTATAGCGCTCGGCGGGAAATGTCCGCACGCCCCAGTTGATAAAGTCCTGAAGCTCACTGGGACTTCCCATATCAATGCTATCGCTCTGGGAGATTAGGGTGGAGGTGATCGTGGAGTCGTTACCATCACGGTCAACATAATAGCGGCGCGTGTCGCTCCAGTCGCCGTTTGAGTTGTCAAAGCGCCCCCCAATTCGCTTGAACTGGGTCACCATATTGACATCCGCCGTCGAGCCGATCTTCTCCATCTGGTTCATGTTGAGAACGCCATAGGTCTCTAGATCGTTGGCACCATTGATAAAGACCAGCACGGTCCATTTCTTCTTCGGCTGAACATCAGCCCCCTCGCCAACAATGCTCCAGCTACTGCCCTGAGGACTGGGAGTGCCCGTCTTTTGGAGACGCGAAGAGGGAGGAGTTATGCCGCCACCATTACCTCCACCGCCGCTACACCCTGTTAGTGCCACTGTCATTGCGCTCACTCCCAGCAGAGAGAGTAGCTCTTTTCTTGTCATACTCAACGTCCGTTCCTTCATCGCCAAATGCCTACCTCAAGGAATACTTTCCTAGTCAATCTGATACACTTCGCGAGATAATCCTTCAAACTGTTTATCAGCTCTCAGGGTTCCTCAGGTTATAATAAAGCGACACTTTCCATTTTATCAGGCACAAAACTCGTAAAATTACTTTTTCCGGGTTTGTGCCCTCCCAGACAGTACCCTCCATGATAGACGCATCAAACGCAGAAAACTGGGCCTACCGCCCCTTGACCCGAACCCGTAGAGAGGACAATAGTCCCTATAAACGAGAGCGACAGGCAGAGGAAGAGATCCAGCGTCTCTGTAAAATGCGTTCCCGGGCGCGCAGAGAGACGCTCCTCGCCCGAGAGCCTGCCGGTAGCCCCGCGAGGCTTCGGGAAGAGACTCTGGTCTATGCGCTTCGGGAGTGCGCGGTGCGCGGTGATGACGAGATGGCGTGGGGGATCGCGGAGCTTTTGACCGAGCGCGTGAGTGGGCATATCGCCCGACAGCTTGCCAAGTGGCGGCTCCCTCAGGAAGATGCGGACGACGTGACGCGCGATCTGTTCGCGCTTCTCTTCGATGCGCTCTTCTCACGAGAGGCGACCGGAGAGTTTTGGGAAGTGCGATTCTGGGTGTGTCTGGACAGACGGCTCTGGAACTTGGTGGAGAAGCGGCAAGCAAGCCTGGATGTCCAGCTCCGTGAGAGCAGTGAGCAGGAGGCGAGCGAGAGCGGCGAGTCCTCCATGCTCCGGATCCGCGATAGTGGGCCGGGGCCGGAAGCCTTAGCGGAGTATGGCGAGGCACTCACCGCTCTCGCCGAGCACGAGCGCCTGGCGGTGTACCTAAAGTACATCGAGGGACTGCCGGAAGAGAGCGACGATCCCAAGCGCCAGACCGTGGCGAAGATCATGGGAGTGACAGGGCGGACGGTACGTAACTACCTGCGCCGTGCGGAGCAGAAACTGCGGGAGTGGAACGAAAAATGAACGAAGAGCTAGCCGATACGATTTTAATAGAGTTTGCCAATGACACCACAGCACAAGTGGCGGACTGGGCAGCACGCTACCCCGCGCAAGCTCGCGAGTTCGCCTACCTGGCTGCTGACCGTGCTTTCCCCGCTGCCAGCGCAAATGGAGCCCATGCTCAGTCCATTGGCCTGTCTGTGCTCCGCGAGAAGCGCGTGGCCTACAGCGCCGCCACCTTCGCAAGCCTAAAGTCCGTCGCGGAGGCCAAAGGCCACACGGCCGAGAGCCTCGCCGCTGCGCTGAAGTTGCCCCTCGGGCTGTTCTGGAAGCTGCACCGACGGTTGGTCGCGTTTGAGACCATCCCGCAGGCGCTACTCTCCCAGCTCGCCGAGAAACTCGACAGAAGTGTGGACGAGCTTGCTCGCTACCTGCGCCAGCCCCCGCAGCTCGCCGCCGGAGCCAGCTACCGCAGCGACTCTGCCCCACAGGCCACTCAAGAGTCGTTCGCCAGCGCCCTCGGCAACGACCCCGACACCACCGACGAGATGCGCCAGAGCTGGGGATAAAGCCCCCTGCCCCCACAAGTGAGGGAGGCTTTAGCTCAAGATGCTCTTGATCACGCTTGCGCCCTCAACCCCCGTGAGCTTGGCATCGAGCCCCTGGAACTTGTAGGTAAACGCCTCGTGCTGGATACCGAGCTGGTGGAGCATAGTTGCGTGGAGGTCGTGCACCGTCGTGATATTCTCGACTGCGGCGTAGCCCAGCTCATCGGAGGCCCCGTATACCATCCCCCCGTGAACCCCCGCCCCCGCCAGCCAGACCGTCATGGCCTTGTTGTGGTGATCACGTCCATTGCCCTGCGACATCGGGGTGCGCCCAAACTCCCCCGCCCACACAATCAGCGTGTCGTCGAGCATCCCGCGCCGCTTTAAATCCGTGATGAGCGCCATGCACGCCCGATCGATCTCCTTGGCTTTTAGCGTCACGCCGTTTTTAATATCGCCGTGGTGGTCCCAGTCCTTATGGTAGAGCTGGATAAAGCGCACGCCCTTCTCCGCAAGCCGCCGCGCCAACAAACAGTTGCTGGCAAACGAGCCATCGCCTGGCTGACAGCCGTAGAGCTCCAGGGTCTCTTTTGTCTCCTGCGAGATGTCCATTAAGTCCGGCACCGACGCCTGCATCTGAAAGGCCAGCTCATACTGCGCGATTCTTGTGGCGATCTCCGGGTCGTCTACGAGGGAGTTGTACGCTTTATTGAGCGCATTGATCGCCGCGATATCTGTCCCTTGCCGGCCACGCGTCACGCCGCTCGGGTTGGTCAGATAGAGCACCGGGTCGCCCTTGCTACGCAGCTGGACGCCCTGGTACTTGCTCGGCAGAAAGCCACTGCTCCACTGGCGCGCCGCGATGGGCTGGTTCTGTCCGCCTTGGCCCAGCGAGGTCAGCACCACAAACCCCGGCAGGTCCTTGGCAAGGCTCCCCAGCCCGTAGGTAATCCACGAGCCCATACTCGGCCTGCCCGCGATCTGGCTACCCGTGTTCATGAACATGTGCGCCGGGTCGTGGTTGATGGCATCCGTGGTCATGGAGCGGATAAAGCAGACCTCATCAATCACCGAGCCGAGCTGGGGAAAGAGCCCGCAGATCTCGATCTGGCTCTTTCCAAATCTTTCAAACGGGAGCTGCGGCCCAAAGCAGGTGAGTTTCTGACCCTGGAGCTGCGCGATCTGCTGGCCCTTGGTCATGCTCTCGGGCATGGGCTGGCCGTTCATCTGCGCGAGCTTGGGCTTGGGGTCGAAGGTCTCTAAGTGCGATGGCCCACCCGCCATGCTCAGCCAGATCACGCGCTTGGCCTTGGGAGCCACCCCCCTAACCCCCGTCCAACGGGGGGACAAATAGGAAGGGGATTCCTTAGATTCCCCCCGCCGGGCGGGGGTTAGGGGGGAAGCTTTCGCCTCTAGCGAGGCGAAGGCTAGTGCCCCGAGGCCCTGGGTGGCCTTGCCTAGCAGCGCCCGGCGGGTCAGTTGCTGCGCGCGGAATTGCTTGAGTTCGTCTTCCCTTGTGATTTTCATGGTCGTGTTATCGTCTCGTGGAGGTTGAGGAGCACGCGGGCGACATGGGTCCAGGCCGCGAGCTCGGGCTTGTCGAGCGATGTGGGGAGGGGGGCATAGCCGGTCTTGAGGAGCGCGTCCGAGGCAGTCGTGTCGGCTTTGTAAGCGGCAAGCTGCTGGTTGTAGACCATAAGCAGTGTCTTCTGTTCGCTCACGCTCGGGTTGCGCTGGAGCGCTTGCTGGAACGCCCAGGTGAGCTTTTGCTCCGGGGTGCCGCTGGTCTGGGTCAGGATTCCCACCCCAAAAGCGCGCGCGGCCTCCACATAGGTCGGGTCATTGAGGAGCACCAGGGCCTGCTGGGGGATATTGGAGCGGTTGCGCTCGGCGGTACACTCCTCACGGCTGGGGGCATCGAAGGCCAGGAGCGACGGGTGCAAGAAGCTGCGCTGCCACCAGGTGTAGAGCCCACGACGGTACTGGCTCTCGCCCTTGTCGGCGGTCCAGTCGCGCACGGGGAAGTTCAGGTTCTCCCAGTAGCGCTCGGGTTGGTAGGGCTTCACCGACGCCCCCCCGAGCTTGAGAGAGAGCAGCCCGGAGATGGCGAGGGCATTGTCGCGCACCTCCTCGGCCTCCAGGCGAAACCGGCTCTGGCGGGCGTACTCGCGGTTGTAGGGATCCGCAGCAAGGAGTACTTTACTTGCTGTTGAGGCTTGCTTGTAGGTATTACTGTTTACCATTAGCCGCACCAGATGCTTCACATCCCAGCCACTGTCCACAAACTCACAGGCCAGCCAGTCCAGGAGCGCGGGGTTTGTGGGCGGCTCGCCCTGCGCCCCGAGGTCTTCGAGCACCTTGCTGACACCGTTGCCAAAAAACTGCTTCCAGAAGCGATTCACCACCGTCCGCGCCGTGAGAGGATTCTCCCGCGAGACCAGCCAGTTGGCGAGATCTAACCGACTCCCACCCGTGCTTTTCGGAAGAAAGCCTGGTGTTGCCGCGGTGACTGCCTCGCCGGTCTCGTTGAGGAAGTCACCACGGGGGAGAATCCGTACCGTGCGTGGCTTGGTATTTTGAACCGTCACCAGGCAGCGCCCGATACTGGCCTCGTAGTCCGTCTTGGCTTTTCGGGCATCGGCGAGCTCTTTCTTGAGGGTCTCAGGCACTTCGGTTCCGGTCAAGGCGGTGAGGCGGAACTTGCCCAAGTTGTGCTCTGTGCCGTGGTTCTGCACCAGAGTCAGGCGAAGCGTCTCGCCATCGGCCAGGGTGAGCGGCTCGACGAGCGTAGCGACAAGCTCGTGGGGCTTGCCCGCATCGGGCAGGATCGCCCAGCCAAAGCTATCGGGGGTGAGGGCGGAGGCGGCGCTCCAGCGCTTGTCGGGGTGGGCCTCGGCAAACGACGCCTGCTCAATGGAGGCCTGCGCCTTGGAGAAAGTCAGCTTCTGCGGCTCTGCACCGGGCTTGAGGCGCTCTAGGGCCAGCTCACTGAGCACGAAGTTGCCATTGCCTGCGCGGCCCGGGCCACGCGCCGGCAGAGACGGATCAGGGAGCACTTCGAGCCGCAGCCCGGTGAGAGTCCCTGAGGCAGCCAGCTCCAGGGTGTAGGTGTTCTTATCCGGGTTGGGGCCGCTGGCGAGAACGGCATTGTCGGGCTGGACAGTCAGCACGGTGCCGCCGAGCGCCGCGGATTTGATGGGCTTGAGTGGCTTCCAGATCGCCTCATAGCGCTTCTGAAGCTCCGAGACACGCGCCTCGCGGCTTGCCAGCTCGCGGGCTTGCTCGGGCGTGGGGACGAGCATCCCCGGCTCACGGGCGGCGATAATCCCTTCCTCGATATCGGCAAAGTAGGCCCCCAGACGGAAGAAGTCGCGCTGGGTGATGGGGTCGAACTTATGATCATGGCAGTTGGCACAGCCCGTGGTCTGCCCCAGCCAGACCGTCCCGACAGCACGCACCCGATCGGTGAGATAGCGCGCCTCGTAGTCCTTGGCCTGCGCCCCGCCCTCTTCCGTGGTCAAGAGGAGCCGATTGAACGCCGACCCGACCCGCGTCTCTTGACTGGCATCGGGCAACAAATCCCCGGCGAGCTGCTCTCGCGTAAATCTATCGAAGCGCTTGTTGGTGTTGAAGGCGCTGATCACGTAGTCCCGATACGGCCAGATATTGCGCGGCGTGTCGCTGTGGTAGCCAATCGTATCGGCAAAGCGTGTCACATCCAGCCAGCTCTGGGCCATGCGCTCGCCGTAGTGAGGATTGGCCAGCAGCCGCTCTACCAGTTTCGCGTAGGCATCGGGGGCTTTATCATTGACAAACGCGCTCACTTCCTGCGGCGACGGTGGCAGGCCCAAGAGATCGAAGCTCAGGCGGCGGATGAGAGTGCGTCGGTCGGCAGTGGGCGACGGCTTGAGCTTGATTTCTGCGAGGCGCTTTTGCACCAGAAAATCAATCGCACTCTTGCCCGCCGGAATCGCGGGCTTGACAGGCATTTCGTAGGCCCAGTGCTTCTGGTACTTGGCCCCCTCGCCAATCCAGCGCATCAGGAGCTGCTTCTGCGACTCGGTGAGCTTCTTGTGAAAATCTGCGGGCGGCATCGCCCCGCTACGCACCTCGCGCACCAGCGAGCTTGCCAGAATATCGCCCGGCACAACGGCGCGATTCGGCCCGTCGAGCCGCAGATTTGCTTGGCGCTTGTTCTTATCCGGGCCGTGGCAGGCAAAGCAGTTGTCAGAGAGGATCGGGCGAATGTCTCGGTTGAAGACAACTGCCCCCGTTCTCACCCGCTCGACGGGGGCTGGGGGGGGAGTCGCCAGGCTCATGCCAATACAGATCGCGCTGAGAAGCGCACACGAAGCAAGTCTTAGAGCATTCATGATGATGAGAGTACTCTTCGACAGCGTTACGAATATTCCCTCTTATCACAGAGCAGTCACACAAAGAGCCATGTTTGCATAAAATGCCTCCATGGAACGAACCGTATCTCTTGCTCTTACCTTTTATCACACGGCTCTCTCCCGAAGCTATTTTTGCGCTCCGGCTCCGCTTACACGGGTGCAAAATATGCCAACAATACGGTAACCCTCTCCGGCGACGAGCTTATGCGACTGCTCGGACTCTAAAATACAGTTCGGGCAAACGGGCGTTTTTCGGCCTACAATAGCGCGTGATCTCTGACTGGAGCCGTGCCCGTATTCATGCTCGCGCTGACCGCGCTGCCCTTCCCGATACTTTAGGCGTCAGCGCCGATGCCTTGCTAGAGGCGGCGTTTGCTGCCGCCGGGCTGGCGGTGCGCCCGCGCCCACGCCGCGACCCCCTGCTGTTTATGGCACATGCGGTCTTGGATGTCGAAGCAGCGGCAGTGTGGGTGCGCGACGATGCCAAGCCTGAAGAAAGGCGGCTGATTCTGGCACATGAGCTGGGGCACTTAAAGCTCCATCATAGCCCGGAGGAGTGCCGCTGCGACGAGGGCGACTTGGCGGAGATTCCGGAGAGCGCGGGCAGTGGCTACGGCCCCAAGCAGCGCCGCGAGACGGAGGCCAATGTCTACGCACGGGAGTTTCTTCTTCCGGCACCGCTGGCCCGTAAGCTCTTTATTGACGACAAGCTCGATGCGGTGGAGATGGCGGAAAAGCTCGGGCTGCCACTTGCCACAATCATCGCCCAGCTCACCGCGCCGCTCGTGCTGCCCGCCCTAGAAAAGACGCCCGTGGAGAAGAGCCTGGCGACGGGCCTCGATGACTCCCAAGAAGCCGCCGCCAAGGCCGACTACGGGCCGCTTCTGGTGGGGGCGGGGCCAGGCACGGGCAAGACACGCACGCTGACGGCGCGGGTTTTGTTTCTGGTACGCGAGAAAAATGTCAGGCCGGAGAATATCCTCGCCTTGACGTTCTCCCGAAAAGCTGCCGCCGAGATGCAGGAGCGCATCGCCAGCGAGGACGAGACCATCGCAGCACGAGCGGCCATCACCACGTTTCATTCCTATGGGCTAGATCTCCTGCGGCGGCACTGGAAGCTTGCCGGGCTCCCGCCGCGCCCCTTGATGCTGACGGAGGCTGAGGCATTTGCGCTTCTGGAGCGGCGCATTGCGGGGCTGGAGCTAGGGCCCCTGCGGTACTTACACGACCCCGCCTACCCTCTCCCCGAAGCGCTCCGGGCAATCTCCAAAGTGAAAGAGAGCGGCCTGACTCCCGAGGAAGTGGCGCAGCGTGCCGAGACAAGCGGCGATGAGATCTGGCAAGATATCGCCCGGCTCTACGCCGCCTACGAGGGCCTGCTTCACGAGCACGGGGCGCTGGACTTTGCAGACTTGGTCGTGCGGCCCCTGCGCCTGCTGGAAAGCTACTCGGACGTGCTGGCGGGGGAGAGAGGCAAGTGGCGGCAGGTGCTGGTGGATGAGTACCAAGACATCAACCGCTCGGGGGCGCGGCTGGTTCAGCTCTTGACCGGGCCGGATGGCACGGCGCTCTGGGCGGTGGGCGATCTGCGGCAGGCGATCTATGCCTTTCGCGGTGCCTCGCCCGCTAATGTGGCAAGATTCGCCGAGGACTTCCCGGGCGGTCGGCGCATGGACTTGGCGGTGAACTATAGGTCCCGCCCCGGACTGGTCTCGCTCTTTGGGCAGGCCAGCGGCGAAGGCAGCGCGGTCTGGGAGCCACGGCGGGAGGGACTTGCCTCGACAACGCTGGCGATTGCTCCCGACGATGCGGGCCAGGCAGGGGGCATGGCGAGCACGATGCAGCAGTATACCGAGGCCGGCTACGCCTGGCGCGAGCTGGCCGTGCTCTGCCGGACCCGAAACCAGGCACGCAACCTGAAGAAAGCCCTTGTCGCCCGTGGCATTCCCGTTGGCCCCGGCCCCGACGAAGGCGGCTTGCTCACCCGCCCCGATGTTCGTATGCTTCTTGCAAGGCTGGATGAGCAAGTCGAGACAAATGCCGATGCCTACGATGCACTCATTGAGATGCTCTATGGCGCTGAGGGGCTGGCACGCACGCTGGCGGAGCCCGAGGCGGTGACGAGCCTGCTGATGCTCGCGCTGACGTTTCGGGAGCGGGAGGCCATTCTCCGCATCGGGGAGACACGGCTCATCCAGGCGTTTCTGGAGCACCTGCGCCGCCTGACGCGCCTAGGTACCGCCCCCGCAGCCCCGATCAACGAGAGCGAGGACGCGGTTCACCTCTTAACCGTGCACGGTGCCAAGGGGCTGGAGTTCCCTGCGATCTTTGTGCCGAACCTAGCCGTAGGCCGCTTCCCCCCGCGCCCCATGCCCGGCCTGCTCACGCCGCTTCCCGACGAGGAGGGAGAGGCAAAAGAGGAGCCTGGGACGGTCGCCTCCGAGGAAGAGGCGCGCCTGTTTTTTGTGGCGCTCACCCGTGCACGCGATCACTTAGTGCTCTCCCGCGCCGTCAAGCATGGTCGCATGAGCGCCCGCCCGTCGCCGCTACTCAACTGCCTCGATAATGTGGAGGGCGTGGAGACAATCTTTTGGCGCAGCAAGGACTCCGAAAACGAGCTGCCACCGCCCGAAACACCCCCAACACACCCCGAGGTGAAAGCGCCCGATGCCGAGCTCTACCTGCGCTGCCCCAAGCGCTATGAGTTTCAGGTGGTCGAGGAAAAGCCTGTCGGGAGCGCCTCTGCCTACGAAAGCTTTAAGCGGGCGGTTCTTGCTGCCCTCTCGTCGTCGCAGCCGACGAGCGCTCTAGAATCCCTCTGGCGCGAGCATGGCCCGAGTCAGAGCGACCCGGCCTACCCGCTCTACGAAAAGCTGGCACGGGAGATCGTCGCCAAGAGTGTCCCCGCCTGCCCGCCAAACCAGCGCCCCTTGATGGCTCTGCCCCTCGACAGTGGAACCATTCTCGTCCGCCCCGATGACTTCAGCGAGAGCACGCGCCAGGTGGAGCGCCGCACCCTCCGCAAGCCCCCCGCTCCCGATGCCGATAAAGCCGACCCGGATCTGCGCCTCTCACTCCTCCAGGAGACCTTCGGCCCCGATCAGGTCTTCGTGCGCTTTCTCCAAGATGGCCGCCGCCTGCCCGTTGCCGACCGCCCCCGCATCCGCGAGCGGCACCTAGACGACTACGATAGAGCCCTCCGTGGAATCGCCCTCAAGGTCTTCCCCGCCACCCCCACCGAGCGCGACGAGTGCCCGTCGTGCCCCTACTTCTTCACCTGCCCCCGTGGGGAGTAGGGGGCAGGCTTTCTATGCTATAATCCCGGCATGAAAAGCTCACTTTTTGTCTGTGCGGCCCTTGTGGTCTCCGCACCCGTTTTTGCTCAGCAGAAGAGCCCCACCCGCGCAGAAGCGATTGAAGCAACCAATGCGGCGGATACCAAGCGCATCGAGGCGATGGTAAAGGGTGATCTGGCGGCACTGGAGACGATCTTCACCAAAGACCTAACTTACACGCACTCCAGCGGCAAGATGGACACCAAAGAGACGCTGCTGGAGGCGATGAAGACCGGCACGACCAAGTATCTGGCCGTAACTCTTTCGGAGAAGAAACACCAGACCTACGCCAACACCGTGGTTATTACGGGAGTTGCAGAAGTGAAGGTGAAGGCGGGCGAGAACGACGTTGCGTTCAAGGCACGCTTCACCGAGGTCTGGACGCGGCAAAAGGGCGAGTGGAAGTTCGCCGCCTGGCAGACCACAAAAATTCCCGAGGCGAAATAGAATAATGCCCCGTGAACGGGGCATCGAGTAGCGCGATGCGCTGTAAAGCCCGTGCCGGGCTAGAGTTCGTTGTAGCCCGGCACGGGCTTTGCGGCGGGACGCCATTGCAGACGCCGGTTTTCAACCGGCGGACAGGAGAAACGCATGCGTGTTTTGTATATCGGGGGCACCGGGATTATCTCGTCGGCCTGTGTGGAAGAGTCGGTGCGGCAAGGTCAGGAAGTGTTTCTGCTCAACCGGGGCTCCTCGAAGAAATACCTCCCACCGCCAGGCGTGACGGTGATCACCGGAGATGTGACGGGCGATCAAGGGGAGCTAAAGGGGGTTCTAGCGATGCACGGGCCTTTTGATGCCGTCGCGGACTTTATCACGTTTACCCCGGAAGACTTGGAGTCGCGCCTCGCACTTGTCGAGGGCTTGGCGGAGCAGTTTGTGTTTGTGTCCTCGGCGAGCTGCTACCAGAAGCCGCCTAAGCACTATCTGATCACGGAGGAGACGCCGCTAGAGAACCCGCACTGGCAGTACTCACGCGATAAGATTGCCTGTGAGGCGCTTCTCGCGGGCCAGAGCAAGCAGGCGTACACGGTGGTTAGGCCGTCGCTGACCTATGGCCACGCGAACTTGCCGCTGGTTCTCAATAGCTGGGCACACCCATGGACTGCCGTGGAGCGGATGCTGAGCGGCAAGCCGGTGATCGTGCCCGGAGACGGGACTTCGCTGTGGACCAACACCTGGAACGGGGACTTCGCCAAGGGGTTTTCGAGCCTGCTGGGCCGCTCCGAGGTTTATGGCGAGGCGTTTCATATCACCAGCGACGAAGTCCTCTGCTGGAACCAGCTCTTTCAGACCGTGGCCGATGCCCTCGGGGTGAAGGCTGACTTTGTGCACGTGCCGTCGGACTTCTGCATGGCGCTCTACCCGGACTGGGAGGGGACGCTGATCGGGGACAAGGTGAACTCGGTGGTGCTGGATAATAGCAAGATCAAGCGCTTTGTTCCGAGCTATAAAGCGGAGGTGCTCTGGGCCGAGGGTGTGCAGAGAGCTCTGGAGTGGTTTAGAGCCGACCCAGCGCGCCAGACGGTAGATGCGGACGTGAACGCTCGGCAAGATGCGGTGATTGCGGCGTACCGGGGGTAGAATCCCTCCTCCCCAGCCCCTCCTCCCAGGATTGGGAGGAAGGGGAAAGGAGGGAGTTTACTCGCCCTTTTCGGAGCGCTTGCGCATCTTGAAGTTCAGCTCGCGCTTGCGCATGCGGATGTTCTTCGGGGTCACTTCCATCAGCTCATCCGGGCCGATGTACTCCATCGCGCGGTCTAGCCCCATCTCAGACGGCGGGGTAAGGCGCACGGAGACATCACTGGTCGAGGCACGCATGTTGGTGAGCTGCTTGGTCTTGGTCACCGACATCACGAGATCGCCCTCACGCTGGTGGCGCCCCACGATCATGCCTTCGTAGACCTCGATACCAGGCCCAATGAACAGCTCCCCACGCTCCTCGGCGTTGGCGAGTCCGAAGTTGGTTGTCACCCCATTCTCATTGGCGATCAGGCTCCCCTGGGATCTATGGGGCAGCGGCCCAGCCCAAGGCAAGTAGCCCTCCAGCAGAGCGGACATGATTCCCGTGCCACGGGTCAGGGTCAAGAAGCGCGAGCGGAATCCTAGGAGGCCACGGGTCGGGATGACGATCTCAAGGCGTGTGTCGCCTCGATCAGACTGCTGCATGTTCATCAGCACACCACGGCGCTCCCCGAGTGCCTGCACAATGCTCCCCGAGTACTCCTCTTGGAGCGAGATAAACACGCGCTCAAAAGGCTCCAGCTTCTCCCCGTTCTCGCCGGTTCGGGTGATCACCTCGGGCATCGAGACCTGAAGCTCATAGCCCTCACGCCGCATCGTCTCAATGAGTACTGAGAGGTGAAGCTCGCCGCGCCCGTAGACGATAAAGCTATCGGGGGTCTCGCTCTCTTCGACCTTGAGGCTCACGTTGGTCTCTAGCTCTTTAAAGAGGCGCTCACGCAGCTTGCGGCTGGTGGAGAACTGCCCTTCGCGGCCTGCTAGCGGCGACGTATTCACGGCGAAGGTCATCTGAAGGGTCGGATCGTCCACGGTAGGCGGCGGGATCTGCTGGGGATCGTCGCCTGTGGCAATGGTCTCTCCAATGGTGACCTCGGGGAGGCCTGTCACGGCGATAATATCTCCGGCGTAGGCTTCTTCTACCGGGATGCGCTTCATGCCCTCGTAGACAAAGACACTCTGGAGCCGGGAGTTGTAGCGGGAGCCATCGCGGCGGAAGACCGTCACCTGCTGGTTGGGGCGCAGCGTCCCCGCAAAGAGCTTCCCAATTCCCAGGCGACCTAAGTACGGGTCGCCATCGATGGTCGAGATCATCGCCTGTGTCGGGGCATCTTTATCCGCGATTACTTTAGGCTCAGGAACCGCGGAGAGAATCGTGTCGAAGAGTGGCTGGAGATCTACCGCATCCGCGTAGTCTTCGTTCAGCGACGAGCGACCGTCCAGCGCGGTGGCATAGACAATCGGGAAGTCAAGCTGGTCATCGGAGGCGCCCAGCTCCGCAAAGAGGTCGAAGGTCTCGTTGACCACCCAGTCGGGGCGTGCTTCCTGGCGATCCATCTTATTGATCACCACAATTGCCTTCAGGCCGGCGGAGAGGGCCTTTTCCAGCACAAAGCGTGTCTGTGGCATCGGGCCATCCACAGCATCCACGAGCAACAAGACACCATCCACCACCAAGAGCACGCGCTCGACTTCCCCGCCAAAGTCCGCGTGGCCGGGGGTATCTACGACATTGATCTTGTGGCCTTTGTAGGTGAGGGCCGTGTGCTTGGAGATAATCGTGATGCCGCGCTCACGCTCCTGGTCCATGCGGTCCATCACCCGCTCGGCGACTTCCTGATTCTCGCGGAAGACACCACCCTGCTTGAGCATTCCGTCAAGGAGGGTCGTCTTTCCGTGGTCAACGTGGGCAATAATAGCGATATTTCTGAGCATAGTGATAAAACCTGACATGAAAATACCCCCGCAGGCGCAAGCCATAGCGCGGGGGCAACTTCTGATTATATCATAGCTCAGCGAGCTGCACGGTCACGGTGGTTCCCTGGCCTGGCGCACTGGTAAATGAAACGGTCCCACCGTGCGCCTGTACAATGCTTTTGCAGAGAGCGAGTCCCAGGCCAGTTCCGCCATCGAGGCGGGCGCGGGCACTATCCACGCGGTAGAAGCGCTCCCCGAGCCGGGGGAGGTGCTCCGGCGCGATCCCACTTCCCGTATCGGTCACGGTGATGCGACTCGGCTGAGCACAAACCGTGATACTTCCCTCAGGTGGCGTGTGGCGCAGGGCGTTTTCGAGCAGGTTGGTCAGCAGGCGCAGTAGCTCGGACTCATTGCCCCAGTAGGTCAGCGCTTCGTCCTCGACACGGAGGGTGATCGGCGCGGTGCCGGGGCGTAGCACGCGCTCTCGTGCCTGCTCCAGCAAGCTCTGCGCAGAGACATCGCTTCGGCTCTCACCGAGGTGCCCGGCATCGCCGCGAGCCAGGAGCAGCAAGTCTTGCACCAGAGTCGTCATGGTGTCGGAGGCGCGGTCAATGTTCTGGAGGGTCGCGAGCAAGCGCTCGGGTGTCGGGGGGCCGACGAGTGCCATGCTGGCCATGCCCTTGAGACGTGTCAGGGGTGTCTTTAGCTCGTGGCTCGCATCTGCCGTGAAGCGTTTTTGTTGCTCAAAGGCAACCTCCAGCCGCTCCAGCATGCCATTAAACGTCGTCGCCAAAGTCGCAAACTCATCGTCGCCACTGACCGGAAGGCGCTCAGAGAGGGTCTGGGCGCTGAGCAGTGCCGCCGCCTTGGTGAGCTGCTTGACGGGCTGCAAGACGCGGTTGGTGAGGAGCATTGCCCCTCCCCAAGCCGCCAGTAAGACGAACGGAATAAAGGCGACCAGTGCCCGATCCAGCAAGAGCCCCGCCCGCTCGACTTCCGCCACGGGGTAGGTAACCTGCACCACTCCCATGACGATCCCCTGCTCCCGTACCGGCAGCGAGAGCACCCGAAGCGGCTCGCCATCGCTCTTGATGGTCGTGGTGAGCGCCTCCCCTTCCCGAGCCCGTGCAAACGCAGCTTCGTCCCAGAGCGGCCTGCCTGGCTGCATCATGGACTGTCCGTTGAGATCGTAGCGGTGGGGCTTGAATGGGTCTGCCTGGCCTTTTGGGGGACGGCGGTTGGGATTACTGCCTTCAAATCGGGGAGGGCGCTCGATAAAGCGCTGGGCACGGAGCTGCAGCTCACGATCTACCACCCCGTACATGCCCGCTTTCACGATCTGCCGCACGACCACACCGAGAGTGCCAAAGAGCACCAGCAAGGCCACGGTATTCCAGAGGATCAGCGTGCGCCTCACTCCGGGCCTCGCAGGGTGTAGCCTACACCCCAGACCGTCTGGATCAGCTTGACCTCGTGGCCTTCGTCCACTTTCTTGCGTAGCGACTTAATAAAAACATCGACCACATTTGAGCTGGTGGGCTCGCTCATCCAGACCCGCTCTAGGATCATCGCACGGGTGAAGACCTGCCGCTCGTGCGATGCCAGTGCCAGGAGAAGCTCGAACTCTCGGTGGCTAAGCCCTAGCTCGCGCCCACCACGCCGCACCACGTGCTCCAGGGTATCAATCTCAAGGTCCGCGACCCGAACCAGATTGCTCTTCTGTGCCCGCTCCCGCCGGGTGAGAGCGCGCACCCGCGCGAGTAGCTCTTTAAAATCAAAGGGCTTGGCCAGATAGTCATCGGCTCCGCTATCGAGGCCACGCACTTTATCGTCTATGCCATCGCGCGCCGTGAGCATCAGAATCGGCGTGCGGTTGCGCCGATCCCGCAGGGCTTTACAGACCGCCATGCCATCTAGCCCCGGCAGCATGATGTCGAGTAAGATCAGGTGAAACACACCCTCGCTCGCCTCACGCAAACCCTCACGGCCATCGTAGGCCACCACAACCGAGTACCCTACGTCTTCGAGTCCTTGCTGAAGCAGGCCCGCAATCACGTCGTCATCCTCTACAACCAGCACACGCATCGTAGCCTCCATTGTGCCGCGAAAAAGATGAATCTGGCATGAATAAGATTTGAGATGTTGCCGTCATTCATTTTTCATTTTTTAGGAATATAACGGCGTTGAAGGAGTGGATATTTCCATGAAAACAACTCGATCGATGATGGTTTCTCTCGTTGCGGTGCTAGCTCTTGGCGTGCTTGCCTCGGCTCAGCCTCCCGCAGGTGGTGGTGGACGTGGCCAAGGCGGTGGTCAAGGCGGTGGTCGTGGTCAAGGCGGCCCCGGCGGCGGTCAGCGTGGTGGTGGCCAGCGTGGCGGTGGGATGACGATGGAGACTCTGGAGCAGCTGGGGCTAACCGAGGCACAGAAGACAAAACTTCAGGGCATCACCGACAAGCAGCGTGAGGAAATGACGGCACTACGCACCAAGCACACTGATCAGATTAATTCGGTTCTGACCCCAGAGCAGAAAAAGAAGCTGGAAGAGATTCGCAGCAGCCAGCGCGGTGGTCAAGGTGGTGGCCGTGGCCAAGGTGGTCCTGGTGGCCCTCCCGCGGGCGGTGCAGGTGGCGGCGGTAAGGCGGGCAAGGGTGGCAAAGGCGGCGGCTAGCCTATCCCCCCTAAAAACGAGGCATGAAGTGCGACTTCATGCCTCGTTTTGCTTTGGGATTCATGCGGAATTCATTTTTTTCGGCAATTCTGAGGAGTATGAAAAAAGTTCTCTCTTTTACACTGCTGGGTGGGTGCCTTTTGCTAGGAAACACTCCTGTAAAGAATGCACAGGCGCACTCACAAAGTGCAGCGAAGCGACCTAACTTTATCGTGATTGAGGGCGAGGGCCATGGCTGGAGTAGCCTGCCCTTTGCGCAAGACCCGAAAAGCCCGAGTGCAAAGAACAATGGTGTCCGGATGCCCCACTTCGAGGCGCTTGCCCAAGGCGGGATGCGTTTCTCGCAGTTCTACGCCGCCTCACCACGCTGCACGCCCTCGCGGGCGGCGCTGCTCACGGGAAAGAGCCCGGCACAGCTCCACATGACCTTTGTCAATGAGGGCAGGCAAGGCGAAGTGGGCAATACTAAACTGCGCGCCCCACAGACCAGCACCGAGCTTGCGGAGCGCGAGACCACGATTGCTGAGCTGCTCCAGAGCGAGGGCTATGCCACGGCGCACTTTGGGAAGTGGCATGTCGGGCGTGCCAACCCCAGCCGCCACGGGTTCCCGGTCAATGATGGCCCCAATAACAACGGCGGCCCCGACAATAGCGCCGATCCCAGCACCGAGCAGACCCCGCTCACGGGCCAGAAGAGCGTGACATTTATCACCGAGCAGCTCAAGGCGGGCAAGCCCTTCTACCTCCAGCTCGACCAGTACGCCAGCAAAGAAGACAAGGCGCAGGAGGACATGGACAAGGTGCTTGGGGAGCTGATGCAGGCGCTCAAGGCACAAAACGCCGAGAGCAATACCTATATTCTCTACACCACGGACCACGGGACGCCGGGACGCAACTTCCCCCTGCGCGGCGGCAAAGGCCACGTCCTTGAGGGCGGGATTCGTGTCCCACTTCTCGTCAAAGGCCCTGGGATCGCGGCAAATACCACCTCCAATGTCCCCGCCACAGGCGTCGATCTCTTCCCCACCATCGCCAGCCTCGCCGGGCTCAAGAGCCTGCCGACAGGGATCGAGGGCGGGAGCCTCCTGCCGATTCTCAAGTCCGGCGGCACGGGCGTGGTCAAGCGCTCCCGTGAGGGGCTTTTCTTCCACTTCCCCCACTATGATTTTGACAACGGCGGCCCGGCATCGGCGATCGTTCTGGGCAACTGGAAGCTGATCAAGTTCTACGAGACGGGCAGCGTCCAGCTCTACGACATTGCCAAAGACCCGTCGGAGCGCACCGATGTCGCGCCGGCTCAACCCGAGAAGCGTGCCGATCTGGAGAAGCGCCTGACGGACTATCTCAAAGAGATCAATGCCCAGTTTGCAACCATCAACCCTGACTACGATCCCAGCAAGCCCACCGAGACCAATATCAAGCGTGGCGGTAAGGGCGGCGGGGGTGGCCAAGGCGGTCGCAAGAAAGGTCAGGGAGGAGGAGGACTATGAAGCTCGTACTTGCTCTTCTGCTCGTTTTATCCTCCCCCTTCCCCCCCGCCGAGCGGGGGGGAGGGGGGGGAATTCAGGGACGGCGGCAGGGCGGGCCGCCGGTGGTCTATCGGACGGAGGTTCCGGTGCATGACTACGATATGGTAGTCGGGCGGGTCACCAAGACAAGCGCAACGGTAAGCGTGCTGTGCTACACCGACTCCGAGGGAAGCTTGGTCTACGGCAGTGCGCCCGGAAAGCTGACCAAGAGCCTGCCGCGCACCAAGTTCCCCAAGGGCGAGCCGGTTGTGCTGGAGCTGAAGGGGCTTGCGCCGGGGGCACGGGTCTACTGGCAGGTGAAGTTTGAGAAATCTGCCTCGCCCGAGCGGAGCTTTGTGACCACACGCCCCGCCGGGAGCCCCATGGCTTTCTCGATACAGGCCGACTCCCACCTCGATGGCGGAAGCGTACAGGCGGTCTATCTGCGCTCGCTGGCCGCGATGCGCGACACAGACTTCATGGTGGACCTGGGCGACACGTTCATGACCGACAAGTACCCCAACTTCAAAGACGCCCACGCGCAGTATATTGCCCAGCGCTACTACTTCGACCAGGCCCACGTTCCTGTCTTGATGGTGCCGGGCAACCACGACGGTGAACGTGGCGCGGATCGGGAGATGGCCTCTTGGTCGCAGCAGGAGCGGCTGCGCTACTTCCCTAGCGCCCCCGAGAACCACTGGGCCTACGAGTCCGGCGATGCGCTTCTCATCGGCCTCGATCCCTACGGGCACACCACCAATCGTCCTCGTCGCGGCGGCCAGAACGGCAACGGAGGTGCCAACGAGATCACTGACAACTGGTACGTGACGCTTGGCAAAGAGCAGTATGACTGGCTCAAGAAGACCCTGGAAACCAGCAAGGCAAAGTGGAAGTTTGTCTTTATCCATAATCTCGTCGGGGGGCTGGGCCGCGACGGACGCGGGGGCGCAGAGGCGGCGCCGCTCTGGGAGTGGGGCGGCAAGAGCGCCGATGGCACCGATGCCTTCAAAGAAAAACGTCCTGGCTGGGACGCGCCCATCCATCAGCTCCTACTGAAAAACAAGGTCAGTGCGGTCTTCCACGGCCACGATCATCTCTTCGCACACCAGGAAGTGGATGGCATCATCTACCAGTGTGTCCCCCAGCCCAGTCACGGGCGCGGTGGTGGCAGCCGTAGCGCCGAGGAGTACGGCTACAAACAAGGCAAGATGCTCGATGGCTCCGGGATTATCAAGCTCAGTGTGACACCACAAAAAGCAAGCTTTACGTTTGTGCGAACCGAAAACGGCGAGGCATCTAAGGCCTTTAGCCACGAGTTCACCAAGAAGTAGACATTCTACGTCTTCATGCATGCTTCATTTCTTTCCAGGATAATAGCGACTATGAAACCAAGACTCTGGTTGTTCTCGGCACTCGGGCTGGCGGCGGTGCCGGTGATTGCCATTGCGGCACACCGTCAGACCGTAACATCGTCCTCAACCGTGGAGGCGATTGCGGCGAGCTTTAAGCCTTTTGCGCCGAAAGTGAAGACTCGCGCGGATGCGAAGAACTTCTATGTCGAGTCGGATGGGATGCCGGATCACCCGCTGATGGTCGGGATCACGGCGTGGCAGCAGCAGGTGCCAATTCCTCAGCGCTATGTGGGTAGCAACGCCTGGCAGTTTCCGCTGAGGCCCGTCCCTGCCGCCAATCCGCTCTCAGGCAAGACCCACTTTTTCCGGGGCGCAATGGCCCTTGCCGCCGATGGTGTCCCGATCTTCAATGCGCTCAATAACCGGGGGGTGGACTCATTTAAGATCGGAGAGCTGGATGAGTTTGGTGGGCACTGTGGCCGCGCCGACGACTACCACTACCATATCGCACCGCTCTATCTCGAAAAGCTTGTCGGGAAGGGCAAGCCCATTGCCTACGCCCTGGACGGCTACGCGATCTACGGGCAGAGCGAGCCTGATGGCAAGCCCGTCACCGGGCTGGATGCGTTCAACGGGCACACCACATCGGCTATCGGCTACCACTACCACGGGACAAAGACCTATCCCTATCTCAACGGCGGTTTCCACGGTGAGGTACAGGAGATTGGAGGGCAGGTGGACCCACAGCCGCGTGCTCAGAGCCCGCGCCCGGACACGCCGCCTCTGCCCGGTGCCAAGATCACAGCGTTCTCGCGCCCCACACCGGGTAGCTACTCGCTGACCTATGTGATCCAGGGCCAGACATGCCTTGTGAACTACAAAGTGGAAGACAACGGCAGCTACACGTTTGACTATGTCAACCCGGAAGGCAGGGCGATCACGCTCAACTACCCACAGCGCGGCCAAGGCGGCGGACAGGGTAGGCAACAAAATCAGGGCCGTGGTCGTCCACAAGAGCGTCCCGGACCGACCATCACGCCTGCCAAGCCCACGGATTTTCAGCTCATTAGCTCGGTAGTGGAGAATGGCGGGCTTCTTCCCAAAGCCTTCACCTGCGACGGTGAGAGCGCCTCGCCGCCCGTGGCGTGGAAGAACGCACCAGCGGGAACCAAGTCGTTCGCGCTGGTGATGCACCACTACCCGCCTGGTGAGACGGAAGCGCCTCATGTCTACTGGCTCGCCTACAATATCTCCCCGGACATCAAGGCGATTCCACAGAACGATCGGGCGATTGGAGCGCGGGGGGTCAATACAGTCAACCGCCGCAGTCAGTACGCGCCGCCCTGCTCACAAGGGCCGGGCAAGAAATGGTACATCCTGACGCTCTACGCCCTCTCCGATCAAGTCAAGCTCGATGCCTCGTCGGGCGTGACTCGTGATGCGCTCTTGAAAGCCATGGAGGGCAAGATTCTGAGCGCGTCGGTGCTCAATGTCGCCTACGAAAGACAAAGGTCCGAATGATGAAATTTAAGAAGCAGCTCCCGTTTTTTCTGGGTGCTCTGGTCGGCGCAGGAAGCCTCGCTCTGGCGATAGCACAGCCACCGCGTGGCGGCCAAGCAGGGATCATCAAGCCTGAGATGGGTGATGTGATCCAGGCCAATATCTACGCCGACAACTGGTTTGCGATGTACATCAACGGGAAATTAGTCGCCGTGGATCCGATTGACTTCCTGCCGCACAATGTCGTCAATGTCAATATTCTCCCCGAGTACCCGATGACAATCGCCATTATCGCCAAGGACAACGCCGACCCGAAAACCGGCTTTGAGTACGGCGACCATATCGGTGATGGTGGCTTTGTGCTGAAGTTCAGCGATGGCACCATCAGCGATGCCAAGTGGAAGGCCAAGCGTATTTTCAGCGCCCCGCCTGTCAAGTACGAGCCGATCCCGACCAGCTGGTATCTCCCCAGCTTCGATGACTCCAAGTGGGACAGCGCCACCGAGTTCACCCCTCAGCGCGTCAACCCCAAAAAGCCCTACTACGACTACAACTTCGAGGGCGCAAAGTTTATCTGGACCAGCGACCTAGACAAAGACAATACCGTTCTCTTCCGCACCAAGATCGAAAAACCCGGCTGGAAAGCCCGCTGGACAACCAAACCCGATCTGGATGTCTCCGGGTTCCCCTTGCGCTAATTCAGGGTAGAATCTCTTTGGGAGAACCCGAAGATGAAACGTATCTACGGACTGGGAATCGTCACTCTGGCCGTGGCCTCGATGGCCGCGGCCCAGCAGGCACTAAGCCTGCGGATCAATGGAAAATCCATACCAGCAGGCGCTGTCGTGGTCAAAGGGACGACGTATGTCTCGGCAGACGCACTCAAAGCCGCAGGAGTGGGCGTGCGGTACACCCGTGGCGGCGTCGAGCTGACACTACCTACGGCTTCCACAACCATAGGTGCGGGTGGAGCGAACCAACAAAATGCCGTTGAGGGCAAAGGCGGCGAGTGGCTCTTCAATGGCATCTGGCGCTTTCAAGTGATGAGCGTCGAGAAAGCCGATCCCACCACCGAGGGAATGGGCTGGAAAGTAAAAGTTGAGATTCGCAATGGCAGCAAGTTTGGCGGTGTTGCGCCCGCGGGAACCGGCTGGCAAGGCGTGACTCTGGTACTAGAGGACGGCAACTCGATCCCTGCCCGCTCCGATGCCCCCGAGCTACGCGATTCTGGGCTGGCACAGGGAGCAGGCAACACCCAAACACTGCTTTTTGAGACGGAGTCCGCGAGCAAACCCGTCCGTCTGATCCTGCGCTTTGATCCCAAAGGCCTTACCGGAACCGCGCTTCGCTTCACCGTCCCCGATCCGACTTTCCGCGTGGATGTCAAGGCAATCGTCCGCCCCAACTGCGACTAACACGATGCACTATCCAGATATAGGAAAACCAATCAAGACATTGTTTCGTGTCAAGGGAAAACTCATTATTGATATTCCTCACAATGGTCTAATTGGTTATCCTCTTGAGGCATTTGTAAAACTTTATCTTGAAGAGGGTAAGCAGCGTACAAAAATCACCACGCTTTCTCAGTTCAAAGACAAAGTTGAGGTTTCTTCACCGGAAGCCGCGCTTGATTTTGTCCGACTCAGAACCTCAGAGACAACCTGGTACTTCATGCAAGACTTCCCAAAAGAGCGAGCTTGGGCCGAGGTTCAGCCAGTGGGAACACGTGCGTCTTCGGGCTACTTTGGGACAACTACTCAGGCAGTCTCGGGCGGCTTTCTGGTGCGACGAAACATCATTCATGACAGCGATAAAAACCCAATCACGGATGTCTTTATGATCGAGGAAAAAGTCACCCCGAATGGTGACTACACGATTCTCAACGCCCGACAAATTTCGACAAAACCTCTCGCAAAAGTCTTCGCTGGGTTCTTCTTTCCGCGGTTTGAATAGATTGCCCCCTCAGCTTATCTGCTTCATGACTTCTTCATTGGATCAGCTTAAAATCAGAGCACGATGAAACGCAACACGCTTTTTCTTATCACGGGGCTGGCAACGACACTGACTGCCACGATCGCGCTTCGAGCACAGAGTCAGACAGCAGGGGGCTTTAAGAACGAGGTTAAGATCGAGGTTCGCGAGGGCTTTCGCTATATCACGGCCAATGGGATTCCCGACCATGTGACGGGGCAGTTTCCCAACCGGGGGAATCCCAACTCCATCTCGCCGCAGAACTACGCGTTCCGTGTGCCGGTCAAGCCAGAGCCCGATGAGAACGGTGGGACGGACACGGGGCAGAACTTTGGGATCGCGGTCAATGGTGTCACGTTTGACCCGACAACGGCGGAGTTCTGGAACGGCAACCGCCAGTGGCGCTACGAGGCAATGACGGGCTTTATGGGCGCACGCGGCGGTCTGGGCGTGGACGACAACCTCGCGCATGTGCAGCCCAATGGGGCGTACCACTACCACGGAATGCCGATGGGCCTACTCAAGAAGCTGGACTGGCAACATAAGATGGCGCTAGTAGGCTGGGCCGCCGATGGCTACCCGATCTACGGAAACTACGGCTACAGCAGCGCAGCCAGCGCCAAATCGCCGCTGAAGAAGCTCAAGGCCAGCTACAAGCTCAAGAGCGGCAACCGTGAGAGTGGCGATGGCCCCGGCGGAGCCTACGACGGCTCGTTTGAGAGTGACTTTGAGTTTACCAAAGGCAGCGGCGATCTCGACCCCTGGAACGGGCGCTACGGCGTGACTCCCGAGTTTCCCAAGGGCACATATTACTATGTCCTCACGGATTCCTATCCCTTCATCCCCCGCAAGTTCCGTGGCAAGCCCGATGCCAGCTTCCAGCGACGTGGCCCCGGGGGGCCTCCCGGAGGAGTCGGCGGCGGGCAGCCAGGTGGCGCAAGTATGGCAGGACGAGGGCAGTTTCTCTTTATCCAGCGCGGTAACACGCTCTATCAGTACAGCGCCGATGGTCTCAAGCTCCTGGGCAAAACGGAGCTTCCTCCCAACTAATGCGCCGCTTCCTCACCCTCTGTCTTGCCCTCCTTATGGCACTCCCGGCGCTCGCGCACGATCCGATGCTCTCGGGGCTGCGGGTGATTGTCGGTGGCGGGAAAACCGTGGTGAGTGTGACAACACACATCAGCTTGCTTACCGAGGCTGAGGGAAAACCGCTGGAGCCGCTGACGATGGATCTGGCGTTTCGGAGGCGCGTCCGGCTGCGCTTCTCCGGCACGGACTTCGCGCCGCAGAAAACCAACCTCCTGCGCGACGATCCCAACGATCTGGTGACCTGGCAGGCGACACTGGACAAAGAAGTGGCCGCCCCCGAGGTGCTCGCGCGTCTCTACCCCAATGACCCTAGCTCCAAGCTAGTCGTCAGTGTCCTGCGTGAGGGCTCCCTGGTGCAGGAAACGGTTCTGGACGCGGCACACCCCGCTCTGCTGCTAAGCCACGAGCCGCCCGAGAGCCGCTGGCAGGTGTTTCTGCGCTTTGTGCGTGAGGGAGTCAGCCATATCTTCGGCGGGCCGGATCATGTCTGCTTTGTGCTGGGCCTGCTGCTCCTGGGCGGCGGCTTAAAAACGCTCCTCAAGACTGTCACGGCCTTTACGCTGGCCCACAGTATCACGCTCACGGTCGCGGCCCTGGGCATTTGGAATCCCTCGCCACGCCTCGTCGAGCCGCTCATCGCACTCTCGATTGTCGCCATTGCGGTGGAGAACCTGCGCCGCATCTCCCCCGCTTCGCGAAGCCGGAGAGGGGCTAGGGGAGAGGTCTTCGCCTTTGGCTTTGGCCTGATCCATGGCTTTGGCTTTGCGGGCGCACTTTCGGAAGTGGGGCTCCCTCAGCAAGCACTCGGTGTTGCCTTGGCAGCCTTTAACTTCGGCGTCGAGTGTGGACAAGCCTTGATTGTGATTGCGGTCGCCCCCGCGCTCGCCAAGCTCGCCGACGATAAGCCCACACTCCATGCCACACTCCTTAAAATGCTCTCCGTGGGAATTGGCCTCGCCGGACTCTGGTGGTTCGTCACACGCCTTTTGTAGCGTACAATAGCCGCATGGAAAGCCAGAAAAACTGGGCGGGCAATCTAACGTATAGTGCGGAGTGGTTGCACAGACCAACGAGTGTGGCGCAGGTGCAGGATCTTGTCTGTCAGTGCCGACAGCTACGCGCCCTCGGGACGCGCCACTGCTTCAATGCGATTGCCGACTGCCCCGAGGACATGATCTCGACCGAGAAGCTCACCAAGATCCTCGGGGTGGATCGGGAGAAACGAACCGTCACGATTGAGAGCGGCGTGCGCTACGGCGAGCTAGCCGTGTACTTAAACGCGGAAGGCTTCGCACTGCCTAATCTGGCGTCCCTGCCGCATATCTCCGTGGCAGGGGCCGTGGCAACGGGTACGCATGGCTCCGGTGACGGCAATGGAAACCTCGCGACTTCGGTGGTGGGAATGGAGCTCGTCAAGGCCAGCGGCAACAGAGTGACTCTCTCCCGCGAAACCCACGGCGATGATTTCGACGGTATGGTGGTGCATCTGGGCGCACTGGGCGTGGTCACCCAGCTCACGCTTAAGATCCAGCCCACTTTTGAGATTGCGCAGACCGCCTACACCAACCTCCCGGTTGAGGCGCTGCTCACGCACTTCGACGAAATCACCGGCAGTGGCTACTCCGTCAGCCTCTTCACAGACTGGCAGAGCGCGTTTGTGAACCAGGTCTGGGTGAAGTCAAAAACCGGCGACTTTCCCGAGACGCTCTTTGGGGCGCAAAAAGCCACTGAGAACCGCCATCCCCTCCCCGACCACTCCACCGAGAGCTGCACGACCCAGTGCGGCATTCCCGGCCCCTGGCACGAGCGCCTGCCGCACTTCAAGCTCGCCTTCACCCCCAGCAGCGGCGCGGAGCTCCAGAGCGAGTACTTCGTGGGCCGCGAGAACGCCCTCGCCGCTTTCACTGCCATCGCCGCACTGCGCGATAAACTCGCTCCCCAGCTCATGATCTCCGAGATTCGCACCATCGCCGCCGACAACCTCTGGCTCAGCCCCCACTACCAGCGCGACTCAGTGGGCTTTCACTTCACCTGGAAACAAAATATCCCCGAAGTCCTCGCGCTGCTGCCGGTTATTGAAGAAGCCCTCGCCCCTTTTGACCCGCGTCCCCACTGGGGTAAAGTCTTCACGATGAAGCCCACCGGCTACCCCAAGCTCCCCGAGTTCCTGCGCCTACGAGAAGCCTTCGATCCGGAAGGGAAGTTTACAAATGCATTCTTGGAGACCGTTCTCGCGTGAGTACACGGCTCGTTCTTCTGGGAACGGCGGGCGGGCCGACACCAAAGGCAAATCGGGCACCATCGGCGTATGCATTGGTAGTGGGCGAGGAGACGTTTATCATTGACGCGGGCAATGGGGTGGGGCAACAGCTTGCAAAGGCCAAGATTGGGATCAATAGCTTTCGGAATGTCTTTCTCACCCACCAGCACTCTGACCATAGCGCCGATATTGGGACGCTCGCCTTGCTGGCGTGGGCGACTAACCCCACAAAGCCGATTACGCTCTGGGGGCCACCGCCGCTTAAGGCCATGCTGCGCCACTTCCAGGCGTTTCAAGCACTGGACATCAAAACACGAATCGCCGACGAAGGCCGTCCGCCATTTGAGAGCTTTGTGGGCGTGCGAGAAATCACCAAACCCAGTGAGCTACTGAGCGAGAACGGCGTGACGGTGCGCTGCACGCTCAATGCTCACCCGCCGCTCAAGCACTCGTTCGCGTACCGCTTCGACACCCCCGATCGGTCTTTTGTCTTCTCCGGCGACACGACCTACAGCAAGGGTGTTGTGGAGCTGGCCCAAGGAGCGGATGTCCTCGTTCATGAGATCATGCTTCCCAGTGCCCTAGAGCCACTCATCGCCAGCGAGCCCAACGCGAAAACGCTCCGGGAGCATCTGCATGCCAGCCACTCGACGCCCGAGCAAGTGGGCCGGGTCGCCACCGAAGCAGGAGTCAAGACCCTCGTGCTCTCCCACTTCGTCCCCGGCGGCGCCCCCCTCCCCGACTCGGCCTGGCACGATGCTGTCAAGCCACACTTCAGCGGCACGATTGTCACCGGGTGGGACTTGCTGGAGCTATGACTCTCTACCCCGCCACCAACGGCCACCTCACCCTCGACTTCGACGACTCCCCGGAAGTGCTCTGGGAGGAGGTGGTCGCGCACTTGCTCGCAGAGGGCTTCGTGCGCAAGGGGATCGCCCTCGCAGCGGGCTGGGACGAGTGGTCGGGGAACTACCTACTCTCCCACAGCGACGACGGCAAGAGTTATCGGGTAAAGTAGACACATGAGTCTGCTGGAGCTTTCGGGAATCGTCAAGAGTTTTGTCGGGGTGGAGAAGCCTGTCCTGCGCGGGGTGAACCTGAGCCTGGCTGCAGGGGAGATGGCCGCGATTGTGGGGCCGTCGGGGTCGGGCAAGAGTACGCTGCTCAATATTATCGGGACGCTGGAGTCACCGGATAGTGGGAGCATTACTCTGGAGGGGACGAGCCTGATCGGGCTGGACGAGAAAGCCCTGGCGCGGGTACGGAGCCAGAAGCTGGGGATGATCTTCCAGCTCCATCACTTGCTCCCCCAGTGCACGGTCCTCGAAAACGTCCTGATTCCCACGCTCGCAGAAGGCCCCGCACAGCGCAAGGAGCCTGCTGAGCCCCGCGCCAAGCGCCTGCTGAACCGTGTAGGCCTAGGCGAGCGGCTCGCGCACCGCCCCGGTCAGCTCTCCGGCGGCGAGCGCCAGCGGGTTGCGGTCGTGCGGGCGCTCCTCAACGAGCCCAAGCTGTTATTGGCCGACGAGCCCACGGGCGCACTGGACCAAGACTCCGCCAACAACCTCACGGATTTGCTCATCGAGCTCAACAAAGAAGAAGGAGTCGCGCTCCTCGTCATCACCCACTCCCCCGAGCTGGCCGCCAAGCAGGGCAAGACCTACCGTCTCGACGAGGGGCTGCTCGTATGAAAACCACCCCCACCCCCCCATCCCCCGCCCGGCGGGGGGGATATGCGGAAAATACCTTGTTGTCCCCCCGCTCGGCGGGGGTTAGGGGGGAATAAACACCATGAACCTCCTTAAGCTCGCGCTGGCGGGGCTGAAGTTCCACAAGAAAGCCCACCTTGGGGTGTTTTTGGGCGCGGTGCTGGCGGCGGCGATCCTCACGGGCGCACTGGCGGTCGGGGACTCGGTGCGCTATAGCCTGATGCAGCAAGCCCTAGCCCGCATTGGGGGGATTGAGCATGCGCTCTATAATCCGGGGCGTTTTTTCCGCACGGAACTGACCAACGAGCTCGGTGTGGCGGCCCCGACCTCGGCCTCGATTCTGCTGCGCGGTGCGGCGGCCAATAGCGAGGGAACAGCGCGCGCCGGGCGCGTCCAAGTCGTCGGGGTGGATGAGGCATTCTGGAAGCTAGGCGGCGCGGGCACAGTCAACATGGCCGAGGACGGGGTCGCGCTCAACGAGCGTCTGGCGAAGTTTTTAGGCGTCGATGTGGGCGATGAGGTTCTAATCCGTGTGGACAAGCCCAGCCTGCTCTCGCGTGATGCTCCGCTCTCCAAGATAGAGGACGCCACAGTCGCCCTGCGCCTGCCGGTGCGCTTTGTGATCACCGAGCAGCTCTTTGGTAACTTCAGCCTCGATGCCAACCAGATCCCGCCCTACAACGCTTTTATTCCCCGTGCCACGCTCCAAAAAGCCATTGGGCAGGAAGGCCGCGCCAATCTTCTGCTGGTCGGCAAAGGAACGGCCACGGATGCGCTGACCCGTGCGCTCTGGGAAAAATGGAAACTCACCGACGCGGGCCTCAAGCTCAAGCCCGTTCCCGCCACGGGCGAGCTAGAGCTGCGCACCGACCGTGTTTTTCTGGAGCCCGAGGTCGCAAAAGCCGCGGAGACTGCGCAGCCCGGTGCCCGCCGTATTCTCACCTACTTTGTCAACCGCCTGACGCTTGGTACAAAATCCGTGCCCTACTCCACGGTCGCTGCGCTAGAGGGCGCTCCTCTGCCACAAGGCATGACCGACGACGAAGCGCTGATCAACCAGTGGCTCGCCGACGAGCTCGGGGCGAAGGTGGGCGACAAGGTCAGCCTAAGCTACTGGCTCGTGGGGCCACTGCGCAAGCTCGAAGAGCACACCAGTGAGTTCACCGTGCGCGGCATCGTCCCGCTCTCCGGCCCGACGCTCGATCCTACGCTCATGCCGGACATCCCTGGCCTCTCGGACAAGAAAGACTGCCGTGACTGGGAGCCAGGCGTGCCCATTGACCTGGAGAAAATCCGCGACAAAGACCAAGCGTACTGGAGCGCCTTTCGTGGCACGCCCAAGGCCTTTATCACGCTCAAGGCCGGCCAAACCATCTGGAACAACCGCTTTGGCAACCTCACTGCGATTCGCTACAAGTCCGACACGGCGACCGTCGAGGCCTGCGTCCGCCAGGCGCTCAGCCCCGCCGCACTGGGGCTTTTCTTCCAGCCCATCCGCGAGCGTGCCCTCTCCGCCAGCGCCAACTCCATGGACTTTGGCTCGCTCTTCCTAGGCTTCAGTATTTTTCTGATCATCGCTGCGCTTCTTCTCGCCGCCCTACTCTTCGGCTTTGGGGTGGAGCAGCGCAGCCGCGAGATGGGGACACTGCTCGCCATCGGCGTCACGCCACGCCGCGTCCGCACCCTGCTCCTACTCGAAGGTGGCTTGATCGCCTTTCTCGCCAGCATCGCTGGTGTTTTTGTCGCCACCCTCTATACCCGCGCCGTGATCGCCGGACTGGGAAGCGTCTGGAAAGATGCCGTCGTGGGCTCGCCGCTGACCTACTACGCCAAGCCCGAGACGCTGATCGGCGGTGGCATCGGCAGCTTTCTGGTCGCACTCCTCGTGATCTGGCTCGTCGCCCGCAAGCAAGGCCAAGCCTCGGCGCAAGCGCTTCTTTCCCTCCTCCCCGGCCCTCCTCCCAATCCTGGGAGGCAGGATGGGAGGAGGGAGCGGCTCCCCCTCCTCCCATGGTTCTCGGGAGGAGGGCTGGGGAGGAGGGTTCCTTGGACGCTCCTTCTCCCTCTCCTTGCTGTCGGCCTCGCGTTCTTTGGCATCGGCAAGCACGGCGAAGAGGCGGCGGGGATTTTCTTTGGCTCGGGAATGCTTCTGCTCATCGCCGGGATTCTGGCGGCGCGGCAGCTCTTGCGGAGGCTTGAGATCACGGAAGGGGCGCTGAGCCTGACGAGTGTTGGGCGGCGCAATGCGGCGCGGCGACTCTCACGCAGCACGGGCGCGATCACGCTGCTTGCCTGTGGGAGCTTTCTCGTGATCGCCGTGGGGGCTAATCGGCATGATCCGCGCGAGGCCGCCCGCGAGCGTTCGTCGGGGACGGGCGGGTTTGCCCTCTACGCCGAGGCCTCGCTTCCCGTCTACCAGGATCTGAACTCCGCCGAGGGCCGCGATGCCTTCGGGCTGGACGAGGCTGAGATGACCGAGGCGAAAGTCGTTCCGTTTCGCTTGCGAGAGGGTGACGAGGCGAGCTGTCTGAACCTCAACCGCGCCCAGACCCCGCGCCTGCTGGGAGTTGATCCTAAGCGCCTCGCAGAACGCAGCGCCTTCGGGTTTAGCCAGTCGCTCGCCGATAAAAAAGCCAATCCCTGGGACTTGCTGGAGACCAGCGATGGCACGGACACAATCCCTGTCATCGGGGACATGAACACCGTGATGTGGATGCTGCATTCGGGTGTGGGCCAGCTCATTGACTACACCGATGATCGCGGCACGAAGCACAAACTGAAAGTCGTGGGTATCATCAACAACTCCGTGCTCCAGGGGAACCTCATCCTCTCCGAGCGCCACTTTACGAAGCTCTTTGCCAACCACAGCGGCTACCAGGTGTTTCTGATTGATGCGCCCGAAGCCAAGATAAAAGCCCTCGCCGAGGCACTCACCCGTGGTCTAGAAGACACGGGCCTGAGTGTGGTTACGACTCCGGAGCGCCTGGGAATGTTCAGCGCCGTGGAGAACACTTATCTTTCGATCTTTGCGATCCTCGGCGGCATGGGCCTACTCCTGGGAAGCCTCGGCCTCGGCGTGATCGTCCTACGCAATGTCCTAGAGCGCCAGGGCGAGCTCGCCCTGCTCCGCGCGATTGGGTTCACGAAAAAATCCCTCCACCAGCTTGTCTTCTCCGAGCACGTCTTGCTCTTGTTTCTGGGTCTTGCCGTCGGAGTTGCCGCCGCACTCGTGGCCGTCCTGCCGTCGCTCAAAACGCCCGGTGTCGGCATTCCCTTTGTCAGCCTCGGCATCACCCTCCTCGCGGTTCTAGGAAGCGGTCTGCTCTGGGTGTGGCTCGCGACTATAGCGGCACTCCGTGGCTCGCTGCTGGGAGCCCTGCGGAGCGAGTAAAGCACTCATCATAAATACCCGACCAGCCGCGACGGTAAGCGTCCGGCTTGCCAGACGTTTACCGTCTGGGGCTTTTTCGCGGGTCGGGCTTTACGTCTAGCTTCTGCTCGCTGGTTTTCCCATCCACGGTGAGGTGGAGGGTGTAGGCTCCCGGAGCAACCCACGGGGCTTTGGACGTCGGGGTGTTCTGCCAGATGGCGTCCATGCCAAGACCACTGGCGGGGGCGTACTGGCGCAGGTTCCAGATAAAGCGGTGGGAGCCTGAGGTGGCTAAAAGCGGCTGCCAGGGGCGTGCCCAGCGGGGATCGACGGTGAGCTTGAGGGGATCGATGAACTCAGGCTTGTCGGTGCTGCTCCATTTCCGGACAACTTTGCCTTGGGCATCGCGCACTTCGAGACGAACTTCCTTTGCCGTTAGCGCGAGGTAGTAGTCGATCACGACGCCATCGGGGGGATTCTGACCGGCGGGCTCCTCCGGGGGAAGGGGCGTGTCTGTGTTGCGGTTCCAGTCCACGAGGTAGGCGACGGTTGGGGCGTAGAGGGCGACGGGCTCGCTGGAGAGCTGGCGAAGAGCGGTGATGGAGTCCAGAATCCAGAACGAGCGCCCGTGGGTACCGACGACGAGATCGTCGTCGTGGACGACGAGATCACGGATGGACGTGGCGGGCATGTTGTTGCGCAGCGGGTTCCAGTGCACCCCGTCGTCGCTGGAGAACCAGACCATGCGCTCCGTGCCACAGTAGAGAAGGCCAGGCTTCTTGGGGTCCTCACGGACGGTGTTCACCGGGGCATTGTCAGGCAGACCGGTGACAATGAGCTTCCAGGTCTTACCAAAGTCATCGGTCTTATAGATGTAGGGCTTGTTGTCATCGCAGCGCAGGCGGTTCACGGCGGCGTAGGCGCGGCCCGGCACAAAGCGACTGGCCTCCAGCTGGGCGATCTTGCTCCACGACGAAATCTCTGGCGGGGTCATGTTTGTCCAGTTCTTGCCGCCGTCCTGGGTCAGCCAGAGCAGGCCATCGTCGGTGCCGCACCAGATCACGTTGATATCTGTGGGTGAGGGTGCGACGGCGTAGATCACACCCCGGCGCTGCATGGTCTTACCATCACGGGAGACCGCTGCGAAAGATGCGGGGACATCCCAGGTCTCGCGGCTCAGGTCGGGTGAGATCGCTTCCCAGGTTGTGCCACCATCGCGGGTCTTGAGTAGCCGATTGCTCGCCAGAAAGAGCGTGTGCGGGTCGGCCTCAGAGAAGAGCATCGGCATGGTGCGTAGGTAGCGCAGGCCGTCTATTTTGGGCTGAATGCTGGTCACCTCGCCGGTCTTTTTATTGTACTTGCTGCCCTTGGAACCATAAATCAGATCGGGGTTGAGCGGGTCGGCGGCAACATAGGCGTACTCCTCGGCCCCGACCGGATGCCAGTCCCGAAACGTGATCTGGCCATCTTGCCCACGGCTCGCAATCCCTACCGAGCCGCTCTCTTGCTGGCCACCGTAGACCCAGTACGGAAACTGATTGTCGGTGCTGACATGATAAAACTGCGCGGTCGGCTGGTTGTACCACGAGCTCCAAGTCTCCCCCCCATTCACGGAGATTGTCGCGCCCTGATCCGCGGCCAGCAGAATAATCTGAGGGTTGGTCGGGTTGATCCAGATCGTGTGGTAGTCATCGCCACCAGGTGCGCCCTTGATGCAAACAAAGGTCTTCCCCGCATCGACAGATTTGTAGGTAGACGTATTGGCGGCATAGACCACATCGCGCTGCTTGGGATCGGCGCGCACCTCAGCAAAGTCGCTCCCACGGCTCCAGACACGCGGCTCACCGTTGGTGAAGGTCCAGCTCTTGCCGCCATCGTCAGAGCGGTAGATGCCGCCGCCCGTGGTCGCGTCCACCGTGGCGTAGAGCCGCTTGGAATCGAACACTGAGAACCCAATCCGCCCGAGGCCCTGTGCAGTTGTTGGCAGGCCCTTGGTAAGTGCCATCCAGGTCGTGCCGCCATCCGTGGACTTGAACAAGCCGCTGGTCGTTCCCTGCCAAACCCCATTCTCCCAGGGTGCCTGCCGCGCCGCCCAGAGCGAGCAGTAGACCGTATTGGGGTTGGTCGGATCAAGCGCGACCTCAACCGCGCCTGTGTTCTCGTCTTTGTAGAGCACGCGCTCCCAGCTCTTGCCACCATTGAGCGTCCGAAAGAGCCCACGCGTTTTATTGGGGCCATAAGGATGGCCCAGCACTGCCGCGAATGCACGATCCGGGTTCTTCGGATCCACACAGATATCGCTGATCTGCAAGCCGTCTTTGAGGCCCGTGTTCACCCAGCTCTTGCCACCGTCGGTGGTTTTGTAGACCCCATCGCCCACTGAGAGATCGGGGCGCTGAAGGCCCTCGCCACTGCCGACATAGATCGTGTTGGGGCGGCTCTGGGCAACCGCCAGGCACCCAACACTGCCCGTGGGCTGGCTATCAAAGATCGGCTTCCAAGTCAGGCCGTAGTCTGTCGTCTTCCAGACCCCGCCATTATTCACCCCGATAAAGAGCACATTGGGCTGGGAGATCACGCCCTCGGCCCCGACGGTTCGTCCCCCACGAAACGGGCCAATACAGCGCCACGTGAGGCAGTCGTAGCGCGTAGGCGTGACTTGCGCCACTGTGGGAAGCGTGGCAAGGGCAAGAAGCACGAGCAGAGCAAAGGCTTTGGCAATCATGCGGGTATTATACGCGCATGAGAATCTTGGTAACAGGTGCGACGGGAAAAGTCGGGCAGACATTTGTGAAGGCGTTTCTCGCCGACGAGCGTTTTAGTGGGGCGATTGTGCGGGCGTTCTGCCACAACCGGGTGCTGGAGACGAGCGAGCGGGTGGAAGTGGTGAAAGGCTCGATGTCGTCACGCGACGATGTCAAGCGGGCGCTAGACGGCGTGACGCATGTGCTCCATCTGGCGACTTGCAAAGAGACCCCCGAGGACATCATGGATGTCGCGATCAAGGGCTTCTTCTGGCTACTCGAAGAGGCGCGGCTCTCCCCGACGTTCGAGCAGCTGGTACTAATCGGCGGCGACGCGGGCATGGGACACTTTGTCTACCCGCACCCGATCCCCGTCACCGAGACCCAGCGCCACAGTGCCTACCAGGGCTGCTATGCTTTTTCGAAAGTCCTAGAGGAAGTGATGCTGGAGCAGTACTACATCCAGTACGGCCTCAACGGCTGCTGTTTGCGTGCGCCCTGGATCATGGAAAAGGACGATTTCAAGTACACGCAGAGCTTCGGCGACGATGTCTTTGGCGGCCCACGCTGGCGCGACTTAGTCGGGGCTGAGGCGGCGGACAGCTACCAGGCCAGTCAAACGGTTCCCGTTCTCTGCGATCCCGATGGCAACCCGATCAAGCGCAACTTTGTGCATGTCAGCGATCTGGTAACGGCGATCTTGGCGGCGCTGAACCATCCAAAGGCTCGCCAGCAGACCTTTAATATCTGCATGGACGAGCCCGTGGACTATGGCTTTGTGGCGGAGTATCTCGCCCAGACACGCGGCTTCCCCAGCGTAAAAGTCACCACCGAGTTTCACACCACCTGGCTCGACAACGCCAAGGCACGCTTTCTCCTCGGCTGGAAACCCATCTACGATACGGCCAAGCTCATAGACGCCGCCTACGACTACCAGCGTCCCACAGAAGATCCCCGAGTTATCTGGTATCCGGGGTAGCCACGCCGATTGTAACGGCATGGCTGTAGAGCTAAAGCTACAAAGGCCGTTCCGGCCATACCAAATTATGGCCGGAACGGCCTTCGCAGCCGAAGGCTCTTCAGTCCGGCCGTTCTGATCGGCCGGACAAAAACTACGGCTTGGGGTTCATGTCGCTCTTGGGTGCAGTGCCCTTGGTGGGCTTGGCGAGCGTCTTGATGTAGATATTCTTGAAGCTGGCGACCGTGTTGTTGCCGTGGCAGAGCTGGAAGCCAATCGGGCCGGAGAGAAACGCCTCGGGATCGTCGCCGTCGGCGGTCTTGACACCGTTGAGGTAGATCACGGTCTTGGTTCCCACATGGCGGATGTAGTAGTGGTTCCAGTCGTTCTTCTTGACAATCTGATCCGCATCGGCCTTGGGGAAGTCGTAGATCTTCTTGCTACGGCGGCGCTCGTCCCAGACACAGCCCCAGTACCCCTCGCCCATGTCCACCTGGTAGCCCGGCGCATCATCAAACGACGTCGGCTTGATGCGTGTGCAGACCCCAGAGTTGTAGCCATCCATCTTCACATCAATGTGCATCTCAAAGTCAGAGTAGTCCATGTCACTGAAGAGATAGTGGTGCTTGGGTGTGCTGCCCTTCTTGTCTCCCACAATCGCACCGTCCACCACCGACCAGTAGCCTTTCTCAAGGTTCCAGCCCTTAAGGTCTTTCCCATTAAAGAGCGATGTCCAGCCCTTCGCAACCGGCTTGCCGTCTTTCACGATACCGTCTGGGCCTTCGCCAAAGACCACTTCTCCAGGCCCAGGGTAGACGGGGTTGTACTTGGGCTTGGGTGGCTCCACGGGCTTGGCGGGCGCAGGTGGCGTCAGGCTCTTAGGCTTCAGCTCCGCCAGCGGCGCGATCTCCACACCCGCTTTTTTCGCCTCGGCGGCATCGTCAAAGCCCGCAAAGGAGAGGTTATGGAGCTTGTAGTAGTCGCCGCGGTAGTTGCGCTTGGGCTGCATCCCACTATGACAGTAGGTGCACTTGATACCCTCTTTTTCCGCAAACGGCGGCTTTGCCTGAGCGCTTGTCGCCAATATAGCAGTCAGCGGCAGTGCCGCCAGAATCGTCGTTGTTTTCATTTATACCAATGCTTTCTTGATTATTGTGCCGCCGGTGCCGGTGAGGCGCTGGTTGCGGCCATTGAAGAGATACGTCAGTTGCGTGTGCTCTAGACCCATGCAGTGAAGAATGGTCGCGTGGAGGTCGTTGATAGGGTGTGGATCATCGCCCGCCTTGTAGCCGACCTCGTCTGAGGAGCCCACGACCGTGCCGCCTTTGATGCCTCCCCCCGCTAGCCAGACCGTTTGAACGCCGGGATTATGATCGCGGCCCGCGCCACCTTGCGAGATCGGCATGCGCCCAAACTCGCCCGCCCAGACCACCAGAGTGGAGTCCAAAAGCCCACGGCGCTTGAGGTCTTGGAGCAGGCCCGCAATGGGCTTGTCGGTCGCCCTCGCGTGCTTGCCATGGTTGCTCTCGATATTGCCATGTGCGTCCCAGGTATCGTCGCCGTGCCCCCCACCCGAGTAGAGCTGGATGAAACGCACGCCGCGCTCGACCATGCGCCTCGCCAGGAGGCACTTGCGCCCAAAATCTGCTGTCTCGGGCTTGTCTATGCCGTAGAGCGCCTTGGTTTCCTCCGTCTCTTTTGCGAAGTCCACGGCTTCGGGGGCGGCCATCTGCATCCGGTAGGCCAGCTCGTAGCTCTTGATACGGGCATCTAGGTCGCTATCGCCGGGCCGGGCTGTGGGGTGCTCGTGGTTGAGCTGCGCGAGAAGCTCCAGGTCCTGCTTTTGGTTATCGTCGCTGACTCCCGCACCAGGCTTGAGGTCTAGGATCGGGACGCCACTGGGGCGAAAGACCGTTCCCTGGTAGCTGGCGGGCATGTAGCCACTCGCCCAGTTCGGAGCGCCGCCAATCGGGCCGCCACGGGGATCGAGCATCACGACAAAGCCGGGGAGGTTCTGGTTCTCCGAGCCAAGGCCGTAGGTCGTCCAGCTTCCCAGCGACGGTGCCCCTTGGAGAATCGTCCCCGTGTTCATCTCAAAGAGCGCCGGGGCGTGGTTGTTGGAGTTGCCAAAGACCGAGCGTACGAAGCAGATGTCATCGACGCAGCCCCCGACATGGGGGAAGAAGTCGCTCACCTCGATGCCGCTCTTGCCGTATTTCTTAAAGGGGATCGTGCTACGCATCAGTGGCGCGTTGTTGCCGCCGCCAAAGGTCTTGATCTCCCCGGCAGAGGGCAAGGCGACACTCATGGTCTTGCCATGGTATTTATCGAGGCCGGGCTTGGGATCAAACGTATCCATCTGGCTCGGGCCACCATACATGAATAAAAAGATCACCGACTTGGCCTTGGCCGGGTAGTGTGACTTCTTGACCGTCTGCGCCTGTGCCTCATCGGCGAGAAGTGCGCTCAAAGCAAGCGCACCAAAACCGACTCCGGCGCGAGCAAGAAAGTCGCGACGGGATGTCGAGCGGGTGAAGTGTGGGCTAGTCGGCATAGAGAAACT
>JAPLCP010000130.1 GCA_026392155.1 Armatimonadota bacterium | reverse complement strand
CTGTGAATTATACAAGGTTCGTTTTCTGATTTCTGCGGAAAGACTGAGCTTTGATGGTAATCCTCTTAAAACTGCAGGGTTGAGGCTGCGCAAAAAATATCCAAATGACAAATACATATTATTAAAATATGGATATATTCTCGCTTCACTTAGCACATCTCTAAATGAAACACAGGAATCTCTAAAAATTAGCGACACGTTGATTTCTTATGGTTTTTTTCCTGATATGTGTTACTCATCTAAAGGAATGGCTCATTGGCGTTGGATCATATCAGAAAAGAGCAGTGACAGGGCTAAGAAAGCTATTGAAAATTATAAATTATCTTATAATATATCTATCTCTGATCGTAGACGTGAAAATTGCTTGCAGGCAATTGAACGAATAAAATGGGCTTGCAGTAATAAAGGCATTAAATTTGAGTAAATGACGCTGTTTGGGACAGGTGAGTAATAGTAGTCCAATATTCTATGCTAGAGGTGCTTGTTAGTCTCCCAAAGTAAAGGCTTATACAAAGGTGGTCAGTCCTTCCCCCACGAGTACCGTGAAGCAGGTATAATAGCGGCATGATCTCACCGGAAATGATCCGCCACGCCTACGAGAGCTGTGTGCGGGAGAGAGTGCGGCGGACGCCGCTTTATACCTCGGGGGCGGTTTCGGCGCAGACGGGCTGCGTGGGGCTGCACCTAAAGATGGAGAACTTGCAGGCGACAGGCTCGTTTAAGATTCGTGGGGCGACCTGGCGGATTGCGACCATGACCGACGAGGAAAAGGCGCGGGGGGTGATCGCGGCATCGGCAGGGAATCATGCACAGGGTGTGGCGCTGGCGGCGCGGATGGCGGATATTGCGGCGACGATCTTCATGCCGGAGCGGGCGAGCATTGCCAAGGTGAAAGCCACCGAAGGCTACGGCGCGACCGTGGTGCTGGAGGGGGCGAACTTCGACGAGGCTGTGGCAGCGGCGAAGGCGAGAGCTGCTGAAACAGGCGCAGTCTTTATCTCGGCCTACGACGACGATGACATTATCACGGGCCAAGGCTCGCTGGGGCTGGAGCTTCTCGATGAGCTGCCCGAGCTAGACACGGTGATCATTCCCATCGGCGGCGGCGGGCTCTTCTCCGGCGTGGCACGGGCGGTGAAGGCCGCGCGGCCCAGCTGCCGCATTATTGGGGTGCAGGCATCCGGGGCCAACGCGGCGGCGCAGTCGTTTCACGCGGGCAAGCTCCTGCCGCGCCTGACCCCGTGCGACACCATCGCCGATGGGATTGCGATCAAGGCCCCGAGCGAGCGCACGTTTGAGTACATCCAGGCCCTCGCCGATGATGTCGTGACCGTCAGTGACGAGCGCATCGCCGAGGCGATCTTGCTGCTCCTCACCCGCATGAAAGTGCTCGTGGAGCCCTCCGGCGCGGCGGGGCTGGCGGCGCTGCTCGCCCACCCGAATCTGGGCGTAGGGCAGACAGCGTGCATTCTCTGCGGCGGCAATATTGACCTCAAGCTCCTCTCCGATCTGATCGAGCGCGGGATGATTCGCACCAGCCGCTACTTCCACTTCTTCACCTCCTGCCCCGACCGGCCGGGCGGGCTTGCGGCGCTTCTCGACACGATCGCCAAGGCAGGCGGCAACGTCATGGAAGTCACCCACAACCGCATCAGTGCCGAGATTCCTTATGGTCGCACCGGAGTCGAGATGCTCATTGAAGTGCGCGGCGAGGAGCATATCGCACGCATTGAGGAGCGCCTCCACGCTGGTGGCTACCCCGTCCGGCGGCTAGACTGAAAGACCTCGCGCCTGGGGCACCCCCTGAGCCAAGTGCAAAAACTGCAACAACACCTTGCACCTGCCTGGATAGTCTGTTAAAATCTATCGAGAAACTCAAGAGCATCTCCGAAGTAGAGCTCGATAGATTTTACTGATGGCAAAGCGCAGCTCACTGATGGCAAGGCGCAGATCACCATGAAGGTCACACCCAAGGTGATCAAGGGATAAGCCGCGGTATTGGTGAATGATTCCGTAGCAAAGTCCTCGGGCTAAAAGTAACAAAGACAACGAAGACAGAGATAAACCTAAAAAATAGGTGTTAGCTTCTGTGAATGAGTGGGAAAGTGAGTTATATGAAAAGAAAAGCATTTGCATTGACCGCTTTAGTGATAGGGAGTCAAGCCTCCCTTTGGGCACAAGACCGGATTGTCCAGAAGGAATTGGGGCAGATAAAAGAGGGGGGAATTCTCTTTAACCCCCGAAAAGCCGTCGCATTGCCCACAACTCCCCTCGCCAACCCTAACTTTGAGCAGGGACAAGCGGGTTGGATGGGAACGGTGACGCGCTACACGCCCCCTGCTTCGTCTGCAACGCAAGAGCCTCGTCCATTGGCGGCGACCTTGGCGGGGTTGCAACAGATCGGGGGGGATTACTGGCAACAACCTCCCCTGCCTGCCCCCTCTGCTCCCTCCACCACACTTCTCTTGCCTGTGCAAGGTCAGTGGTGTGGTTTGGGAACACTGCAGTCGTCGGTCTTTACGCTACTGCCTGTGGGGGAGACGATCATGGGCGATCCGCTGGGTATCGCCCCCAAAACGGTGGCAACGCCAACACCTGCCGCTCCCCCTACTCCGCTCTACTTGCAGTTTATCTTAGGAGATGGCAATGTTGAACTCTTTCTCTACCCGCGTACGGCTGCACAAAAAGCCTGGGTGGAGAGCCAGACGATCTTTGATATTGGCGGTACGATCATTCTCAATGGACAAGTGATTCGGGATAAACCCAAGCAGGTGCCGGCGTGGAAGTTGTTGCCCGATGGCTCGTATCAACTCGTTGGCACGGGCTCGGGGGTAAAAGACGGCGTGACGTACTTTACCGGCACGAAGGTCACCAATAGCGGCTCGTTTCGGCGTATCGTGCTCGATGTCTCCGCGATGCGTGGGATGAACGCGGTGATTAAGTCCAACGGTTTTGTCGATGACTTCCAACTGACAACAACTATCACGCCTCTGCCAGTGCCATCCGTACCCACCGCCCCGCCTCCGCCGCCTGTCTGGGGCTTCGCCGACACGCACACGCACCCCGCCGCGCACCTTGGGTTTGGTGGGCAGCTCTACTTTGGGTCGCCCGACGGCTCTATGGAAGATTGCAAAGACGCACATGGATTTAAGGGAACCGGTGTGGCAGAGAAACAACTTCCTGTCTTGGCTGCGCAGGTCTATGTAACGCAGATACTCGCCCTTTTCAACGGGGCCGGCATATTACCGAATCTTGTCGTCAATGCGCTCTCTGCTAAAAGTGTCGAGAAGAAAGACGCGGAGGCGATTCGATCCGCGTTAGGGGCAGCGGTGGACTCGCTGGGAGCGATCGATGATGCGACGATTAGTAAGCTAGCGACGATGGCAACTAGTGGTCCGCATGCGACAGAAGGGCTCAGCCAAGGAGCCAAAGGATGGTGGAAGCACGACGATAAAATCCACCATCACATGCGCGACGAATCCATGCGCCGGGCGTGGCAGGGTGGCTTGCGCCTGATGGTCGCTCACGCGGTCAACAACGAGCTGCTTGGCAATATGAACCCCAAGCCTGGCATGCCCCTCGACGACAAGGCGATTATCGACAATCAAATCGCCTACATCAAACAAATGGCCGTGCGAAACAGCGCGTGGATGGAGATCGCCTACACCCCCGCCGATGCCCGCCGTATTATTGGGCAAAACAAACTCGCCGTCGTCTTGGGTGTTGAGGTGGACAGCATTGGTAACTGGGGAACGGAGAGGGATTGTACAGACGCACAAGTGGAGCAAGAACTCGCCCGCCTACGTGGCATGGGGGTGCGACACTTGTTTCCGGTACACTTGATGGACAGCCCATTTGCCGGAGCAGCTCTCTACGGCGACTTATTCCTGCTCAATCAGCGCACAAAACGCGGCGTGATGCATGATATTATCCAATCTTCACCCGATATTGAGTATAAAGCGTTTGAGAGCATCTATGAGATGTTCCCTAAAGGAGTGCTTAATTTCGCTGCGGATAAACTCGATGCAAATAAACGCTCAAGTGTCCAGCTGATTGGGGGAATGCAGGTTCCTTTCGCGGGAATCGCACGCGATCTGGAGAGAAGTCGCCCCAGTTTGACCAATATGACGGGGGTAGCCAACAACCTTGGTATCACGGGGCGTGGCAACTTCATGGTCAATAAGATAATGGACATGGGGATGATCATTGACATAGATCATGCGAGCGCCAAAGCCTCAGAGGCAATGCTGAGTCTCGCTTCGGCTCGTGCCCGTAACGGGGTCACGGGCTATCCGCTTGCCTCGGGTCACTCGTGGTTTCGAGAGCTGGCACTCAACCGCTCGGAGACAAGTGATCACCATAAACTCGGGTCAGAGGCAGAGAAACCACGGGCCTATGTTGAGCGTATCCGCGACTTGGGAGGGCTTGTCGCGCCGATTACGGGTGGGAAAGATACCAAGAACGACGGTAACTTGGTCGCGAACGACGCGGCGGGGACGTCGAAATCATGGGCACAGTCCTATCTCTACGCCACACGTGTCATGGGAGGAAAGGGCGTCGCGCTGGGAACGGATATGGCGATGAACGGCGCGCTTGGGCCGCGCTTTGGCCCCCGTAGTATCCCCGGCATGGGAGAAGATTTGATACGGGCACAACGCTTAGGACAGGGCGATCCTCTGAAAGCGCGACGCTTGCAACAGGGCCAGCAAAACAACGCCGTCTCGTACAACGCGCCAATCACTGGCTGGCACGCGTGGAAGTGGACGGGAGACGGCTGGAGCGAGGCGGAGCAAGATGCACTAACGGCATTGCTACTGGCGCAAAAGGGACCCGCCAATCTTCCCAGTGTCGAGGCGGAGATAAAGCCGGTGCGTGGGATTATCCAAGAGGGTATCGGTGACGTGCTCAACGCGGTGACGCTCGATGGAGGACGCAAGCGTATCCTCAACATGGCTCTCGGATTCCGTGCAAACACACTGTCTAGCCCCGGTATTGATATCTTCAAGGGCCCAGATGTACAAGCCGCTGTCTTTAGTGCCAAGCAGTGGGTAGAGAAGAACAACAACCAATTCCCCGACCCGAACACCACGTGGCAATCGTTCCGTACTGCCTATAAAGCCAAGTTCACCTTTCCGCTTGTCTGGCTCGATGGTGTGGACGACGACGCGTTCCGTGAGAACTTCAACGCCGCCGCCGTCGCCTACGCAACGATGCGCCGCCTTGGTGTAAATAACAACGCGCCGCTCACCCGAAGCGTGATTGGTGGACGGGAGTTTGACTACAACCTAGATGGGCTCGCGCACTTTGGGATGCTCCCCGACTTCTTGCAAGACCTAAAGAACACCGGAGTCAACGCCCAAGCGATGGCGCCACTCTTCCGCTCGGCAGAAGATTATATTCGTATGTGGGAGAAGTGTGACAAGATGAAGATTCAATAAAGAAGGCATACGAAGTCGCCTTCATACATCTGCGGGCCTATAAAAGACCCCGCTCTCTGTTCAGGGAGAGAAAAGATGAAAGCAAGATTGGCAGCGAACCTGCTCTTGGACAAGTGGTGGGACTGGCATCACAACGTCTTGTCGCGCTACCCCGTGCGACGGTTGGACTGAGCCTACGGACAGCCAGGCGGTGGATGCGGTCTTTGTGCTCCAGAAGAAGCGTGGGGTCGGGCGTGAGCATGGCTATCAGAGAGTTAGTGGGCAATCTGATCGCTTTTGTTGTCCACGCCCGACGTTATTTCCCCAAGATCCGAATCTGGGTCGAGAGGGTGAAGGGCTGGCCGTCCAGATCAAACGTCGCTTCCCCGTAAGCAGCACCGAAGCCGCGACGAGGCGTGGGCTGCCACGCCTCGAAGCCGTGGGAGCTTGTGGGAAGCTCGGTGAACGACCATTTTTGGTCGCGGAAGTCCGTGGTGGGGCCAAGGCAACGAAAAAGTCGCGCCGCACGGATCGGGGCGGTGCTGGTAAAGCGCAGGCGTGCCCCGTTGTCCTCGGCGCTCCAGCTCCAGGTGAGCTTCGGCAGCGGCTTGCGGGACGCTAAAGAGCGGGTGAAGGCGGCTAGTGTGGACATCACGCGCCCTCGGTCTTCCAGGCCGTGACCGGAGTTAGGCGCATAGAGCACCCACTTGGGGCCCAGCAGGCCGTCCCAGTAGAGATTCAGCGCGTCCTGCGCCCAGTACCGATCATTGGTGCCCAGCTGGAGCAGCTTGGGCAAGGTCAGGCGCTCGCGGTAGGAATAGGGGTCTTCCAGATCCATTAGGCGCTTGCCAGGCGGCGTGAGTAAGAGCTTATCGAAGCCTGTGCGGACGTAGTCCTCGATCTCCTCGCTGGGCTTCCCTCCAAGCATCTCAAGCTGATGAGGAATCTGCTCAGCCACTTTGAGCACATCAATCACCTGCGGCGCGATCCCGACCACGCGCTTATCACCGCTCGCCCCCACCAGCCACGTCGTCCAGCCGCGCTTGCTCGCTCCAAAGACCATGAAGCGCTGGAGCTTGTTTTTGCTATGCTGCTGGAGCGCGTCCATTGTCTTGAGCACCGCCTTGGCCATCGGAAAGTGCAGCGGCCAGCTCTCGTCGTTTGTCTCTAAGTACTTCTGCCACGTGTAGGCGATGAGCGCATCTTCGGTGAGCCCCCCATAGAGCGGCTGCATCGGGTTGTTGAACATTGTCGCCACGGTGCACCCCGAGTCGCGAGCAAGCTGGATACTCATGGCTTCGTCGCGCTCGCCTCCATTGCCGCCGGTGTTGCGCACCACGCAGAAGTCCGGGTAGCGCGGCTTGTCGGGGCGACAGACCTGCACGCGGTGCTCCCAGACATTGCCCTGCCAGGTCTGCGACGTCAGGCGAAGCTCCTCAATCAGCAGCTCCCCGACCCGCTTCTCGCTCTTTTTCTCCCAGCGAAACGCAGGCTCCGGGCGGGCTAGGTAGGCATCCAGGCCATTAAAAACAGAAGACACAGACAGCAATGTTGGTTTCATACCGAGATTATAGCTTGGATTTGTGGCTCGATGGGGCGCTTGGGGTTAATTTTATCGAGCTGATAGTGGGTGACAAGCGTGATCGTCTCGCCGCGCTTGAGGGTTTTGAGGGGCGATGTCAGCTCTAGCTCGGTGTAGGAGGTCATCCCATTTTGCGCAAACCAGGGATCATCGGCGTTGCAGTAGATCTGTGCCTGATCCGTTGGGGGCGCGTAGGCCAGCCCCGCATTGTCTGGGGCGGGGAGGCGGCGAACACTAAAAAGTAGCTCGTCTTGAACTGAGGCCAGCATATCGGCGTCGTAGAAGGCTTTGGTGGAGTTCTTGGGGTCGCGGGTGTGGGTAATCAGCGGGCCGCTGCCTTTGCGTGTCCAGAACTGCGGCGCGGTGGGAACTTGCGTGACCGCCCAGGCTCCCATGGGAAACGCTGCGCCGTCGCGCTCTTTGCGAAGTGCGCTGGTCAGAGTGATGTGCGCTGACTTTGGGGCAAGCTGGATCGTGCGCAGGCAGCGCAGGCCCCAGCCGATCACGGGGCCACTGGTGAGCCGAACGGTGTGCGTATCCAAAATATCGGCCTGGTGCGGCGCCTGATCCAGCGCAGCAGGCGGGGGCCAAGCGTTGGGCATCCGGTTGGGCCAGTCGTCCTGCGGCCAGACCCAGACCTTATCGCCGCCCGTGTTGGCCCAGTCTCCGAGTTTAATAGGCTTGCCCGCGACCGCCTTGTTCTCCCAGAGCACGTTTGGCCCACCCACAAAGCCATAGCGCATTATCCGCCCCCCCACCGACGGCACGATAACCAGCTCAACAATCCCATTGCTCAGGCGCAGGGCATCCTGCCAGCCGTTGTAGGTGATGCTCGCTACCATTACTTCAGTCCCGTGAGGGCGATGCCTTTGACGAAGTAGCGCTGGGCGACGAAGAAGAGGATGATCGTGGGCAAGATATGGATCAGCGAGGCGGCCATGAGGAGCTCTAGCTGGGTGCCATAGCTGTCCTGGAAGAGGCGCAGACCGATCGAGACGGTGTACTTCTCCATGGAGTTGAGGTAGATCAGCGGCCCCATGAACTCGTCCCAGTGGCTCACAAACGAGAAGAGCGTCGTGGTGATCAGCGCGGGGCGGGCGAGCGGCAGCAGCACCTTCCACCAGATCACCAGCGGGTTTGCGCCATCAATCATCGCGGCTTCGTCGAGCTCACGGGGGATGGTGAGGAAGAACTGACGGAGCAAGAAGATCGTAAACGCCCCGCCGCCGAAGAACGAGGGGACGATGAGAGGCGCAAACGTATCTATCAGCCCGAGCTGTCGCCAGAGCAGAAAGACCGGGATCATGGTCACTTGCGAGGGCAGCATCATGGTCGAGAGCATCAGATAAAAGAGCGCGTTCTTGCCCTTGAACTTGAAGCGTGCAAAGCCATAGGCCACCAGCGACGCGGAGAAAATCTGCCCGAACGTGGCGAAGATGGTGATTGTGATCGTGTTGACAACAAACGTCGGGAAGGGTAGCTCCGTCCAAGCACGCTTGAAGTTATCGAGCTGAATGGGATTGGGAATCCACTGCGGCGGCACGGCAAAGACCTGCTCATTGGTCTTGAGCGCTGTAGAGACCGTCCACAGAAACGGGATGGAGAAAAGCACCCCACCAAAGATCAGCATTGCAAAAACGCCAATACGCTGGATCATTCTTTGTCGCCTCCTTCGTAGTACACCCACTTTGAGGCGTTTTTGAACTGGACGATCGTAAAGCCCAGCAGAATGATAAAGAGAATCCAGGCCATCGCGCTGGCCTTGCCGAGCTTGAACTCACGAAACGCATTGTTGTAGAGATAGAGCACGTACATCAGCGTCGAGTCGTTGGGGCCGCCGCCTGTCATGATATAGGCCGAGGTGAAGACCTGGAACGAGCCAATAATGCCTAGAATAAGGTTAAAGAAGATCGTCGGGGAGAGCATGGGCAGCGTGATATGCCGAAAACACGTCCAGCCTTTTGCGCCGTCGAGCTGCGCTGCCTCGTAGAGCTCGTCGGAGATTCCCTGAAGCCCCGCCAGAAAGATCAGCATGCGCCCGCCGCCGATTCCCCACAGGCTCATGATGATCAGCGATGTCAGCGCGGTCTTCGGATCTTGTAGCCACTTGGGACCTTGAATCCCGAGCTTGGAGAGCGCAAAGTTCAGAATTCCCGCATCGGGGTGAAAGACCCAGGCCCAGACCAAGCTCGATGCCACGGCGGGCACTAGCGACGGCAGATAGAACAGCGTGCGAAAAATCGGGATCGCTTTCACTTTTTGGTTGAGCAAGACCGCGATGAGCAGCGAGCCCGTGAGCCCCAGTGGCACGGCGAACAAAACATAGATCGCCGTGTTGCCCAGCGACTTCCAGAAGCGCGGCTCGTGGAGTAAGACATCGTAGTTTTTTGCCCCCACAAAGCTCAGCGTGTGCAGATCGTACTTGCAGAACGACAGATAGAGCGAGGCGAGCATCGGCCCTGCGGTGAAGATCAAGAAGCCCAGGAGCCAGGGCGAGATGAGCGCCAGGCCCCAGCGGCTACTGGTTCGTTCGGACATACGCTAAAAACCCTCCTCGCCTGAGAGCAAGGCGTTGATTTTATCGGTGGCATTGCGGCTGGCCTGCGGTGCGGTGATCCCGCCGACATTGAAGAGGCTATCGGTGGCGGAGTTGAACTCTCGCGACCACTCTTGGTAGCGGGCATCAATGGGCAGTGTCCGGCCCCGGCGTACGGTCTCTAAAAAAACATCGTTGTGAAACGGGGGCTTATCGCTTTTGAGATACTCGGGGTGCTGCTGAACCGAGAGCCGCGTGGGGACGCAGCGCCGGAACTTGGCCCCCAGAAGCAGCTCCGCCTCGGGGCCGGTCATGTACTTCACAAACTCCCAGGCCAGCTCCGGATGCTCCGAGTGCTGGTTGACAACGAGCTGGTTGCCTTTAAGAACCGTGGCATCTCCTGCGGGGCCCGTCGGAACGGGCGTGATGTCCCAGTCAAATTTTTTGATGTTCTTGCGAAAGCGTGGCGTCTCCCCCGCCCAGCCCCAGTGCATCGCGATCTTGCCGGACTCAAAGGTGAACGCGGAGAGCGCCGCATCGGCGGGCGTCGGGGCGCAGTGGTGCTTCCAGCGCAGGTCGGTCATGTCCTGCATTCCCTCGATAGCGTGCGGGTCATCGGCGAGGGTGAACTTTGTGAGATCTTTGTTCATCACGTCTCCGCCCCGGTTCCAGAGCACCGAGGCCCACTGAGGAAACGTCGGAAAGGTCGTGCCAAACTGCAGGGTACGCTCTCCCTGGCGCTTGGTCAGCGCATTGGCCGCCGTGAGGAACGCGTCCCAGTCCCATTTCTTTGCCTGAGAGAGCTCATACGGATCGGCGAGCCCCGCCTCTTGGAACAGCGTTTTGTTGTAGTAGAGCTGGACACCGCCAAAGAGTACATTCAGCGCGTGGAGCTTGTCTTTATAGCGACACTCCTCCAGCGCTGTGGGAACGAAGTCCTCGACAAATCCCTTGGGCTCGGCGGCGATCAGCGGCTCTAAGTCCAGAAAGTAGTCTTTTTTGACAAGCGCGGGAAACATGTAGTGGTCCACACGCATCACATCGGGAGCCGTGCGCGAGGCCAGCATGAGCTGGAGCTTATCGGGGTACGACGAGCCGGGCACCATAAAGAGATGCACTCGGAGTTTGGGGTTTTTCTTCTCGAACTCATCGGCGATCTCACGCTCCACTTGAAGCTGCTCTGGGTTTCCCCAAGCCATGTAGCGGATCGTGATCTTGCCCGCCGCATCTCGAGTGGAAGGTAGGCAACCGGTGAGCAAGCCACCAAGAGAGAGCCAGAGTAGGCGTCGTCGCGTCATCATTTTAAGTTTCAAAAACCGGTTTTCGAGGTATTGTACCACCGCGATATTTTCTCTTCCTTATTCGCCAGAGGAGACAAACCTTCCTTCGATAGGGTATGATGAGGCGGCCTCAGCGAGCTTGGTGGCACGGTTTGATCTAGAGAATAAAGAGTTATGGCTGACGAAAAACGCGAACAGACACCGCAGGAAAAGGCGGACGCCGCCAAGGCAGTGGCGGATCAGGACAAGGCAGCAGCGGCGGGAGTCGAGCTGGTGAACCTGGTGGTAGATGGAGCACCCGTGGCGGTGCCCAAGGGAACTCTGGTGATCGAGGCGGCATTTCGGGCCGGGAGCGATGTGCCGTACTTCTGCTACCACCCGCGCCTCACCAGTGTCGGGGCATGCCGTATGTGTTTGGCCTCGGTCGAGCTGGAGATGTTCGGACAGCGCCGCGCCAGCATCATGGCCACCTGTACGATTCCCTGCTCCGAGGGCATGGTGGTCAAGACCCAGACCCCTGAGGTGAAGAAGGCCCAGAACGGGATTCTGGAGCTGCTTCTTGCCAACCATCCGCTCGACTGTCCTATCTGCGATAGAGGCGGCGAGTGCCCGCTGCAGAACATGACCATCACCTACGGCCCGCCTACCAGCCGCTTTACGGAAGAGAAGCGCCACTACCCTAAAGCCAAAGTGATCTCAGATTATGTCGTGCTGGATCGCGAGCGCTGCATCACGTGCATGCGCTGCACCCGCTTCGCCGACGAGATCGCGGGCGATGGCAAGCTGGATCTGATCAATCGTGGTGCCCAGACCGAGATCGGGCCATTTATGGGGGCGAGCTTCGACTCCAACTTCTCGGGCAACACCATTGAGATCTGTCCTGTGGGAGCGCTCACCAGCCGCCAGTTTCGGTTTAAGGGTCGCCCCTGGGAAGTCAAGTCCGTGGACTCGGTCTGCTCCAAGTGTGGCAATGGCTGCAATATCGCCGTGGGCCATCGCTTGGGAGAGCTTGTCCGAATCAACGGGCGCATCAACGAAGAGATCAACGAGGAGTGGACGTGTGACCGCGGTAAGTTCGGCCATGAGTATGTCAATAGCGAGACGAGACTGACCACGCCTCTGATCCGCGATCTCGACGGCAAGCTCCAGCCTGCCAGCTGGGATGCGGCACTCACCAAGATTATCGAGGCGCTCAAGCACTACAAGCCCGAGCAGATCGGTGGCATCGGCTCGACGCGTGCGACACTTGAGGACAACTATCTCTTTGCCAAGCTGCTAAAGAGTGTGGTGGGAACGGCAAATGTAGATCATCAGATGCATCCCTATCCGCTGATTCCTATGCAGACAAGCATTGCCGAGATCGAGAACGCCAAGAAGATTGTCTCCGTGGGCATGAAGCTCGAAGACGACCAGCCGATTGTCTATCTGCGGGTGCATAAAGCGAGAAGCAAGAAAGGCGCGAGCTGGGTTCAGGCCGCCACGGTTGCAGACGCTCTCTCGCACCTAGACGCCGACACCGTTGCGCTGCTTCCCCACACCCTAAGCAAGGCCGACTACGCTGCTGTGGCTGCGACGGGCGCAAAAGTCAATCTCCTCCTGCCCGACTGCAACTCGTGGGGGGCCAAGAAAGCGGGCGTGGATGGTGGCGAGATGGCACAGATTCTCTCAGGCGACCTCAAGATGCTCTACATCATGGGCTCCGACCCCGTTGTGCGGTATCATGACCCGGCAAAAGCCCGAGAGGCAGTCACAAAAGCGGAGTTTGTGGTGGTGCAGGAGCTTTTCCTCACCGAGACCGCAACGCTCGCTGATGTCGTGCTTCCCGCAGTAAGTTTTGCCGAGAAAGACGGCACCTTCGTCAATATCGAGGGCCGCGAGCAGAAGATCAAGCAGGCAATCGCACCCCGCGGCGACTCGCGCCCGGACTGGCGCATCCTTGCCGATCTGCTGGCTCGCCTTGGAAAGCCCCTGCCGTACTTCTCGGCACGCGACATCTACCGTGAGTGGGAAAAGGCGCAAGGATAGTCAGGGACTATGGATATCTGGCAGCAATTATTCGTCCTGCCGGGCGATAAGATTGAGTGGTGGGCCGAAGTGGTTCGCTCTGTTCTACGGCTAGTGATCGCGCTCGTCGGAGGGCTCGGGTCGGTTCCGATTCTCGTCTGGCTGGAGCG
>JAPLCP010000015.1 GCA_026392155.1 Armatimonadota bacterium | reverse complement strand
GAGTTCTTAATAGAGTAGTAGACACAGTTCTTACGCCGCTCTGCATTAAGAATCCCCATGTCCCGCATGATCTTGAGCTGCTGGCTCACAATTGCTTGCTGTGCTCCTTCACACACCCCGACAATCTCCGTCACGCGCTGAGGGGTCTTGCTGGTCTCCAGAGAATCTAAAATCCGCAAGCGAAGCGGGTGAGCAAATAGGCGAATGAGGGGGGAGAGTTGCTCAAGGGTGGTCATATCCTACATCTCTATTAGTAGAAGACTATTGGATATTGATGAAAATTCATTTAATGCCCCAAAATAAACTAAATTCCGATAAGAGTATTACTTTTGGAAATCTCACAGACGACGAAAAAGTCTGGGCTGAGGAAATGGGACGGAAGATTCTGGATCGGGCTACGTTTTGGAAATCTCACAGACGACGAAAAAGTCTGGGCTGAGGAAATGGGACGGAAGATTCTGGATCGGGCTACGGTTCTGGGATTGACGAGTCGGACTGCGGAGAGTGCTCCTCTTTGGGCCAAGGAGCAAGTGGCAAAGCGGCGGGCAGAGCAGAAAAGGCAGTAGCGCTTCATGGGAGAGAGGATCGCGCGTCGGGTACACTCTGCCTGTGGGTATCCTCTCTCTTCTGCGCCGTCACCCGGCACTGCGGCGGCTCTGGATCGGGGCGATGATCTCCGGGCTAGGCGATACGTTTACCTGGATGGCGCTGACGTGGTACTTGGTCGAGCGGACGCACTCCGGGGCCGCCGTCGGGACGATGCTCTTGTGCTTCTCGCTTCCCACAGTCATCACGGGCGGCCTGATCGGCAAGTGGCTGGATCGTCGCCAGCCACGCCCACTCATGATCGCCGACAACCTGGCGCGCGCTCTGCTCATTGGGCTCATTCCGCTCTTTGACAAGCTCGGCTGGCTCCCGCTCACCACGGTCTATATCATCTCCGCGCTCATGGGAGCCCTCTCGCCTGCCACGCGTGTCGGGACACGGCTCCTCACCCCCTATCTGGTTCCCGATGAAGACTTAGAGAGTGCCAATGGGGCCCTCGCCCTCACGGAGCAGCTTCCCGGCGTGATCGGCCCCGCGCTTGCCGGAGTGGCGATTGCGGCTTGGGGCGCACCACAGACTCTGATTTTGGATGCCATCAGCTTTCTCGCCCTCATAGCCGCCATCGCGACGATGCCCAATATCCCCCGCGAAGGGCCGAAGGAAGATGCTCCGAAAAGCTGGACGATTCTGAGGCGCTACCCGACGGCGGCGCTGGTGACGGTTCTGAGTTTTGTCTTCTTCTTTGCCTACGGCCCCACCGAAGCCGCACTCCCGCTCTTTGTGAAGGAGTTTCTCCACTCCAATGCCGCCGGGATGGGAATGCTCTGGTCGGCGGTCGGGGTTGGGTCCGCACTCGGAAGCCTGGGAATTGCCTGGCTCGCACGCTACCCCGCCGGACGTACCATGGCCGGGATTTCGCTCCTCTGGGGCCTCTGCCAGACCGCCACCGCCTTCGCTCCCAGTCTCCCCTACGCAATCGCAGCGTTTTTCTTTGGCGGGATTATCTGGGGGCCGTATCTGGCAATCGAGACGAGCTTCTTGCAGCGCACCGTAGATAAAAGTGAGCATGGGACGTTTTTTGGCGTTCATACAGCCCTGCTCGCCCCGTCTATGCCGCTGGGAGCCGCGCTCGGGGGCGCCCTTCTGCTGAAGATCTCCTCCCAGCAGGTTCTCTTCGGAGCCGCGCTTGCCTGCCTCCTGGGCGGCATTGCCGCGCTATGCATCCCTGGGCTACGCAAGGCCGACCCCGAGCGTGAGTACTAGCCGAGCCTTGTAGATTTCGCGCATCCCCCTCGGTTAGCCAGAGCAAGTGAGGACACTGCCCTCGGGTAGGCCATCGTCGGTGCTGTAGACCCGCACTCTGGGACGCTCTTCCATTCCTATACCCGCTGAGACCAGCCTGCCACCTGTGAGCGCGAGAAAGGGTTCAATGACTTCGTGTTAAAATGCAGCCATGCAAGAAACGCTTTTCGTGGCGGCTCCCCTCACCCAAGGGAACTTTACCACAGGAATCGAAGGCCCGGCCTGTGATCGCGACGGCAATATCTACTGCGTGAGCTTCCAAGATAAGCGCGGGATTGCCAGAGTAGCTCCCGACGGCAAGGCGGAGCTTTTCCTGAGTGTCCCAGAAAAAAGCGCGGGCAATGGAATCCGCTTTGACAAAGCAGGCAAGATGTATATCGCCGATTACACGGATCACAATATCTTACAAGTGGATCTTCCAACCAAGAGCATTCGTGTCTTTGCACACAATGACAAGATGAACCAGCCAAACGATATTGCGATCGCCTCCAATGGAACTCTCTATGCCAGTGATCCCAGCTGGGCCAACAGCACCGGCCAGCTCTGGCGGATCACCAAAGACGGCAAAACGATCTGCGAGGCTACCAACATGGGCACCACCAACGGCATCGAAGTCAGCCCCGATGGCAAGACGCTCTATGTCAATGAGAGTGTCCAGCGCAATATCTGGGCCTTTACAATCGCCCCGGATGGCTCGCTCAAGAACAAGCGCCTCTTCAAGAAATTCGACGACTACGGCTTCGACGGCATGCGCTGCGATATAGACGGCAACCTCTACGCCACGCGCCATGGCAAGGGAACGGTCGTCAAGCTCTCGCCCAAAGGCATCGTGCTCAAGGAAATAGATGTCCTAGGCGAGCACCCCACCAACATCTGCTTCGGCGGCCCCGACGGTCGCACGGCCTATGTTACCGAAGCCAAACAAATGCGCCTTGTTCAGTTCCGCGTAGACCGCCCCGGCCTAGAATGGCAGCGCTGGCAATCCTAAG
>JAPLCP010000031.1 GCA_026392155.1 Armatimonadota bacterium | reverse complement strand
ACCCAGAGAGCCAGCAGGAGCCCCGCGCCCGCCCCCACGGTGAACACGTTGTAGACCAGGTCCAAGATAAAGAACGCCAGCCCTCCATAGACAGCCGCGCGCCGTGGTGGCCACTTCTGGAGAAAAATAAAAGCCCCCAGAGGTAAGCAGGCATTGATCACCAAGGGGCTCTGGGCCGCCGCAGGGAGAGGAAGGCGCAGAAAGGCGCACATAATCTCCAGAAGAAGCGGGCTCAAGAAGATCGCCAGGCTCATTCCTAGCCCGACGCGAGCCGCTTTCCGCCGCTCGGACGCTCCGAGTAGTGCATAAAGAAGCCACGCGTTCTGCTGCCCAATTACCATCTCGGGGTTTTGAAGGCGTGCCAGTGTCGTCATTGTGGCCGCACCCAGTGTCCCGCAGGCGACTCCTGCCAGCCACGAGATCGCAGAGCGAGCCGGGTTTTCTCGCTGAACCGCAGGAGCGGCGGTGATCATCTCTTCTTCTAGAACTGCCTGGCGCTGCATACTAACGAAATTATCGCACAAATAGGCGCAATGCAAGAGAGTTTCTTCGCACTCGCAAACCTCTAGCACTTTTCCGGTGGCAAGCTCAGTGAGGCTTGATACAATGCCCCATGCCCCGTAAGGCCAAGAAAAACCCTGAGATGCCCCCGCTGGGGCTTGATTTGCTCGATGATGTCTTTAACAAAGACCAAGATGCGTTCCTCGAAGAGCTAGAACAGCTAGATGGGGACTGGGAAGAGGAGGCCGTTCCCGGCACACTTCCTCTGATTCCCATACGCGATAGTGTCTACTTTCCCGGCATGATCTTCCCCCTGACCCTGGGCCGTGAGTGCTCCGTCCGGGCTGTCGAGGTAGCCCAAGAAGGTCGTCCTCGCATGGTGGCGCTGATCACACAGCAGGATGTCCAAGTCGAAGAGCCGCGCCCTAGTGATCTCTACGAAATGGGAATCGCCGCCGAGGTGATGCAGTTCACACGCATCCCTGATGGCATGGTGCGTGTTTTATTAGAAGCGGGCCCGCGTATTCGGGTGAAGCGCTTTCTACAGACCGCTCCGTACATGCGTATCGAAGTCGAGTCGCTCCCCCTGCCCCCAGAGCCACCCACACCTGAGATCGAGGCACTAGCCCGCACGGTCACCAACCAGTTTGAGCGGCTCGTCACCGATGCCAAGGGAATCCCTCCTGAGGCGCTGGTCAATGTCCTCTCTGTGGACGAGCCCGGACGGCTCGCCGACACGATCATCCCCTACTTAGCGCTTCGGGTCGAGCAGAAGCAGAGCCTGCTAGAGACGCTCAATGTCGCCGAGCGCCTCGACAAGCTTGCCACGGCCCTCCACGAAGAGAGCGCCATTGTCGAGATTCAAAAAGACATCCGCTCCCGAGTGGAAAAAGAGATGGGCGATCACCAGCGCGAGTTCTTCTTGCGCGAGCAGCTCAAGGCGATTCAGTCGGAGCTGGGTGAGGCTGATGAGCGCACCAGCGAGTTCCTAGAGTACCGGGAGAAGATTCTGGCGGCAAAGATGCCCGAGGAGATTGAGGTCCGAGCGTTTAAAGAGCTGGAGCGCTTCGAGAAAACCCCGCTGGTGAGCCCCGAGGCGGGCGTGCTGCGCAACTATCTGGATCTGATGGTGGCGATGCCCTGGAGCACGCTCACCGAAGACCGGCTGGATATTATCGAGGCGGAGCGCATTCTGGATGAGGATCACCACGGTCTGCCCAAAGTCAAAGAGCGTATTTTAGAGTTTCTGGCGGTGCGCAAGCTCGCCGGGGAAAAGCTCAAGGCCCCCATTCTGTGCTTTGTCGGGCCTCCCGGTGTGGGCAAGACCAGCCTGGGACGCTCCGTAGCACGGGCACTGGGTCGCAAGTTTGCGCGGCTCTCGCTGGGTGGCGTGCGTGATGAGGCCGAGATTCGGGGGCACCGGCGGACGTATGTCGGGGCGATGCCAGGGCGCATCTTGCAGGCAATCCGTCAGTCTGGGAGCCGCAACCCCGTGATTGTTCTGGATGAGATTGATAAGCTGGGCAATGACTTCCGTGGCGATCCTAGCTCGGCACTTTTAGAGGCGCTTGACCCCGAGCAGAACAAAGAGTTCTCGGACCACTACTTAGAAGTGGCTTTTGATCTCTCACAGGCGCTCTTTATCGCCACCGCGAACTTGCTGGACACGATCCCGCCTGCGCTCCGTGACCGGCTTGAGGTGATCTCGTTCTCGGGCTATATCGAGGCGGAGAAGGCGGCGATTGCCAAGAACCATCTCCTGCCCCGCCAGCAAGAGAGCCATGGCCTCACCAATGAGACCTTCCAGCTCGACGATACAGCGCTCTTGCGGCTCATTCGGGAGTACACCCGTGAGGCGGGAGTTCGCAACCTACACCGTGAGATCGGCTCGCTCTGCCGGAAAGCGGCCCGCAAGCTCGCAGGAGACGGGACGTCGCAAGTGACCGTGGACTCGGAGACACTCGAAACACTCCTTGGCATGCCGCGCTACGACTGGGGCAAGATGGAGGAGGCTGATGAGATCGGAGCCGCGACGGGCCTTGTCTACACCGAGGCGGGCGGCGATACGATCACCATTGAGGTGCTGCCCACACGCGGTGAGGGCAAGCTCACCCTGACTGGCCAGCTCGGTGAGGTCATGCGTGAGTCGGCACAGACGGCGTGGACCTTTGTCCGCTCCCGGCTGACCACTCTGGGAATCGCAGAAGACGCCGATAAGGGCAAAGACATCCATGTCCATGTCCCCGCAGGCGCGGTTCCCAAAGATGGCCCCTCCGCAGGTGTCACCATGGTCGTCGCACTGGCCTCCGCAATCTCCGGTCGCCCAGTCCGCTGTGACGTGGCGATGACGGGTGAGATCACGCTCCGGGGGAAAGTGCTGCCGGTCGGTGGGATCAAGGAAAAAGTCTTAGCAGCCCATCGCTCCGGTATTCGGATCGTGCTTCTGCCCCACGAGAACGAAAAAGACCTGGACGATCTCCCCGGCGATGTGCGCTCCGAGCTGACTTTCATCTTCCTGCGCCACGCCGACGATGCCCTCAACGCCGCCCTAAGGTAAAACTCGGGCTACTCAACTCTGAAGCCGTAGCCCATGCCGCGCCGGGTCTCTAGGAGCGCGGCGGTCTCGGGGGGGAGCTTGGCGCGGAGCCGTCGGATGTGGATGTCTACGGTGCGTTCGCCGCCATCGTAGTCCACGCCCCAGACCATCGCAAGAATCTGCTCGCGGGGGTAGCGACGGCCCCGGTGGGTGAGAAGAAAGCGTAGCAGATCGTACTCGCGTGGGGTCAATGTGAGGGGTTTGCCCTCGGAGGTGGTGACTTTCCCGGCTCCCAGGCTCAGGCGAATCCCCGCAAAGTAGAGCATGTCGCCCGCCTCGACGGAGCGCTTGCGGAAAAACAGCAGCGCCACCCGCGCCTTCACTTCCTCGGGCTCGTAGGGCGGCAGCAGAAAGTCGTCCACAAAGGCACGCAGATCGGGCGATGTCAGATGGCGGCGGGTCAGTAGCGCCAGCATTGGCGGGATGGGAACCCCTTCCCCCCAGATCGAAAGCAGGCGGCTCCGCGCACTTCGCAACAGAAAAAGCTCACTGCTGTCCGAGAGATCCGCGACAATGAGCTGTGGCGGAACGCCCTGAAACGCCCCAATCCACTCATCGTCACCGGCCTCAAAAGTCAGCGGACAGACGTGCAAGCTCGCCGCCATCAGCGCATGCGTCACTTGCAGCGGCGGACGATCGGGAGCATCGCGGGTTAAAATCAGGACGTTTTGCAATTCTGACCAGCGTTGTATCGCCCGAAGGGGGCAACGTGCAACAAGGTCAGGCCAGATTCAGCGGGCCGTCGCCGCAGAAGTCCGGGTTGCCAAACTTGGTGATCTTATGACCAAAACCGTGTGCCAGCGAGAGAAGCAGGCGGTTATGGGGAACGCGCGTAAACTTATGGGAACGTCCCATCGTCAGGCCGGGCATGTTCCCCACACAGACAAAGGGGATATTATCAAGCGTGTGCGAGTTGCCCTTACCCAGCTCGTTGGTCCAGACAATCAGCGTGTTGTCCAAAAGGCTCCCTGTGCCGCCCGGCTCCGGAGTCTCTGCGAGGCGCTTGGCTAAGTACGCGAGCTGCTCACAGTACCACTTATTGATCTTTGTTAATTTTTCCTGCGCGTCTTTATTGCTATCAGGCTCGTGAGACAGATCGTGCTGACCTTCCTGAATCCCCAGCCAGCGCATGCGTGCCTGCCCCACCGAGTTGGTGTACTGAAACGTGGCGACGCGGGCAAAGTCGGCGGAGAAGCTGCGCACCAAGAGATCAATTTGCAGTTTGCTGAGCTGTGGCATGTTGTCATTGTCGCGGCGCACACCGGGCTCAAGTTGCGGGACGGCATGGCCCACGTCGGTGGTCTTTCCGGCGGCTTGGAGCTCTTTCTCGAGGTCACGTACCAGCGCGGTGTGCTCCTCTAAAATCTGCCGGTCTTGAACCGAGACACTCTTACGAAGCGTGGCGAGGTCGGCCTTGAGGTCATCGAGCACACTACTCAGGCTCTGCTGGTCTTTGAGGCGTCCGTAGAGCTTGCCAAACATCTGATACGGATCATCAATCGGCGAGACCGGCTTGTTGGCACCGGCGTAGCTCATGCGGGTCCAGGTGTCGGCGCGCTCGGGCACCATGACGCCCATCTCCAATGAGCCAAAGCGCGTGCGGGTGGCGGGGCTAGCTTGCAGGAAGTTCTTGATCTCTTGGTCTATCGAGATGCCACTCGACCAGCCCGCCGGGGTGTCGGAGCCGCCCTGGACATTGCCCGGAAAGAGCTCGACGCCCGTGAGCAAACACCCAATCCCGCGCATGTGGCTGTCACCGTCGCCGCGCACTCTATCGCAGACGCCATTCAGAATCAGCGTGTTTTTCTTAAATGGCTCCAGCGGCGTCAGGCTCTCTTTAAGCGTGAAGTTCTCGCCTACTTCATCGGGCCAGAAGGTGCTTGGGACAATGCCATCGGGCGAGAACAGCACGATGAGGCGCTGCTTGCGCTTGCCCACGGTCTGCGCGTGCGCCAGCGACGGCAGGTTGGCCAGAAACGGAAGCGCAGCGGCACTCAGGCCCAGCTCGCGCAGAAAGTCTCGTCGTGTATTTTGCATGGTGTTCTATTTTACCAGCCGCGACGGTAAACGTCAGGCTAGGGGGCGAGCAAGTCGCCGCGCCTTCGGCAGAATTTTACCGACGAGGCCCGAGGAGGAGGCCAACGGCCCCAAAGCGGGACGTTTACCGTCCACGCAAACGATTTTCGTTGCAACGCTATCTGTCGTTGTTGAAACCTAATCTGTCGTTGTTGGCGCACTGTGTACACTCATTGAAACAATCTCTCGTTGAAAACGACTCTCTGGTTGAGGAGAACTAAGCTATGGCAGATGAAGTTGTGCCCCCCGTTGTTGCGGCGAAAAAGCCCGTCCGCCCCCGCGCCGCCTTTGACACTCAGGCCGTCAAGCAGCTCGCACTGACCGCCACCATCGCCCGCACCGCCCAGCGCCCCGAGTGCGCCCCACGCCTCGCCGAACGTGAGATTTCCGCCGCGTTTGTCGCGGATCTCTTGACCGATGAAGCGGCATGTCAGGCCAAGATCGCCCAGGCCAGCAACCTACGTACCACCAAGAAAGATATCACCGCCACCGAGGCCGAGGCAAAGAAAACCCTGCTGGAGCGCACCACCGATATTCAGAGCGCCGCCTCTCTGAAGTGGAGCGGCCAGCCCGCGCACAAAGGCGACCGCGAAGCCTACGGTATCGGCAAGCCCCTGCGCTCGCTCAGCCGCCCCAACCTAGAGACGGTCATGGTCGGCATCTCCCAGCGCCTCACCACCGACACCCTCCCCGGCATCACTCCCGCCAAGATCACCACCTTCAACGACGCCCTCGCCGCCTGGCAGGCCACCGATATTTCACAGTCCACCCAGGCCACCGACGCCGCCCAGCTTCTTATCGAGGCCAAAGCCGAGCTAGAAGACATCACCGAGCGCCGCCTCAAGCTCCAACGCGCCGCCGACGCCACCTTCCCGTACTACGCAAAAGAAAACGCCGCCCTGCGTAGCGAATTTGGTTTACCTAAGACTCGCCCCTTCCGGCCAGTGTAAGAGTAGGGAAAAAAAGAGACCTCAATGTCCAAGACTACCCAATCTGATGATACAAAAACCTGCCCTTTTTGTGCAGAGA
>JAPLCP010000184.1 GCA_026392155.1 Armatimonadota bacterium | reverse complement strand
AACGGGAGGGGGGGGACAGAGTGTGGGTCTTGCCCCGATTCCCGTCCAAACACGCGGCAGCTACGCCTGGCTCTGGGGTGCGCTCGGCGGCGCAGCGCTGGTCATTATCGGCTTTCTCCTCGCCAAAACCATGATGGGAGCACAAGGCAACGCCCCAATGCCCGTTGCCGGAGGCAACTCCCAAGCTCCTCCGCCCAGCGGGGGCGGGGGAGGAGCCGCCAAAGACCCGCTGGATCAGTTTATTGACCAAGCGATTGGTAAAAAGCTAGGCGGTGGCGCTATGGCTCCCTCATCGAACGGGGGGGGTATTGCGCCCCAAGCTCCCGTGCGGCAAGCGTCGGAGCAGGAACTACGCGAGGCAAATGCAGCAATCCAAAACGGCCAGCAGCTTGCCAGCCAGGGACGCTGGAGCGAGGCGGCGCAGCAGTTCTACTTTGCCAAGGAGCGGGCTGTCGGCACCGACATCGGCACCCAAGCCCAGCGCCTCTACGACGATGCCAGTAGCCACACGGATTTATTTGGTGGCGCGATCAAGAAAGGCGAATAAGATGCAGTGGGCTTGTCCGCAGTGCGGCAATATCTTAAAAAAAGGCGACAGTCACTGCCGCCACTGTGGAGCCCAGATCGCGCTTCCGCCTGCGATGCAAGCCCAGTGGGAGGCCTCGGCGGGCAGCACCTCGCGCACGGTTGGCTGGGTGCTGGCGGTGGTGCTCATTGGCGGGATTCTGATCGGCGGTGGGCTGGCGCTGAACAAAGCCTTCAAAAACGCAGGCACTCAGATGGGCTACGCGGCGGGCACCGAGGACTACAACAAGGCCGCTGCGCTCTATGCCGCCAAGAACTACGAAGCTGCCGCTCCGGCTTTTGAGCGCGTGGCACTGAATAAATCCAACACGGATGATATTCTCAAGAAATCCATAGACGGTGGCTGCTGGAGCTACCGTGAGCTAGGCCACGCCGCCCAAAACCGCAACGACCTTCAGGCCGCCCTGCGCTGGTACAAAAAAGCACTCGATGTCAAGCCCGATGATGGCCCCGCCAAGCAGGAGTACGATGCGGTCGCGCGGATTCTGGGCAGTACGGCTCCCGCTGGCCCCTCGACCGTTGCTCCTCCTCCCGATCGCACCACCCAGCACCCGAATCAGGCCGCGCCCGGCACGCCCAATATCAAAGCGGCCGATGTTGAACGAGCACAGGCCCAAGCCGCACAAGAGGCGCAGAACTTACTGAGCCAGGCAAACACAGCCTACCGCTCGGGCAATGTGTCCGAGGCGCTCAAGCTCTGGAGCCAGGTGGTGGGCAAGTCCCCCGGCTCTGCGGCGGCGACGGAGGCTCAGAACTACATCACTCAGTACGCCCGCGACAACAACCCCTTTGACCAGGGACGTTAGATGCCAAGTTCCCCCCTAACCCCCGTGCAACGGGGGAAAAATAAGGAATCGGATTCATTGTTGTCCCCCCGCCAGGCGGGGGTTAGGGGGGGTGACTGATGCTTACCATCGCGTGGCTGACGCTCAAAGAGGCGCTCCGGCGGCGGGCGGGGTGGCTGGCCGCTCTGGTTGCTGTGCTGGTGGTGCTGGGAGGTTTTGTCCCCCTCACCGGGCGCTTGCTCTTATTGCCGCGTGACCAAGCGGACCGGATCTTTGTCGGGCTCTATGTCTTTTTAGGCACCGATATTCTAAAATTCTTTGGGGCCGTTTTTGGAATCGCGCTGGCCTCGGGGGCGATCTCGTCGGAGGTGGATCGCGGGGTGCTGAGCACGATCTTGCCCAAGCCTCTCACCCGAACGGCAGTTTATGCGGGGAAGTGGCTGGGGATCTTGGGCTTTGTGCTGGGAAGCTTGCTCTTCTGGGCGCTGGTGCTCTTTGTTGTGGCGACGGTGCGAGATCCCCATCACTCTCATCGTAATATCTTTCTGGCGCTCCCTTGCCTCGCACTCTATCCTCTGGTCTTTACGACTCTCGCGCTCTGCTTCTCGACGTTTAGTGCGTTTCCCCTCGCCGCCGGACTCTCGGTGATGGCGGCAGGAATTGGGTGGGCGGAGGGCTTGCTGCGCTTTTTGGAGCGGACATTTGCGATTCAGGCCCTGGGAGTCTTTGCGACGGGGGCGAGCTACGCCATGCCGATCGGGCGGATGGCACGCTGGACAACCAAGCTTCTTGGGCCATTTCCCACTCTCGATGGCAAGACCATCACGCTTGCCAGTCCGTTTCCTGGTCAGCAGGCTCAGCCGATAGACTTCGCCTATATCGGGGGCTATGTGGTGCTGGTATTTCTGCTGGGAGCGCTGGTTTTTGGGCGACGTGATTTGTGAAATCGGGTACAATCGCTTCCTATGAGAGTAGTCATTGTGGGCTGTGGGCGCGTGGGCTCTACCCTGGCGCGCCTGCTGGCGGAGCGTCACGAGGTCACGGTTGTGGACCGTACTTCCGAGGCGTTTCGGCGGCTGGGCAGCAAGTTTCAAGGGCAGAAGATCGTCGGGCCAGGCACGGACATGGATGTTCTAAAGCGCGCGGGGATCGAGGGGGCGGATGCCTTTATCAGTGTCACCGATGGCGACAATCGCAATATCATGGCGGCCCAGATCGCGAAGAAAATCTTTAATGTCCCTCAGGTTTTTACCCGTATCTACGATCCGTCGCGGGCGGCGGTCTATGCGGAGATGGGAATCCAGACCCTCTGCACCACTTCCACGGCTGCAGGGCTCTTCTGTGATCTTGTCGAAGGGCGACGTCCAGACGCGTTTATGGATCAGCTTGCCAGCTACTTAGATGCCGCACAGAAAGTTTAGAGAAGTATGTACGTGATTGTGATTGGTGGCGGCAATGTCGGCTACTATCTGACCAAAGACCTCGTGGCGGCAGGCCATGAAGTTTTGTTATTGGAGAAAGAGCGTGCCCGTGCTCAGCGGCTCGCCGAAGACCTTGGGGAAGTTGTGCAGCAAGGGGATGGCTGTGAGGCACGTGTCATGGCGGAGATGGGCTTCGCCCGCGCCGATGTGATTGTGGCGGCCACGGGTGAGGACGAGGATAATTTAATCGTCTGCCAGATGGCTAAGCAGCGCTTTGGGATCAGCCGGACAATCTCGCGCGTGAACTCCCCTGCAAACGAAGCCCTCTTTGCTCAGCTCGGGATTGATACCACGGTCTCCTCGACCCGCCTGATCTTCAACCTGATTGAGCAGGAAATTGAGGTAGATCATCTCATTCCCGTGGCTGCCCTTGCTCGCGGTCATCTGGAGATCGTCTCCATCGAGCTCTCCGAGCACTCCCCGGTTGTCGGTCGCGCGATTGGCGAGATTGCGCTGCCGGGGGATGCCCATATCATCGCCCTGCTTCGCGGCGACAAAGGGCTTCTCCCCTCGCCTAATGCAATTCTGCAGACGGGCGACACCGTGCTGACTCTGGTTCAACAGAACCAGGAGCCAGCCCTACATGGTGTCTTCTCGGCTTAGAAACGAGCGCTGAGTGAGGCGGTGATTGCGGTCGCGGCCTCCCGTGCGCTACTGTCCGTGATAAGCCCTAGGAGCTGACTTGCCATCGCGCCTGCGGGGATCCCGTAGGGCAGGGCGAGAGTCAGGGTAGCCGCGAAGGCCTCTAGTGCCGCCGCAGCTCCTGCGGGTGCACTGCGGAGCAGGAGAAGTACCTCGCCTGGCGTGCCATCGGCAAACAGCCCCACGATCACAAGCCCTTCACAGCCGCCCGCCTTCAGGGTCAGGGTCAAGCTCTGGCGCTCGTCGGGGAGCTGGCGTGGCCCGGATACAGGCACCGTTACCGCGACAACAGGCGTGGGAGTCACTGCGGGAGTAGGAAGAGCGATAGACTCTTTGGGTGCCTCGGCAACCGTCGCGATCATTACAGGCGGTGCTTCAATTACAGGCGGTGCTTCGGGCTCTGGCGTCGGCGCAGCGGCAACCCCCTCGGGCTCGTCCGCAAAGGGATCACTCAGGCTAATCTCAGGCTCGGATGGGAGTATCTCAGGAGCAGGAGCGGGTACACTGCGTGCGGAGCGACCGTTTTTAGGAGCGGCCACCGGGGGCGCATCCTCCTCAAAAAGTTGGGTAGACATGAGGCGATTATAAGGGGCAAACATGAGTTTTGTCAACTTCTCCTACAGGCAAACGTTTTCCCATGGCACGTATAATCAACCTCGTCCACTACATGTCGTAGCTTCCCCAACTTGGCAGCTACTAGTGCTAGTGGAGCAAACATAGTAGTATCTTAAATTAGAAAGTTATTTCAGCGGCATGCAGACAACCTATACCCTCGGTGAGAAGACATTTCTCCTTGATGAAGAAAAAGCGGCGGCAGCTCTCGCAGCAAAGCGTGTGATCAATGGTCGCTCGACCATGACCTTTAACTTGCTTCCCCTGCGCTACCAGTGGGCCTACAATCTCTATCAAAAAATGAAAGCCAATCACTGGGAACCAGAAGATGTCCCCATGCAGCGAGATGCCGAGCAGTGGCGCAGTGATAGTGCCCTCTCCGATATTGACCGCTGGATCGTGCGCATGGCCATTGGCTACTTCTCCGCCGCTGAGGGAATTGTCGGCGATAACATCCAGCACGTGGTGCGCGAGCTGGTGACGGCTTCGGAGCTGAAGCTGGTGCTAGGCCGCCACGCCCACGAAGAGAACATCCACGCCGACTCACTGCTCTACATGATCAGCTCACTGGGCATCGATCCCCACGAGTGCGAGGCGATGTTTGAAGACATCGAGACGATCCGCAAGAAAAACGAGTTCGTCACCCGCGTCTCTCGCTCCCTGCGCCGGGATCTGGATCTGACCACGCGGGAGAACAGGCAGCTCTTAGCCAAGAATATCTTTGTCTTTGGCCAGTGCATGGAAGGCACCCAGTTCTACGGCTTGTTTGGCATGGTGCTCTCGCTCTACCGCCAGGGCAAGCTCACCGGAATCGGAACCATGTTCCGCTACACCCTCCGCGATGAGTCCAACCACATCGAGGTCTTCCGCAATCTATTTCTCGGCCTGATCGAAGAGAACCCCGAGATCTGGACGCCCGATTTCCAGCAAGAGCTGGTGGACTTGATGAAAGAGGCCGTGAGCCTAGAGAAAGCCTTCATCAACGACTGCCTCCCTGTCGCCGGACTAGGGCTCTCGTCGGAGGAGTTCCAGCAGTACATTGACTTTATCGCGGACCGTCGCCTAGAGGGCGTGGGCCTCTGCCCGATCCACACCGGTCTGGTCAATCCCCTCCCCTGGCTCGCGGAGCTGATGGACATCAAAAAAGAACAGAACTTCTTTGAGGGCCGCGTCACCGAGTACCAGAAATCCAGCTCGCTCTCCCAAGTGGACGACGACGAGCTGTAATCCTCCCCCCCATCCCCCGCCCAGCGGGGGGGGATATGAGGTAATCTCTCTTTCTGCTTTGTCCCCCCGCCCGGCGGGGGTTAGGGGGGCGAAATGTTTTAGGACATGCAATTACAATGACAATTAATCTGCCGGAAATCTTGCGCGACTTGGAGATCAAGCGCGCGGCACTGCTGCCAAGCGACCAGAAACCGTACTTTGACGGGCTGGAGGCGGTTCGCGACTTGGGCCTGCCGGAGCTTGAGATACGGCTTATCGGAAAAGACGCGGAGCGCACGTTTGCGCCTGAGATCGCGGCGCAGATCGTGGGCGACGCCCTGGTGACCTTTCACTTTGCACGCGGCCAGCAAGACGTCAACACCGACGAGAACCGCACGTTTGTGCGCGACACCACGACGCGTGTGGTGGAGAAGCTCTCCCGCCTGGGCGACAATGGACGCGGGGCACGGCTCAGCGACTACGATCTCTCGGTGCTGGTTGAGGCGGCGCTAATTGAGAAAGGTGCCTACGAAGTCGCCAAGGCTCTCGTGATGCAGCGCACCAGCTTCCCTTCCTCGCAGAACACGATCCCCAGTGACCAGATGCGCCTGATCCGCCGCAACGGCCAAGTGGTGCCTTGGAACCAAGACAAGATCGAAGTGGCGGTGCGCAAGGCGTTCCTCTCGATGAAGATGGAGGCCGACTCCGCGCCGCAGATCACGAGCCGGGTGAGCGAGCGTGCTCGTGGCCTCGGGATGACCTACATTCCTATCGAGACCGTGCAGGACCTTGTGCAAGAGGAGCTGGTGCTCGCGGGCTACATGAAAGTGGCCGAGGACTACATTCTCTACCGCGCCAAGCGCATGATGTTCCGCGCCTCCGAGGCAAGTGTCAGCAACGCCCCTGACCCGCAGTTCGCTTTAATTCCCGTCACCGAGGACGATGGCACGAGCAACTTCTGGGACGGTGAGGATCTGCGAAAGCGCATCCAGTTCGCCTCCATTGGCCTGGATCTGTGCTTAAGTGCCGGTGAGATTGAGGCTGAGCTGCGCCGCTCCATCCGCGCCGATATCCGCCACGAGGATCTCAACAAGACAATCGTTCTGAACGCCAAGATGCTGATGGAGCGCGATGCGGACTTCTCGTTCTTTGCGGGCCGGATTCTGCTGACCTACATCTACGAAGAGACCCTGGCCTGGGACATCGTGCGCGATGGCATTGGTGGGCTCAAAGAGGCGCACAAGAAAGCCTTCAAGCAGTACTTAGACTACGGCGTGCAGATCGAGCGCCTCGCGCCCAGTCTTCTGAGCTACGATATTGACCGGCTCGCCAACGCCCTCGACCCCACGGCAGACCTCGACTTCGATTATCTCGGCCTCCAGACCCTCTACGACCGCTACCTCATCACGGACAAGACCGGCAAGCGCCCACGGCGTTTGGAGGCGCCGCAGTTCTTCTGGATGCGCGTCGCGATGGGCCTGTTCTACGCCGATGCACAAAATAAAGAAGAGCATGCGCTAGAGCTTTACACCATGTACAAGAGCCGCCGTTTCTGCTCTTCTACGCCTACTTTATTCAACTCAGGCACACTTCATAGCCAGCTAAGCTCCTGTTATCTCTACAAAGTGGATGACAGTATCGAATCCATCATGATTCGTGGTATTGCAGAGAATGCATTCCTTTCCAAATGGGCTGGAGGCCTCGGCGGGTCATGGACAGCCGTCCGTGGAACCGGAAGTCACATTAAAGGGACTAATGGAGAGTCACAAGGCGTGATTCCCTTCCTTAAAATGCATAATGATCAGCTTGTGGCTGTCAATCAAGGGGGAAAGAGGGCTGGTTCTGGCTGTGCTTACCTTGAAGTTTGGCACAACGATATCTTTGACTTCTTAGAGCTGCGAAAAAATACGGGCGATGAGCGCCGCCGCACGCACGACATGAACACGGCAAACTGGATTCCTGACTTGTTCATGAAGCGCATGGAGGCCCGCGCGATGTGGACTCTCTTCCGCAGCTCCGATGTCCCTGACCTGCACGATCTCTTTGGCTCGGCTTTTGAGAAGCGCTACGAAGAGTACGAGAAGCTGGTGGACGAGGGCAAGCTCAGTGGCAAGAAAGTCGAGGCCATCGAGCTCTGGAAGGCGATGCTCAAGCTGATCTTCGAGACCGGCCATCCGTGGATCACCTTCAAAGACCCGTGTAATGTCCGCTCACCCCAGGATCATGTCGGAGTTATACATAGTAGTAACTTATGTACTGAGATAACGTTAAATACAGGGCCAGAAGAGACTGCTGTTTGCAACTTAGGATCTGTTATTCTCGATAATCATCTTGATGCAAATGGAAATATCGATCATATCAAGCTAAAAGAAACTATTCAGATCGCGGTGCGGGCACTCGACAACGTGATCGATATCAACTACTACCCCACCAAGCCTGCGGAGACGTCTAACAAGCGCCACCGACCGGTTGGGATGGGCGTGATGGGGCTTCAGTACGCGCTCTACAAGAAAGACATCCCCTTTGCCTCGCAGGAAGCCATCGAGTTCAACGATGAGTTTATGGAGGCCATCGCCTACTACGCCTACGAGGCATCCAGCGACCTGGCGGCAGAGCGCGGGGCGTACTCTAGCTTCAAGGGGAGCAAGTGGGATCGTGGGATCCTTCCTCCCGATACCATCGAGCTGCTGGAAAAAGAGCGCGGGGTCGAGATTAAAGTTGCCCGGGGTGGCAAGCTAGACTGGGCGGCGCTCCGCAGCAAGATCCAGGCGCAGGGCATGCGCAACTCCAATGTGCTGGCCATCGCCCCCACAGCAACCATCGCCAATATCATGGGAACGTCGCCCTGTATCGAGCCGATGTACAAGAACCTCTTTGTGAAGTCGAACCTGTCGGGTGACTTTGTGGTGCTCAACTCGTTCTTGGTGCGCGATCTCAAGGCGGCCAACCTCTGGAACCAGGAGGTCGTGGACCAGATCAAGTACTTCGATGGCGATCTGCACAATATCGAGGAGATTCCGGAGTGGATCAAGCAGAAGTACCTGACGGCGTTCCAGATTCCCTTCGAGGCGCTGATTGACGCCGGTGCTCGTCGGCAGAAGTGGATTGACCAGAGCCAGTCGCTGAACCTCTTCTTAGGCACGCCGGACATGAAGGCTCTCTCGCACATGTATCGCTACGCCTGGCACGCAGGCCTCAAGACGACGTACTACCTGCGAACGCTGGGCGCGAGCAATATTGAGAAGGCCACCGTCTCTCTCAAGATGCGCGAGACCGGCTCCAACGCCGCCGTCGCGGAGGCAGCCGCCGCCAAGAAGGTCTTTACCGAAGCGGAGCAAATCGCCTGCTCAATTGAGGCCATGCGCAACGGCGAAGAGTGCGAGGCGTGCCAGTAGCCCTCCTCCTAGAAGCCCTCCTCCCCCAGCCCCCGGGTACCCTCTGGGTGCCAATCCTGGGAGGAAGGGGAAAGGAGGGGAGACAGAGATTTGAGCGAGATTTTGAGGTCAGGGGCGATTGCCTCTGGCCTTTTTCTTTTGTCTACTTTGGAGTGATAGAGCGAGCATGAGCACAGAACTACGTAATCAGATTCGCAACTATTTGGGGACAGACAAGATTACAGCAACAAACACCTATGTCAAATTTGGGATTGACAATACCATTCAGGAACTGATCCTCTGTTTTCAGCAGCCACTCTCTCTTGAGGAACTCTCCAGTGCTCGTTATTTTCTCCGTGATGGACTTGAGACCAAACTAGCTCTTGTCCCAAAAATTCAGGAAGCTCTGGAAGCCAGTGAGCTTACCCGGATTATGCGCGAGCGGCTTTTGAATAGCGTCGCCTCGGAGCGTAATATTCTGGTGGACGCGATGCGGGCCAATATGCTGGGGTATAAAGAAGTCTTCCATGCTGCCTTCCTTCGTTTTCGCGATACTGACCCTCTCTTGATGCCAACTCTGATTCGGGAAGCCTGTTGGACAAGAGCTGTGGAAGGGTGGGAGCTTCACGAGAAACTTCTAAAGAGTCCTTGTTATCTGAGTCGCTGGGCTGCTCTGCAGTGTGTGGAAGGCATGATTGATTTTTCCAATGCGACTCTCCTGGAGAGAATTACCTGTGATCCCCATCCACGTATCTCCAAAGAAGCACTCTATCGCTGGGCGCTTTTTGAGCGCGATTCTAACCATCACAGATTTACGAAGTCGGAAAATCGACAAAAACGCAAGGAAATCGAAGTGACTCGCCCTCTCATTTTTAGCGATCTTTCTCAGCTCTTTTGGAAACATCAGCATGAGAAAAATGTCGCTTGGCCCTGGGACTACACAATTGAAGAACTCTCGGCCTTTGAGCAAACCCTTCCCTGAACACAACACGCCTCGGACATATCCCACTTTTCTTGTGATGAATCACAGAAATGATGTGACGCATCACAGAGACATAGGGACGCATCATAGGCTTCTTAAGATCAGTCATTGCCTCTCGGGGAGACGGCCCAAGAAGCCTCGGATGCATCACGGAAAAACTAGGATTGGGCACTGCAACCTTGGGATATATCCGCGTGTCGCATCACTGAGGGGCATTTAAGGAGACCCTCAGCGTATGGCAAAACAGAATCGGCTCGCACCGCCGGTGGTGCAAAAAGATCGAGACAACCTAGAGATTCTCAAGACCTTCACGGACTACCAGCCCGCAAACGCGGCCTACTCAAAGGCGCAGGCTGAAGCGAAACGCAATGCGCTGGATGCGGCGCGGACAGCGGAGCTACAAAAAGAGGCGGAGCTTGCCGCCGTACGAGACCACACCGATGCGATGGAGCGGGAGTACCATGCCTTTATGCTGGGTGTGAGTGAGCAAGTCGCCGCACAGTATGGCAAAGACTCCGATGAGTACCAGGCGCTGGGCTACAAGAAAAAGAGCGAGTACAAGCGCCCCGCTCGCAAGCCCAAAGCCCCCACTCCGTAGAGCTCCCGCCGGTTGGAGCGGCGGGACTGGAGAGCCTTCGGCTACAAAGGCCGTCCCGGCCATACAGAATATTCCGATCTATGGGCCGGGTACCCTCTGGGTTGCCCTTCGTAGCTTTAGCTCTCCAGTCCCCTCGTTCTGATCGGGGGGACTCCAACCGGGGGGATTAGCGCGAGTAGGCCAGCCCAGCGCTGGTGGCGTTGGCTTGGCCCAAGCGGACACGGTAGGCGCTGGGGCTACAGCCGAAGTGGGCGCGGAAGCGGCGGGCGAAGTAGCTCAGGTCGCTCCAGCCGACGCGCTCCCCGATCTCTTGGACGGAGAGGTTGGTTTGTAGCAGTAGCGTGGCGGCGCGCTCGGCGCGCAGCCGGGCGAGCCAGGCCATCGGAGGCAGGCCGGTGTCAGCACGGAAGCGACGGACAAAATACGTGGGCTCTAGATAGGCGAGCGCGGCCAGCTCGGTGAGGGTCCACGGACGCGAAAGCGCCTCTTCGAGCTGGGACTTGATGAGAGCTGTGCTGGGATGGGGCGTATGGGCCACCGTCTCGGGGGGAACTTGCTCGGCGAGGCGGGCGAGAAAGACCAGCAAGTAGCCAAGGCGCTCCAGGCCGCTCTGGGAGCGCTCGATACTCTCCAAAGTGCGAAGACAGAAGTCAAGATCGTCTGGCTGGAGCACGGTACTAGCCGTCCGGGTCAGGAGTGGCTCGTCGAGAACGCCACGGAGCAGCTCGGCACCAAAGCAGCAGTTGATGTAGTCCAGCTCCTCGCAGTCCAGATAGGCGTGCCAGGTGCCGGGGCGCAGAAAGAGCACATGGCCTGGCAGAAGTGCGGTATCTCCCTGAGCCGTGTGGTGTGTCCCCGTGCCTGATAAAATCAGCACGGCTTCGAGGAAGTCGTGGTCGTGCGGCGCGAGCGTCCCCGTGAAGAGATGCCGGTGGACATGGATCGTCAGCGGCCCGGTGCCAAAAATCTGGCGCCCAAAGATTCGTCGTGGAGTGGAAGTCAAGATTGTCCTATATTTTCGACAGCAACGGCCTAACGTCCTCTCTTGGATTTCGGGTACAACACAGAGCAAATGTCTACGACGACCCTCCGACTCGGTGTGCTGAGTTTTGCGCATGGACATATCCATGCCTACTGCAATAAGATCAAGACCTTCGATGATGCCATTTTAGTGGCGTGCTGGGACGACAACGAGGCGCGGGGCCGCGAGGCCGCCGAGCGCTACGGGATGGAGTTCGAGAGCAGCTACGAAGCGCTGGTGAGCCGTGCGGACATCGATGCGGTGATCATCACCAGCGAGACCAATAAGCACGCGGACTTGACGGTTGCGGCGGCGGCGGCAGGCAAGCACATCCTCTGCCAAAAGCCCATGGCCACCACGCTGGAAGACTGCGACCGGATGATCGAGGCGGTCGAGAAAAGCGGCGTGCACTTCCAGATGGCCTTCCAGATGCGCTGCGACCCGCTGAACCAGCAGATCAAGAAGTGGATTGATGAGGGCGCGGTGGGGCGTATCGGCTCGCTGCGGCGCCGACACTGCATTAATTTTTTGTTCAACCCGACGATCACCACCGGCCCAAGCGCCTGGCACATCGATCCGCTCGCCAATGTCGGGATGTTCTTCGATGATGCCGTCCACGCCGCCGACTTCCTCTACTGGCTGCTCGGCAAGCCCGTGAGTGTCATGGCCGAGATCGACAATATCCTCACCACGGTCGCCCCCGACGACACCGGGATCGCGCTCTACCGCTGGGAGTCCGGGACGATGGGCGTGCTCTTCAATAGCTCCGTGACCCTGGCGAGTGAGAACACCTGCGAGATCTACGGCGACGAGGGCGTGATTATCCAGAACTACGATGATGGCGTCTCCGTGGGCCACGCGCCGGAAAATGCGGTCGCGCTGAAGCTCTTTCGCAAGAGCACGGGCAAGTGGGAGACATTCGACTACCCCCTGCCCGCCAACCACGGCGAGCGCCTCGCCGCGATCCCGCGCCCCTTTCTCGACAACCTCAAGGCAGGCAATCCGCCGAGCATCACCGCCCGCGATGGGAAAATTAGCGCTGAGATGTGCCTCGCCGCCTACGAAAGCGCCCGTGAGGGGCGACGGGTGGCGCTATGATCGGGGCGTTTTATCCGGGGGCGTTTTATCCGGGGCCTGAAAGTCCCCGTCTGGGCCGCTCCGTTCGTTCCTCACTTCGCGAAGCGGCCCGAGGCCGCACCGAATCTGTCTCTGTGGGCTCGGCCCGCTTCGCCGAAGGCGGCATAGGCGGGGACTTTCAGGCCCCGACGAAAGGACGTAACACATGAAAAAACATACCAATATCGTCTTGCTTGCGGTGGACTCACTGCGAGCGG
>JAPLCP010000044.1 GCA_026392155.1 Armatimonadota bacterium | reverse complement strand
TGCCTACCGCGTTCTCTTCCACAAAGGCGACACCCGCGCCGCCAAGATCGCCGAGAGCTTCAACGCCTGGGCCACCCCGCCGAAAGTCGAGCTTGCCAAATGAGCACCCTGAGCAACGACGACAAAAAACAGAAGTGGTGGCAAGGAGTGCCGCGCTATGCCTGGATCGTGCTGGGCGTCTCCGCGCTCGGCTGGCTCTTCGATACGATGGATCAGAACCTCTTCAATCAGGTGCGACAGTCATCACTGGTGGACATTCTCGGGAAGGACGCCCCCAAGGAGCTCGTCGCTGACTGGAGTGGGAAGCTAACCGCCATCTTTCTAATCGGCTGGGCAGTCGGCGGGTTTATCTTTGGGGCGCTTGGGGATAAGTTTGGCCGCGCACGAACCATGGCGATCACCGTGCTGATCTATGCAGGCTTCACGGGGCTTAATGGTTTTGTGCACGATCCTTATCTCTATGCCGTCTGTCGCTTCTTTACCGCGCTCGGGGTGGGCGGGGAGTTTGCCGCCGGGGCTTCTCTGGTAGCTGAGGTCTTCCCGAGTCGCTCCCGTCCGATGGCGCTAGGAACTCTTCAGGCGCTCTCCGCGGTGGGCAATATGCTCGCAGCACTCATCACACGCTCACTCAGCGACACTGGCGTGGGTTACTGGCGCGTGGCGTTCTTTATCGGAGCGTTCCCGGCGCTGTTGGTCTTCTTCATCCGCCGCGTCGTCAAAGAGCCCGATTCCTGGGAGGATGCGAAAGAGAAAGCACAGCAAGAAAATCTGGCAATGGGCTCGGTGGCGGGGCTGTTTTCCGATCCGGTACTGCGCCGCAACACGATTGCGGGGACGCTACTCGCTCTTGCTGGAGTCGGTGGGCTCTGGGGCGTGGGGTTCTGGCTCCCCGACTTACTGGGCTTTGCCTTCCCCGATATCAAGGGGCGCGAGCTGATCCTGCTCAAGAGCAATGTCACTCTGGTGCAACAAAGTGGAGCCTTTATTGGAATGATCGGCTACGCTTGGGTGAGTGAGCGCATCGGGCGCAAACCAGCCCTTCTGATCGCGCTTATTCTGGCGTTTCTCTCCGTTCAGGGCACTTTTCACTTTGTTCATGATAGTACCAGTGCCTTCACTTGGGCCTTTATCATGGGGCTGTGCGCCTTGGCCCCGTTTGCTGCCTACGCAGTCTACTTCCCCGAGCTCTTTCCCACCCGCCTGCGCTCGACCGGAGTGGGTTTCTGCTACAACTGTGCCCGCATTCTGGCCGCTCTTGCCCCGTTCTATCTCGGCAAGCTCGCCGATACCTTCAAGAGTGCTAGCGATCCGTCGGCGGGCCTGCGAACTGCTGCCGCGATCGTGGCCTGTGTCTATATCTTTGGTTTTATCGGCCTCTCCCTTGCCCCGGAGACCCGGGGCAAGGCGCTGCCGGAGTAGCAACAGGCCGCTTTAGCCGCCCGCTACGTCGGAAATGGGTTCCGATCAAACCCATCTTGGTGCCAGTAGGGGTAGGTCTTGGTCTTGTTGCTGGCGGCATCCAGACGCGCGACTTGCTCGCCCGTCAGGTTCCAGCCGACCGCTCCGAGGTTTTGCTTCAGCTGCTCCTCATTGCGTGCCCCGACCACCAGAGTCGCGACCGTGGGGCGCTGTAAGAGCCAGTTGAGCGCGAGCTGCGGGACGGTCTTGCCTGTTTCTTCGGCGAGCTGATCCAGCACGTCCACCACGCCGTAGAGATACTCATCGTCCACGGGTGGGCCGTTGTCCACGACCACTTTCGACTGCAAGCGGCTGCTCTCCGGGAGTGGCTGGCCACGGCGGATCTTGCCAGTCAGGCGGCCCCAGCCTAGCGGACTCCAGACCACGGCTCCTACTTTCTGATCGAGCCCCAGCGGCATCAGCTCCCACTCGTAGTCGCGGCCAATGAGGGAGTAATAGGCTTGGTGGGCCACGTAGCGCGGTAGGCCGTACTTCTCCGCCGCCGCCAGCGACTTCATTAAATGCCAGCCCGAGAAGTTTGAGCAGCCGACGTAGCGAATCTTGCCCGCCCGCACAAAGCCATCAAGAGTCTGGAGTGTCTCTTCGACGGGCGTGAAGGCGTCGAAAGAGTGGAGCTGGAACAGATCAATGTAGTCCGTGCCGAGCCGCCGCAGGCTATTGTGGATCGTCTCCATTAAGTGAAAGCGCGACGAGCCGGTCTCGTTGTGCCCTGGCCCCGTGCGAAAGCCGCCCTTGGTCGAGATCAGGACTTTATCGCGGCGGCCTTTGATCGCCTGCCCCAGAATCTCCTCCGCCTTGCCCCCCGAGTAGACATCCGCAGAGTCAAACATCGTCAGGCCCGCGTCGAGGCAGATGTCCACTAGCCGCGTCGCCTCCGCCACATCGCTCGCGCCCCACGCCTCAAAGAACGCGCCGCTGCCACCAAACGTGCCGGTGCCAAAGCTCAGAACGGGCACCTTGAGGCCAGAGGCCCCTAAAAATCGGTATTCCATGCTCCTGATATACCTGAAAGCCCGAATCTGTTCCCGGTAGCTACAAAACCATCCCGCGACGCGCCGTCTGAGCATAGGAAACCAGCTCCGGGAGACGTGCTCCTTTTGTGGCCAGAAACGCGTCAATAATGCCCTGTACACGCTTCGGGTCGGCACCTTGCCAGTGTCCTAAGCCGTGAAGAGCACTCTCCTGACAGGCGAGATGCGGCAAGGCTAGCGCTCGCTCCAGAACGTCGAGGACGGCACTGTTTAGCTCTGTTCGGGCATTTTTGTAGAGTGGGAAGATGTCCCACCACATAAAGCAAACATGATGGAGTTCATCTCTCGTTTTCTGGCTTAGAAGCTCAGGGCAACGAGTGGCAAAGACTTCTTTATAGACACGATAGATACTCTTAAGGCAGGTTCGACACTCGGTGCGTGGTAATTCCAGGTTGAAGAGGGCTGTGAGTGGCGAGTCTCCTTCCCAAATTAGCCTATGGAGCCCTTTGCCCACCTGGGTATTCGAGTAAGGTTGAAGAAGCTCACCGGCATGGGTGAAGAGGTGCGTTGCAAAAGCAAGCGTATCGGTGTTGGAGATCTCAGGAAATTCCCCTCGTATCCAGTCCCAATCGTCGGGGTGATCGAACCAGGCACGAACCCAGTTCTCGAAGCTCATGGTCTGCATAAAAGGCATGCTATCATGAGGAGTATGGATCAACCGCCGCCACAGACTCCAGCGCCACTGCCGCCGTTTGTGCTCTCGAACTTTTCGTCGCTCTCGGCCAAAGAGCTGCGCTGGGATCGGGAGTTTTCGTTTGTCTGGGGAGACTTAAAGCTTTCGTCGGGGAAGGCGAGCTATGTGGTGAAAGACAAGACCCTGCTCGCGGAGGGCAGTGTCGCCGCGAAGCTTGGGACAGAGCGAGTTGAAGGGAAAGACCTCAAGATCACCGGGCTGGACATGGCGGCACGCTCGGTTAGCAAAGACGGTTTTGGCTTTTACTTCACCGACGCAAAGCTCTTCTCACCGGTCCTGTATATCGCGGGGAAGACGCTTAGTGTCTCCAGTGAGACGGGCGCGGAGGCACGCCGTCTGCTTTTTGTGCCCGGCCCCGATCCCAAGGGCGAGCTCGAACTCTCTGCGGATCGGCTACGCTCACAGCCGGGAAGTGGGCGCTTGTTTTTTGAGAACGCGACCGTCCGGGTTTTGGGCAACCGCCTGATCACCCTGCCACGGCTGGGAGTTACCCCGCGCTACGATAGAAAACGCGAGGAGCAGAGCCTGGTGTTGCCCATTATCTACCGAACGTCGCGCGTCTCAGGTGTGGTGGTAGGGGTACGCCTGCCGTTCGCGCCCGTGGGAGGCGCCCCGGGGACCTTTATCGTCGAGTCCACCACACTCCAAGGCTGGAACGTGCTGGCGACGGCGCGAAAAGAGCTTCTCGGTCAGCCGACTTCTCCTGAGTCTGAGGAGCCCAATCTCTTCACGGGAGTGCGCAATGCCACCCAGAAAGAGCGCAGCTTTGAGGAGCGCGTGCGGCCTTTTATTATCGCCCGACCTCCGGTTGCTCCTGATCTTTCTTTGCGCCGCTACGCGCAGGCACTGAGTGCGCCTGCCGTGCTAGATCCCTTGCCTTTGCAGAGCAAGCCGACCTTGGCTCTGGAAGCAACCGCTGAATCGAATCGCGAGTTCGTGCGGCGCGGGGCGTTTCTGCTCCGCTCACGCCTCCCTGAGGCGGTGCTGACGGGGCGGATACCCGGGAGCAAGGGGGAGGGCGGCTGGCTTGCAACACTGGGCGGAGGCCCGGCGCGTGAGACGTTTCTGGATGGCTCTGGTAAGCACGTGCAAGCGGATCGGCTGATCGGCTCGCTGGCCTGGGAAGCACCCCGCATCCGGCTAAGCCCTCACAGTCAGGCACACGCTCTCCTGCGCCAGATCGAGCAGCGCTACTCCCATAACCACTACAGTATCTCCGAGCTACGCCTCTCCACCGACTATGGCTTCACTCCTCAGACTGGCCTGAGTGGCGGCGTAGCCCTGCGCCGTGCCCAGGGGAAGTCCCCGTTTCTCTTTGACACGCTTGAAGCCCTCAGTGAAGCACAGCTCCGAGGCCAAACACAACTGGGCAGCCTGACAGTCGCCCTGATGGGCCGCTGGGATCTGCGCACCCGCCAAATCTTCGACCAGGAGATCGCCCTCGGCTGGCGCGGCAAGACCATCGAGCCGCGCCTTACCTGGCGCAGCCAGAACCAGCAAGTCGGCTTCACCATCAACCTCCCCGCCCTCACCGGGTTCTAGCCCACCTGAACCCACCCCGGGTGGGTTCGAGGAGGAAATTTGGCCTGTCGCCCCGAATAGGGCTTCAAAAGTTTGTACTTTTCTGAGGACATAAAAAAGATGGCAAAGCAAGTTCGTATCGGTCTGGTGGGGTATCAGTTTATGGGTAAGGCGCACAGCAACGCCTACCGTCAGTTGCACCGCTTCTTCCCCGAGCTCGGCATCGAGCCCGTGCTGAAGGCGCTCTGTGGGCGCTCTGAGGAGAAAGTGAAGGCTGCCGCTGAGAAGTTTGGGTTTGAGAGCTACGAGACGGATTATCGCAAGCTGGTAGAGCGCGATGATATTGACATTATTGATATTGTCACGCCCGGCGACACTCATGTGGAGATTGCGATCGCAGCGGCAAAAGCGGGAAAGATGGTTTTCTGTGAGAAGCCACTGGCAAGCTCCATAGAGAAAGTGGAGCTGATGTGCGATGCGGTAAACGCAGCGGGAGTGCGCAATGCCACTTGTTTCAACTACCGTGGTGTCCCGGCGGTCAAGCTGGCCAAGCAGATGATCCAAGACGGTGTCCTGGGCAAGATCTACCACTGGCGTAGCGTCTATCTGCAGGACTGGATCATCGACCCCAACTTCCCGATCGTCTGGCGCCTACAGGGCGATATCGCGGGCTCAGGCTCCCATGGCGACCTTGTGGCCCACTCCATCGACATGGCGCACTACTTAGTCGGTGATATTACTGAGGTCTGTGGCATGATGGACACGTTTATCAAGCAGCGACCCATTCTTGCCGAGTCCGACGACCGGCTCGGAGGGAAAGCCAGCGACCAGATGGGCGATGTGACCGTGGACGATAGCTCGATCTTCTTGGCGCGCTTTGCCAACGGGGCTGTGGGGACCTTTGAGGCGACCCGCCTGGCGGCGGGACGCAAGAACCACAATAAGTTCGAGATCAATGGCAGCAAAGGCTCGATTGTCTTCAATATGGAGCGCATGAACGAGCTGGAGTACTACAACCACGACGATCCCGCGGAGCTGAAGGGTTTCCGCACGATCCAGACCACGGATGGCAGTCATCCCTACACCGGTAACTACTGGCCTGTCGGGCATATCATCGGCTATGAGCACACGTTCATCAACCTCATCCACGACATGCTCCAGGCTTGGGACACGGGCGCGGAGTTCCACCCCAACTTCAACGATGGCCTTAAGTGCCAAAAAGTGCTGGATGCGGTGAAGAGCTCGTCGGACAGCCGTCTCTGGAAGAGTATCTAAAAATATCTCTGCCTACCCGAAACTAAAGCCCCTACTTTTTCGTCCCTATAAGTAGGGGCACTGTCTCTTTAGGAGTAAGTAATCATGGCTCGGTGTAAAGCATGCGGGACGGAAGCGCCCGCGATGGCACGGTTTTGTAATATCTGTGGTGCGGCGGTAACGGCGGCGAGTGCGCCTCCTGCCAGTGCAGCGACGTCTATGCCTGCCGCACGACCCCAGCC
>JAPLCP010000199.1 GCA_026392155.1 Armatimonadota bacterium | reverse complement strand
GAAGCCAGCAAGTCCGTGTCCGTGGTGATAACGGCACCCGGCTTCAAAGCCAAAGGTGGTCGCACGACCATCAAGCGCGGCGAAAACCTTGAGTTCGATGCGCGTCTTGAGCCCGAGCCTATCCCCGACCCTGTAGTTCCGGCTGGCAAGGTCAAGGGTGCTCGCAAGACGCGCAAGGGCAACGCAGAGATGTGTTTTGTCCCTGGCAACGGCACGATTGCAGACTTCTGGATGGATGCAACTCCTGTTACGGTGGCTCAGTGGAAAGCGTATTGCGCGGCGACGGGTAAGAGCATGCCAAAGGATAAGCCTTCTTGGGGCTGGATAGACGATCATCCCATGGTGAATGTGGACTGGAACGAGGCTAGTGCGTTTGCGACTTGGGCGGGTGGTCGCTTGCCTACGAGCGCTGAGTTCGAGTACGCCGCTCGCGATGGTGGTAGAAATATTGAGTACCCTTGGGGCAATGCTGCGCCTTCGGATCAGTTGTGGTTTACTCCTACCAGCAAAGATAAAGGTACTGCACCCGTTAAACGTCGCAACAATATCTTCGTGAACAGCCATGGCCTGTCTGATATGGCGGGTAACGTGTGGCAGTGGTGCAGCGATGGCCCGAATAGCGCTAGTCGCTACCTAAAGGGCGGCTCCTGGGTCGACGAAGACGCGGACGGCTTCCGCTGCGCGTACCGGGACAGCGACTATCCGACCAACGCGAGCAACATCTGGGGCTTTCGTCTCCTCCATCCAGGAACGTAGTGCCGTGCTTTTCGTTTTTTGATTGTACGGAGGCTGTCACAAAAGTGGGGCTGGTGGCGTTTTACGAGCGCAGAGAGTGGCGTTTGAGAGGTAAGAATACATGGTTCGCTGGAAAATGGGGATGGGTGTGCTAGTGCCGGTGGCACTGTTGGGGCTGAGTGCGGCGGGGTTTGTGCCCCGCCAGGAGTCGAAGGCAGAGACGGCGAAGAAGGCAGTGGCGCTGCTGAAGGCCAAGTGCGCGGCGTGCCATAAGCCCGATGGGAAGCTTGCCTTCGATGCCACCAACTACCAGAGCCTGGTGAAGAAGGGCCTCCTCAAGGCAGGAGACCCCAAGGGCTCGATGGCGCTGGAGCGCATTCAGAGCAAGGACGCTCCCATGCCACCAGAGCCTGCCAAGCCCCTCACCCCAGCAGAGCAGGCGCTCTTCTCCAAGTGGATCGCCGACGGGCTGACAGAGCCTAGTGCAACAACCGCGGCGGCACCGAAGGCGCTGGCGCAGGTCGGTGGTGGGAGCGCTGATAAAGGCGCGACCGCGACCAAAGCCCTCGGGATCATTAAGAAGAACTGCGGGGCCTGCCACAATGGGAGCCAGTTCTTCGATGCGGGCAACCACCGCGACATGATCAAGAAGGGCTACTTTGTCGGCGGCGACCCGGATGCCTCCCTGGGCTTGCAGTTTATTCTCGGAAAGGTCGCGGATCGTAGCAGCAAGCAGATGCCACCGGAGCCGCTGCCTGCTCTCTCCGACTCAGACAAAGCCACCGTGCGCCAGTGGATCCTCGATGGTGCACAGAACGCCAGTGCCGCCGCAACCGTGGTGGCCGCAGAAGGTACGCCTGCCCCTACGCCCACGGCGGCCAAGCCCAAGGTACGCCGCAACGTGCCCGAGCAAGAGCTACTCAAGGCGATTGTCCGCGACCTAGAAGATGCCAACGAGCGCGACCGACCGTATCTTCGTTACTATAGCCTCGCCAACCTCTACCGCAACCCAGAGATAAGCGACGAAGACCTCGCAGGCTACCGCGTGGCGCTCGATAAGCTTATTAACTCGCTCTCCTGGAGCCCAGACCTGGTGCTTACCAAGACCCTAGGGCCGGAGAACCTACTCCAGCGTCTCGACCTGCGCTCCGTGGACTGGACGCCGGAGCTCTGGCAGCGCATTGTTGGCGCTAACCCCTACGGCCTGCTCCCCCGCGAGGCCAGCGCCCAAGCCACCAGCATCCGGGCACTCTCCGGGGCCTCGTTCCCCTATGTCCGCGTGGACTGGTTCGCCGCCACGGCCAGTGTCCCGCCGCTCTACCACGAGATTCTCGATCTTCCCACGACGGTAGATGCGCTGGAGAAGAAGCTCGGGGTGGATGTGAAGGGCAATATCGAGCAGGAGAAAGCCATCCGTGCGGGCCGCCGCCAGTCCGGTGTCTCCCGCAACAACCGTGTCGCCGAGCGCCACCGCTCACTCTACGGAGCGTATTGGAAGAGCTACGACTTTGGGGGCAACCAAGACCGCCAGAATATCTTCCTCAACCCGGTGGACTTCCGCGAGGACGGCGGCGAGTTTGTCTTCAATCTGCCCAATGGCCTGCAAGCCTACTTCATCGCGGATCGGCAGGGGCGACGCCTGGACACGGCGCCCAGTGATATCGTGCGCGATCTCGACACGCCCGGCAAAGACCCCATTGTCACCAACGGGCTCTCCTGTATTGGGTGCCACTCGCAGGGGATGCGTACCTTTCCGGATCAAGTCCGTCCGCACCTGGACACAATCCTCAAGGCCACATTTGACATCGACCATGCCCAGGCGCTCTACAAGCCTCAGGATGTTCTCCAGACCGCCTTCAAGTCCGATATCGACCGCTTCCAGACCGCACTCAAGAAGCTTGGCACCGATATCTGCCAGCCCTCCGATGAGCCGGTGATCAAGCTTGCGCGCTACTACCTCGACAACGATGGCAGCATGTCCGTCGAGCAGGCCGCCGCGGATGTGGGGCTTTCGGTGGCGGAGTTCCAGCGCCGTATTGGCAAGAGCACGCGCCTGGAAACCCTGGGCTTTGGGCAGCTCGAAGCGAAGAACGGGGGCTTTAAGCGCGATGCCTGGGAGCAGTACTTCGGCGACCTCGTGAGCGAGACCCGCCTGGGCGACTACGTCCCTCCGACCCGAAAGATTGAGCGCGGGAAGAGTGGCGCGATCTCCGCCACGGCGAAGCTGACCTCGGTGCATATCGGGGCGATTACCTGCGACGATCAGCATCTCATGGACCGGGTTCGCCAGAACCTGATTTTCTGGCTCTCGCGTAGCCCGCTCATCAAGATCGCTCGTGTGAGCACGGATGCGGACGCCATTCTCAAGGGCCAGATCATCCGCAAAGATGGCGAGCTGACTATTGTTTTGACCGAGGAGAAGCGGCGGATAAAAGAGGACATCACCGGCCTCTTCTCCGACCTAGACTTCGTCACCCAGCAGCTCGCCGACCGCATGCACGGCCAGCTCACGGGCGAGCGCCTCGCCCTCCAGCCACAAGTGACCGCTGTGACCGCTGCCGCACCCACTCAGACCCCGCAGAAAGCGTTCACCCCGCTGGACCCCATCCTGAACTTCACGCAGGCACTGTCCACCCGTGGCCTCTCCATCTCCGTGGACCGTGGCCCTGGAGGCACCTACAAGTTCGGCGAGGAAGTACCCATCCGCGTTCGCTCCGATCGCGACGGCTTCCTGACGATCTACAACATCGACTCGACAGGCACCGTCTCGCTGCTCTTCCCAAATAACTTCGTGCAGAACAACCAGGTTAAGGCTGGGCAGCTCGTGACCATCGGTGATCTCAGCGACCCCTTCAAGATCCAGGCTCAGGGCGTTCCGGGTCGCGAGACCGTCATCGCCGTGCTCACGCCGCAGGGAATCGCCAATAACCTTCCCGGTGTCGCCGAGTTTAGGCAAGACCCCACCGGCAAGAGCCTCGGTGTGGTCGCCCGTGGAGTCAGCGACTTCAGCCAGGCACTGGGCAAGACCCTCGGTGTCGCCGCCCGCACCATTCCCGGAGGCGGCGGCGTCACCCAGGCCACCTTCACCCCGCTCCCCGCCAGCAGTGGTGTGATCCAGGCCACCGTCCAGTTCTTCACGGTGCAATAAAATAGTAAAAGCTCATGAACCGAAAATACTTTTTATCTCTCTCCGCACTGGGTATATTCGCCCTGCCGCTGGATGCCCTGGCTTTGTCACAAACCCAGAAACGGGTAGCGCTGGTGTTTGCCAACCAAAACTACGAGAATAACCCTCTTCCGAACATTATTAACGACGCTAATGCAATGGAGGCGGCTCTTAAACAGATTGGTTTCACCGTGACCAAGGGGATAGACCTCTCCCGCTCGACGATGCTCGCCAAGCTCCGTGAGTTCCGGGCCCAGATCGAAGCGGCCCCTGGTTGCGTTGCGCTGGTGTACTACTCAGGCCATGGAGCCGCGGTAGCGGGGGAGAACTACCTGATTCCCATCCAGAACGCCCGCTTGACCGGTGCTGAGGATCTCCCCGACGAGTGCGTGGGACTGCGCCGGGTACTGGACACACTGGGCAAGTCGGAGGGGCAGCTCAACCTGGTGATTCTGGATGCCTGCCGGGATAACCCCTTTCCCATGGCAAGTAAGTCGCAGGGGAGCAAGGGGCTCGCCGTGGTGGCGCGTAGCTTGGTGGGAACCTTGATCTCCTTTGCCGCGTCCCCTGGTGAGGTGGCCTCTGCAAACCCTAGTGGTGCCAACTCACTGTACACACAAGAGCTGATCCGTAACCTCGTTCGTCCTGGCTTGCGCCTTGAGGATGTGTTTATCGAGACTCGCAATGCGGTGGTGAAAAAGAGCGGTGGCACGCAGCTTCCTCGTGAAGATGGCGCACTGCAAGGTCAGGTGTTTCTGGCAGGGAGAGACGGTCGCAAAGGTGACTTTGAGCCAGAGAGCACGGTGGCCCGCCTGATTTTCTCTGGGCTTCCCATAGGTGCTGTCGTGAGTGTGGATGGCAAGCCTGTGACCAGCGGCACGTACGAAGAAGATCTGAGCACCGCAAGCCGCAAGGTGAGCATCGAAGCCAGTGCTCCTGGGTTCCTTAGCAAGAGAGGCACCACCACCCTGGAACGAGGAAAAGCACTTGAGGTCGCCCTTGCCCTAGAGCCCAACCCCCTGTCCAACTCTGCCTCAAGCAGTAAAGGCAAGCTCGCCACCGCCGCCAGCAAAGCGCGTAGTGGGGGCTGTCCCCAGCTTGCGGCGTATCTGGAGCAGCTGCAGCCGATACCCGGTGGTAGCTTCAATATGGGGAGCAGTGATGGCGACAGTGACGAGAAGCCGGTGCATCGTGTGACGCTTACAGACTTTTGGCTTAGTCGTACGCTGGTTCCTCAGGAGCTTTGGGCGGAGTATGCGCGTGTTGGCGGTGGTTCTATGCCGTCTGCGCCTTCGTGGGGCTGGCTTTCAAATCATCCTATTGTGAACGTAAGCTGGAACGACATTCAGGGTTTCTGTACTTGGGCTTCTCGCGTGAGTGGCTTTGAGCTGGTGTTGCCCAGTGAGGCGCAATGGGAGTATGCGGCCCGTGGAGGTGGCAAGGATGTGAAGTGGCCTTGGGGCAATACGTTTGACAGTAGCAAATGTGTTAATGGAACGAACGGCAAGGGTCGTACTGCTCCCGTGGATCGTTCAGATCGCGTATTTGCCGTGCGGTTTTCGAACGGCTCCGAGTTGTTGGATATGTCGGGTAATGTGTGGCAGTGGTGTTCTGACTGGTTTGGTGCTTATGGCCCTGGCAGCGTAACGAACCCGACGGGCGCTTCGTCAGGTTCGTATAAGGTACTTCGCGGCGGCTCCTGGAACTACAGCGGCGCGGTCAACTACCGCTGCGCGATCCGGTACAACAACAATCCGACCAACGCCGACAGCTTCAGGGGCTTTCGCCTCCTCCATCCAGGACTGTAG
>JAPLCP010000195.1 GCA_026392155.1 Armatimonadota bacterium | reverse complement strand
GACGGGATAGACATCGTCGGTGAGAACCTGGCCCGTGGTCGGGTTGGTGGCAGAGAACGTGGCGGTGGGGGCCTCAGCGGCGCGCCACTGCCCGGCGATTAAAACGGGGTGAAGGGTGGACATAGCACCCTATTGTACCCTCCTCCCAGGGTTGGGAGGAGGGCTAGGGAGGAGGACTAGGGAGGAGGGCATGAACCCTTTGTCCATTTTCGGGTACAAAAGAGGCGAAGATGAAATCGGAGGAGGCCCGCTGGATCGCGGGACTGCGTCGTGGGGACACGGCGGCGTTTGCTTGGCTCCTGGACACGTTCGGTGGACGGGTTCGTGGCCTCGCGCGTCGCTACGCCCGCTGCGACGCCGATGCGGACGATCTCACCCAAGAAATCTTTGTGGCGCTGCACGCCAGCTTGCCCAAGTTCCGGGGGGACGCTGCCCTCTCGACGTTTATCTATCGGGTTGCTATGAACCACTGCTTGAAACACCATGCCCGCCAGAAGCCAGAGAGCGTCCCCTACGACGATCTCCCGCTGGCCGCCGCCGATACCGATGCTCCTGAGCGCTCCGCTGCCCGCAAAGAGCTGGCTCAGACCCTCGAGACCGCGCTGGGCATGCTGACCGAGGAGCACCGCCAGATTGTCGTGCTCCATGAGCTGCACGGGCTGACCTACACCGAGTGTGCCACAGCGCTGGGGGTGCCTGTGGGCACGGTCAAGTCGCGGCTGTTTCACGCGTTCCGCAAGCTGCGCGTCCAGCTGGAAGGCTACGTCCATGCTTAAGTGCCAGAGTCCCCTACAAGAAGACCTGAAGGCCTATCTTGATAGTGAGCTTGCTCCCATGCGCCACGCGGCAGTCGCCAAGCATTTACTGAGCTGCCCGGTCTGCCAGAGCGAGCTTGCGGCCCTGCGCCAGCTCTCGACCCAGCTCACCGAGGCACTGCCTGCCCCCGCGCCCTTCTCCGATGCCCTTCGTGCCCGCATCCTCGCCACACTCCCAGAGACTCCCCAGCCACGGCCCACTCTCCTGTCCTTCTGGCGACGCCCCGGCCCGCTCGCCTTCGGAGGAGCCCTCGCCGCCGGTTGCGCCTTCTGGCTCTGGGCGCGGGTTCCCGAGAGTAGTAAAGTGAGTGCGCCTGCTCCGCAAGTAGCCAATAAGGCCATGAGCGAGGCTCCAGCGGCCTCAGTGGCGGAAAGCAAGGCTTTTGCCGACAACGTGCCTCAACCGGCAGTCGCTGCAGCCCCCGCAGAGGCCCAAAAAGAGGCCCAAGTGATAGCGTCGCCCGCTCTCTCCGCAGCGACACCCACTCCCGCTCCAACTCCCTTGCCTCTGCCAAGTCAACAGTCGCCGGTTAACTCTCAGCGCTCCATCGCACCTGTCAAACCAAGAACCAATGTGCTCACTATCCCCGAGCCTGGGACACATAAGGCAGAGGCAGACACAGGTTCACCTACATCTGCATCTGCATCTGCATCTGCATCTGTGGCAGACAGCATGGATGCGAAAAAAGCAACCCTGGAGCTGAAGTCACAAGATAGCTCTCAGCAGCTCAGAGCCCTTACGGCTCGGCGAGTGGCTGTGCCCGCTAGCTACACGCTCACTATCGCGGCAGGTAAGCGCACGGAGACCTTGGAGACCATCCATAAGCTAGCGGAGGAGCTCTCGGTAACCGTGGGCGAGGAGCAACCCGAGCTCAGTCTGCGGCTGGCCCCAGATCGGCGCGAGGTGCTTTTGGAGCGCCTGAAGGCACTGGGCGCGCTGGTGGAGACGCCCCCCAGCGCTACTACCACTACCTACGCCAACCCCACAATCTCCAGTGGTCCTGCTCCCGCTGCCAAAGTTACGCCCCCATCTCAGTCTCCGCTACAGCTGATATTGGTAATTAAAGAATCCGAGCCGAAAAAAGAGTCAGAGCGCAAAGAGCTGCCGTAGCTCGTCGCCTTCGGGCTGGCGACCGTACTCACAGAGGCGGAAGGCTTCGGCGTGCTGGCAGGAGCCGCCGTTGATTCTGGCTCCCACAGATCGCTCGGCACGGTAGGCCCCACGGCGCTCGACGATACCACGGACGCGGGCTTGGCGGCCTGCTTCGTCAGCGGGGACTTCGTGCAGGACGCCTGCATTATAGGGAAGCCACTCAAAAAACTGCGAGGCGTGGGCGCAGACCATGTGGGTTTTCTCGTCGAGGCAGTCGTCTATCGGGACTTGAATCTCCGCGACAAAGGGCTGAATGTCTTTAAAATCGTCGTACCAGTAGGCAAAGACGGGCATGCGGTCTAGGTGACGCGTGTCGGGGCACATTAGCGGGACGGTGAGCATGTAGGTGGCGTCTAAGACAAGCTGCGATGTGTACCGGTGATCGCGGTGGTAGTCCAGCGGGCGGTTGAAGAGCACCAGATCGGGGCCCTTGCCGGGCTCACCAAAGCTGCGCAGGCAGCGCACCATGGCCTCGGTGCTGGGCTTATCCACATAGACCTCACCGTCGTGGATCTCCAGAGTCTCGTAGCGGGCCCCGATCACCGCCGCTGCACTCTGCGCCTCAATCAAGCGCCGCGCGGCGAGGCTCTCCGGATCGGCTTTGTACTCGTCGGCGAAGTGGCCTTTGTCGCCATTGGTGACGGAGACGAACTTCACTTGGTCGCCGCGTCGCCGTAGCCGCGTGGCAAGTCCGCCGACATTGAGCTCGTTGTCATCGGGGTGGGCACCGATACAGAGAATATATTGCATCCGCTATTTTAGCACAGCACACGAGCCTGAGTCTGCTAAGACAGGGGAGAGAAAGTGCTGCATTTTCTCTATCGGCTCGCCACGAAGCAGTTTTCCAATACTCTGGCCTAGCTCCGTCACGATTTCGTGCTGACGGATTTGGATCGTGCTAATTCCTGAGAGAGTGCGGTGCATGAACCGGGCATTCAGGCCCGTCAGAAGCGAGACATCTTCTGGGACACGCTTGCCCAGGTCTTTGAGAGCACGAAGCGCCCCCAGTGCGGCCAGCTCATCGGCGGTAAAGATCGCGGTGGGCGAGTTTGGCTGAGAGAAGCGCTCACGCACGAGGGCATAGACTCCCTCCTCACCCCAGATGGTGTCTTCGTAGTTCAGAGTGTCCCCCAGACCGAGCTCTGTACAAGCCGCGTGGCAGCCTTGGTAGCGCCCCTCCCCCGACATTAAGTCGCGGCCAATGTTATGAAACAGAATCTTGCGGTGGCCGTAGCCCGCCAGCGTCTCGATCGCCAGCCGCCCCACCGCCTGGTTATCCATCCCAATAGCAAGCAGGTCGGGCTCTGGTGCCGACCCACGGATCACAAAAGGCTGGCCCAGCTCACGCAGCAAGGCGGGCCGCAGGTCGTTTTTCCGGATGTCCGTGAGAATGAGGACATCGCAGATATGTGCCCTCGCAAGCGACACTAAAGAGTCGGAGGCTTCATACGGGCACTGATGCAGGAGCAGATGGAGCCCCTGCTCTGCCAAGACTCCCATAAGCCCCCCGATAATCTCATGGTAGTGCGGGGAGAGCGCCTGGTCTCCTAGGGGTTGGAGCACCAGCCCCACCAGATCGGTTCGCCCCTTTGCCAAGTTCTGGGCCGCTTTGTTGGGCTGGTAGCCCAGCTCCCGCGCTACCTGCTGAATGTGCAGCTGCTTCGCCTGACCGACCGCACGTCCCGCACGCTGGCGGTCATTGAGAACGCGTGAGACCTCGGAGCGTGAGACCCCAACCTGCTGTGCAATATCTTCGAGCCGAACCGAACGACGGCGTGTGGATTCTTCCAAATTTGATAACCTTATGCTTCACGAACAGAGTTCGTTACTTTGGACACAGGAAATCAGCAAAAGTTGTACTGAATTTGGAAGATGTTTAGCGCTTGATCACGGGGGGCTCTAAGGGAAGTTTCTCCGTGTCGGGCCACTGGGTATGCCACTGCGTCACCTGCTCGTAGGCAAAGGCGAGGCGCAAGACAGCGTCTTCGCGGAAGAGATTCCCGGTAAACTCAATCGAGATCGGCAGGCCACGCTCGCTCTTGCCACAGCGGGTGAGAAGCGTCGGGTGGCCAGTGAGGTTGGTGTAGGTGATGCTAGGCGCACTCCCCGCAGGCGTCACATAGACATCGGTTCCCTCCAGCGCGGTCACCATCTCTTGTTGAAGCCGACGACGAATACGCTGCGCTTGCAAGTAATCCGCCGCGGGAACCAGTGCGCCTTCGCGGAATGTGTTGGGCCAGGCGCTATTTCCCTGCTGCACCAGCTCCCGTAAGCCCCCCGAGGCCGCCAGCTCGGAGAACGCCGCCGCGCCCTCGGCATGGATCGTCAGGCCCGGAATCGCGCCATATGCCGGGTCCAGCTTGGGCAGCTTGACGGGCTTGGGCACAGCTCCCAGGGTTCGCAGAACCGTGAGCACTTCTTTCTGCGCACTGTTGGCACGCTCAAAGCCCGCTTCATCGAAGCCAACTCTCAGGCGAGAGAGCTTGCTGTCCGGCTTCCAGACAAAGGGAATGTTCTCTAAAACGCTGTCATCAAAGCCATCGGGGCCGTGGATGGCAGAGAAAACCAGGGCGCAGTCCTCGACGCTCCGGCAGATCGGGCCGATCTTGTCCATGGTCCAGGAGAGCGCCATCGCGCCGTGGCGGGAGACGCGGCCAAACGTGGGACGCAGGCCCGTTGCGCCGCACTCGCGGCTGGGAGAGACGATGCTACCGTAGGTCTCAGTGCCAATCGCAAAGCCCACCAGCCCGGCCGCCACCGCGCTCGCCGAGCCCGCCGACGACCCCGACGAGCCGCGCGTCGCGTCCCACGGGTTGCGCGTGATCCCGCCAAACCAGACATCGCCCATCGCCAGCTCGCCCATCGAGAGCTTGGCGCAGAGCACGGCTCCAGCTTCTTGCAGTCGCGTCGCCACGGTCGCCTGGGCGCTCTCCAGAACCTGGTTTTTATAGGGCGGCGCCCCAAAAGTCGTGCGGGTGCCCTTCACAAAAAATAGGTCTTTCAGGCCAAAGGGAATCCCATGGAGCGGCCCGCGCCACTTCCCCGCCGCGATCTCTTTATCGGCGAGCTCCGCCTGTGCCCGCGCCGTATCCTCCAGCAGCGAGACGACGCACAAGAGCCGTGGCCCGTAGGTTTTAAGCCGCTCCAGATACAGCTCCGTGAGCTGAGTGCTCGTCACTTTCTTTAAGGCGATCAAGTGGCTCAGAGTTGCCACGCTCGCAAACGCCAGGCTTTTCACATCGCCGCTAAACTCGGGCGTCTTCGCCTTCGAGAGGCGCGTCTCGCTCTTGCCTTTGGGGAGCGCCACTCCGGCGATCACCGGGTTAAAGTGAAACGCAGGCGGCAGGCTCCCGATCAGCGCACTGGTGAGCACGCCTTTGAGGCTCTGTTGAAACCCCGCCATCCCAGAGAGAAGCTGCGTTCGCTCCGCCTCGGTCGTCTCCCGCCCAATCAGCCTATCGGCAGCAAGCAAATCACTCTCGGTGAGCTTCTCGCTCTTCGGAGCCTCTTTTTGCACTTCTTGTGCCTGCGTCTCCCCCGCCAGCGTACTCACTGCGGCCATCGCGGCCCCCGTCACCATCTCCCGTCGGCTGATTTTTTTCATGATGCATTGTACTCAAATTCTGTGGATGTTAAGATACCATCATGATCTGGGAGAGTCTCTTACTAGGGCTGGCTTTTCTTCTGACAGGCGTTCATCTGGTGCGTCTGCGCCGCCAAACGCACCTCTGGAGAAAGCTCGCACCACTTTGTTTTCTCGGAGCGCTGGCGTGTGTTGCCAACGATCCCTTTCATCGCTCTCCTCAATGGCTTTACTACGATACCTTTGGCAAGCAACCTTCCCTCGCGATCCACAACTTGGAAGGGGAGCTATCGGGCTGGGGAGATTTCTATGACTGCGTTTTGGAGTTCGATACCGATCCGATAACGTTTACGAAGCTCTGTGAAGAGCTAAACGTTCGCAAGGAAGCGGGGCACTATAACTATATCCTCCCCCGGCATCAGCGCACGGGCATTTGGGGACAGTCATTTCTCCCCGATACTGCGAGTGTTACCTACTCTCCACATCAAGGACATGCTCGCTTCCACTGGGCATTCTACGACTAATTTTAAAAAATCTCTTTTCTTCTTTAACAACGTCACGTTTCGCTGCGATATTGCTCTCGCCAGTGGTTGAAACGCCGCTGGAAATGCTGCGAAGTGGACAAGAGGTTAAGTCGCCAGTCTCATAATCTGGAGATCGCGGGTTCGAATCCCGCTTTCGCGCCTGTTTGTTTGGTTTAACGGGGTGTGGTGAAAGAGTAAACACGGCAGTTGCCCGCAAGGGCGGTTCCGTCTTCGCCTTCTTGTCTGTTTTTCGGGCCGCTAGAAGAGGGTTATCTGTAGGGCTGCTGGCGAAAGCCGGTGCAGGGTGCAAATCCAGGCCACCCCGACCATTATTGACGTTTTTTATATTTTTGGAAGCGTAGCTCAGTCGGTAGAGCGGGAGTCTGAAAAGCTCCGCGTCGCAGGTTCGAGTCCTGCCGCAGCCACTTGGTTCATGAAAACGGAGACGGGCCGGAGTGGCGGGGTTATCTTTTCCAATAGACAACTCCCCGCTATCACCACTTGCCTGTTTCACTAGTATTGGTTTGGTTTGTAGGAGCGTAGCTCAGTTGGGTAGAGCAGGAATTCCGTTTCCGCCCCTTGCCTGGTTGCAGTGCCGGGCCGAAGGTGACGGTTATCGACTTCTAATCGCCGGGTCGTGGGTTCGAGTCCCACCGCTCCTGTGTCAAAGAAAAATAAAATCTCAGAACGGGCCGTAGCCATCGGGTTATCTGATCAACTCAACAAAGGCTGGTCTTCGCGCAAGCGAAAAAACCTACCGGCCATAGCTCCGGCGGCGTCTCTTGCCCGTTCTGCTTCCACAAACATCAACGACGAAATCTAGGGGTGTGGCGCAACGGGTAGCGCAACGGATTCCAATCCCGTCGGTTGCAGGTTCGAGTCCTGTCACCCCTGTTTTCCCGCCGATTGGAACGGCGGGACTGGAGAGCGCCACGCTACGAAGGGCGTTCCGCCCATACCGAATTATGGCCGGGACGGCCTTTGTAGCCGAGGCATGAGGCTCTCAAGACGCCCCCCTCCAACGGGGGTGGACTACGCGAGGAGAAAACGAAAAATGAGCTACTTAAAGAACATTATCAACAAGAACGTCACGCCGCAGAGCCAGCCGGTTCCGGGCACGAGCCAGGTGCTCAACTCGGCGGGAGGCTACAGCTTCCCGGTGGATAGCTGGACGCAGCTGGAGCGCTTCTTAGTGCTGGGTTCTGAGGGCGGCTCTTACTACGCGACGCAGCAGAAGCTGACGGCAGAGAGCGCCAAGGCGGTTCAGGCATGCGTGGCGGCGGATGGTCTGCGGGCGGTGAAGACCATTGCGCAGGTCTCGGACGCGGGCCGGGCTCCGAAGAACGATCCGGCGATCTTTGCGCTGGCGATTGCGGCGTCTGAGGGCGACGATAAAACACGCGCGGCGGCGCTGGCGGCTTTGCCTACCGTCTGCCGTACCGGGACGCATCTCTTCCACTTCGCACAGTTTGTGGACGGCATGCGCGGCTGGGGCCGGGGGCTGCGTAAGGCGGTCGGGGCATGGTACGCCGAGAAGGACAGTGACACGCTGGCCTACCAGGCGGTCAAGTACCAGCAGCGCGATGGCTGGAGCCACCGGGACTTGCTGCGTCTGAGCCACCCCAAGCCGGAGAGCGACCAGAAGAAGGCGCTCTATCACTGGATCACGCAGGGAAGTACAGGCGAGAGTATCCCGGCGCTGGTCGCGGCCTTCGAGCAGGCAAAGCGTGCGGAGAGTGCGGCGGAGATCGCCTGGCTGATCCGTGACGCCAACCTGCCACGCGAGGCGATCCCGACCCAGTTCCTGACCGAGAAGTCGGTGTGGGAGGCGCTGCTGGCAAGCGGGATGCCACTCACGGCGCTCCTGCGCAACTTGGCGACCATGACCCGCGTGGGCATCTTCGACGACCATGAGCAGGTGAAGGCCGTCAGCGCACGGCTAACGGATACAGCGGCGCTGAAGAAGGCACGGGTGCATCCGATTGCGGTGCTTTCGGCGCTCAAGACCTACGGGTCGGGCAGGGGCGTGCGTGGCAACAGTACTTGGAAACCGGTGGGCACGCTGGTGGATGCGCTCGATGCGGCGTTCTACGCAAGCTTCGGCACTGTCGAGGCGACGGGCAAGCGCTGGGTGCTGGCACTGGATGTCTCGGGCTCGATGGGTTGTGGGGAGATCGCGGGAATTCCCGGCCTGACCCCGCGCGACGCGTCGGCGGCGATGGCGCTTATCACGGCAGCAACTGAGGACGACTACAAAATGGTGGCGTTCCAGGACAAGCTGACCGAGCTGAGCATCACGCCGCGCCAGCGGCTCGACGATGTGGTTCGCCGCATCTCGGGAATGCCGTTTGGCAGCACGGACTGTGCCCAGCCGATGCTATGGGCGCTGAAGAACAAGGTGAAAGCCGATGTCTTCGTCGTCTACACGGACTCGGAGACCTGGCATGGGAGCATCCACCCGGTGCAGGCCCTGCGCCAGTACCGGGAGCAGCTGGGTATTGCCGCCAAGCTTATCGTCGTGGGGATGGTCAGCAATGGCTTCACCCTCGCCGACCCCAGCGACGGTGGGTGCTTAGATGTCGTCGGCTTCGACACGGCAACCCCGCAGCTGATGTCCGACTTCGTGCGCTAAGCCTTGCGATCTCTTATCGGGGGAGGAATTCCTGCCCCGATAAGAGAAGTGGTGCTCATGCAAGAGCAAGAATCGCTTTGGGCAGGCGCAGCGAAGCGCATTATCACCCCCAACCCTCTCCTGCCCGTCTCGGGTGGCATGGGGCCCACAGAGTCGGCACGCGAGAAGCGCGGCGAGCTGACAGCACGGGCCCTCTTTCTCCAGCGTGGCAAGACCAAAGTGGTCGTTGTTGGGCTGGATCTCCTAGGCTTTCCAGGCGTCTTAGGCGACCGCGTACGGGCGCGCGTTCCCCGTGTTGCGGCGCAGAATATCCTCATTGGGGCTACGCATACCCACAGCGCCCCGGACTGCTACGCCTTCCCCGATGGCAAGGGTGGCCACACCGGCGATCTGGCGTTTATGGAGCGGGTCTGCACGCTGGCGGCGGAGGCCATCAACGAGGCGATAGACCGAGCGCAGCCCGCGTACCTCAAGATCGCCACCGGCGAGGCACAAGGAAAGATCGCCTACAACTACTACGCCCCCGAGCTTTACGACCGGCGAATGTCGGTGATTCAGGCGCTCACGCCCGAAGGAAAGACCCTTGCGACTCTGGTGAACTATGCCATCCACCCCGAGGTTCTGGGCAACAGTGTCGGCATCCTCAGCCCCGATCTCTGCGGCCCGCTTTGTGAGCGTCTGGAGGAGCGTGCGGGAGGCATGGCGCTCTTCATGAATGGTGCACAGGGGGGAATGATCACCGCGGACAATCGCTCTCTGGATCGCCCTAAAGACCCACAAAAAGGCTACTGGGAGGATGCCCGCACCTGGGATGAGTGCCTGCGGATCGGGCACACTATGGCCGATGAAGCGCTGCGCATTTTAGCCAAAGCGCCCGTTCAGCAAAAGCCAGGGCTGTTTTGCAGGAGCCTCTCTGTGACCTTTCCCGTCCAGTCCCCGGAGCTCTGGGCGGTCGTGACCCAGTCGCCGCTGGGCTACCCGCATGGGAAAGGCAAAGACCACACGATTCAGGCGCGTCTGAACCTCGTCAATCTCGGCGATGCACAGATTCTGACGATCCCTGGTGAGGCGCTCCCCAATATCGGCTTCTATCTCAAGCGGAAGATGGCCGGAGCACATAACTTGCTCTTTGGCCTCACCAACGAGGCCTTTGGCTACATCTTGACCAAAGTGGACTATCACAGCTTCCCGCGCTATGAGTATGTCTCGCGCACGTCCCTTGGCGAGCAAACCGGAGAGATTTTAATTGAAAAGTGCCTAGAGCTGGTACGCACCAGCCCCAAGCCAGCGGGGTAATAGGGAAGGAAACATCCCTGTGATCGTTGAACACTTCTTCGGAGAATCTAATGCAGGAAACAGAGAACACAATCGCGGAGTTTGATGCCTTGCTAGATGCCGCCAGTGATCGGATGGAGGCAGAAACAGCAGAGCTGAGGGAGCGCAACCGGCGACTGGAAAGCCTTTTGGCGGAGAAGACAGCCGTCGTGAAAAACCTTGAAGATGCTTGGAAAGTCGCTCAGATCTCTGCCCAGCTACGTCGCGAGATACGTTCTCTCTATGGAGCTTGTTGCGGCTACTGTGGGGTTTGTGAGGAAGATGTCGGGTCTGAGCTGACCCTAGATCACTTTCAGCCTGTTGCACGGCTCGGGCAGGATACCCGCGAGAACCTGGTTTATTGTTGTTTTGCCTGTAATGCCTTCAAGGGCGATTACTGACCCGACGGCCCCGATTTGCGTCTCTTACACCCTCTTCATGTCGATATGGGAGAGCACCTGCGTCTTGAGTCCGATGGGCATAGGAACGAAAAAGCTGAGGAGACTCAAGGTGCAGGTGGTGCGGCTCTGGCATTTTTGCCGACCACAGAGACCGGCGAGTGTCTTTATCTGACCAAGTTACTTTTCCGATGTGCTTGTGAACAGCTCGATCATCACCAATTTCCGTCAGGACTAGCGTGTCGTCGTTGATCTCAAAGCGGTAGTGCTCGTACTGCCAGTCGGCGTTTCTGCCAGGATAGAAGCTACGGTCGATGCGATAGGTTCCGCGGATATCGTCCGGTGTGAGCCTTCGCAGGCGGGGACCGGTTGCCCAAGCGTCGAGGACCAGCCAGGGAAGGACGATAGCCCATATGAGGTTAGGATTATTCGTTGTGGCTGTGGGTGTGATAGGCTCGTTCCTGCGTAGGAGTTGGTTGAAACCTGAAGCCCAAAAAGCCCCCGCTCCTACCAAGGCGCGGGGGCTTTCGGTGTTTAGTTTAGTAGCGGTAGGTGTCGGGCTTGTAGGGGCCTTCTTGTGCGACACCGATGTAGGCGGCCTGCTCCGGGGTGAGCTCGGTGAGCATCGCGCCGACAATCAGCCCGTCGTAGCCCTCGTGGTCTTCCCACTCCCCAAGCAGCGTGCACCCCAGCCCATTGACATAGAACCGGCGCAGCTCGGTCAGTCGGTCGCTGGATCGTGCGCTACGAAAACGAATGTAGGGTGTCTCACTGTAAGGTACCCTATGGCTAACCCCTCATCGAGATCGAAGAGAATCTCTGGCTAACGATTGAGGCTAGACGCGCTATACTCGGGCTAAGAGGCTATCAGGATGAGACTTGGCGATTATTCGAAGAGATTTCTTGCAGTTCTGCTTGATGCGTTTCCTGAATTTAAGGAACACATTGCCGAGGGACAAGATGAAGGCTGTTTTGAGGTGAAGTTTTTCGCTCCGTCCAATGTCGTCTTTCGAGTCGGTACGGAGTCGTTGATTGCGGATCGCATTACGATCGGCTTCGATTTGTACCACTGCCACAGTGGTGGCTGGGATGGTTCGATTGATGAAAAAGATTTCGAAGATGCGATTCAATACATTCGAAGGCTGATGTGCGGCGAGTATCAAATTGCGATATGGCTCAGAAATGAAACTTATATTCTTGGTGAAACCATAGAGCGTGATAAACCAGTGGAGCCGCGCTTCGGAAGAAACGGGGAAGAACTGACTTTGACAATAAAGGCTTGGAATTTATCTGACTAACCAAAAGCACCGCCCCGCTGAAAATTCTGCGGGGCGACTTTCATTATAAGTTCCTAGTACCGGTAGGTGTCGGGCTTGTAGGGGCCTTCTTGCGAGACGCCGATGTAGGCGGCCTGCTCCGGGGTGAGCTCGGTGAGCATCGCGCCCAGCTTGGAGAGCTGGAGACGGGCGACCTTCTCATCAAGGTGCTTCGGAAGAACATAGACCTGGCCGACTTCGTACTTGTCGGGGTTCATCCAGATCTCCATCTGTGCCAGGGTCTGGTTGGCGAAGCTGGACGACATCACGTAGCTCGGGTGGCCGGTGCCACAGCCAAGATTGACGAGGCGGCCCTTGGCGAGCAGGATGATCCGCTTGCCATCGGGCCAGATCACGTGGTCTACCTGCGGCTTGATCTCGTCCCACTCCAGGCTCTCTAAACCGGCAACGTCAATCTCGTTGTCGAAGTGCCCGATGTTGCAGACAATAGCCTGGTCTTTCATCTCGTCCATGTGGGCGCGGGTAATGACCGATTTGTTGCCCGTCGTGGTCACGAAGATATCGGCCTTATCGGCGGCGTACTCCATGGTCACGATGCGGTAGCCTTCCATCGCGGCCTGAAGCGCGTTGAGCGGGTCGATCTCGGTCACCCAGACTTGAGCGGAGAGGGCACGCAGAGCCTGAGCGCTTCCCTTGCCCACGTCGCCGTAGCCACAGACCACCGCCACTTTTCCGGCGATCATGACATCGGTGGCGCGCTTGATGCCGTCCACTAAAGACTCGCGGCAGCCGTAGAGGTTGTCGAACTTGGACTTAGTCACGGAGTCGTTCACATTGAAGGCGCGTAGCATCAGGTCGCCCTTCTTGCTCATCTCCAGCAGGCGATGGACACCCGTGGTGGTCTCTTCAGTCACGCCCTTGACTTCCGCCAGTCGGACAGAGTACCAGGTCGGGTCCACGGCAAGCTTGGCCTTGATACTGGCGTAAAGAATCGTCTCTTCCTCAGAGCCGGGGTTGTCCAGCACAGAGAGATCCTTCTCGGCCTTGGTGCCAAGGTGCAGAAGCAAGGTCGCATCGCCGCCATCGTCGAGGATCATGTTGGTGTAGCCACCATCAGACCACTCGAAGATCTTGTGCGTGTAGTCCCAGTACTCTTCCAGGCTCTCGCCCTTCTTGGCAAAGACTGGAGTTCCGCCGTAGGCAATGGCAGCCGCGGCGTGGTCTTGAGTGGAGTAGATATTACAGCTCGCCCAGCGCACTTTTGCCCCGAGGGCTTCGAGGGTCTCGATCAGCACGGCGGTCTGGATCGTCATGTGCAGCGAGCCGGTGATACGGGCGCCTTTCAGCGGCTGGCTGGCAGCGTACTCTGCACGGATTGCCATCAGACCAGGCATCTCAGTCTCGGCAATGGCGATCTCTTTGCGTCCCCAGTCCGCCAGGGACAGATCGGCCACGATAAAGTCCGTGGCTAGGGTTTGGGTTGTTGTTTCAGTCATTCTTGTTATCTCTCAGGCAAAAATAAAGCCCACCCAGGGGCTTTGCCAGGGTGAGCGCAGTTTGATAGCTGAGCCTGATCCACAGAAATCTCGGATTGCAGCACTCCTCAGCTTGGACTCAGTATACCACGGCAAAAGCAGGAATCGTTAAGAGTCATGGTGAATACCTACACGCTATGGGTGATTCAACAGCTTCGGTTCGTATTCGCTGGGGACTGACGTTTCCGATTGCACTCGTGTTGATCCTGCTCAATGCCTTCTGGGTGATCCGTGCCGAACGCGTGGGCAGTGGGCCTTATTTCTCCACGATCTCCCTCTTTGCCAATGCTCTTTTTTTGCTGACAGTTGTGCTGCTCATCAACTGGCCGCTCCGTCGCTTTGTGCCCAAGCTTGCGCTCTCGCAGGCGGAGATCATGCAGATCTATGCCATGGTGGCTGTCGGAGGAGCGCTGGCGGGGCAGGACATGTGCTCGGCGCTGCTGCCCATGCTCTCGCACCCGTACCAGCTCGGTAATGCCACCAATGGCTGGCTAGAGCGCTTTGGGCCGTATCTCCCCAAGGCCGTCATGGTCGGTGATACCCCGAGCGAGAAAGAGGCGCTGAAGCTCTTCTACCAAGGGCACTCGACGCTCTACACCCCCGAGCATATTCAGGCGTGGCGCAACCCGGTCTTGCTCTGGACGGGCTTTGTCGCGGTGCTTTTCTGGACCATGCTCTGTCTCTCGGTTCTGGTGCGCCAAGGCTGGCAAGACCGTGAGCGCCTCCCATTCCCCGTGGTCGAGCTGCCCCTCCAGCTCACGGAGCAGAAGAAAGAGACGATCTGGACCAACAAGCTCTTCTGGATCGGCTTCGGGCTAGTGTCTTGTATCGAAGTTCTAAATGGGCTCGCCTCGCTCTATCCCCAGCTCCCGACCATCAACCTTCAGCACACCGATGTCTCAACAGGGGGAATCTTCCTCACATCGCCCTGGAACGCGGCGGGCTTTACGTGCTACTCGTTCTACCCCTTCGCCATTGGGCTGGGCTATTTATTGCCGCTTGATCTGGTCTTCTCGTGCTGGTTTTTCTATCTGTTCTGGAAAGCCCAGCTTATCGTCTCGCGGCTCATGGCCTGGGATGTCACTCCAGACTTCCCCTTTGTGCGTGAGCAATCGTTTGGCGGCTATATCGCGATCTTGGTCTTCTTGCTCTGGAATGGGCGTAGTTATTTTGGACAGATGTGGAAGCGCCTCTGGAGAGAGCCCTCGGACGTGGACGATTCCCAAGAGGCCATGAGCTACCGCCAAGCGCTGGGCGGCTTTCTGCTGGGCTTTGCGGGCCTCGTTGCCTTCTTTAGCTGGCTCGGCCTCTCCCCGCTGATCTCGCTGGCGGCCTTTGCGATCTACATGGCCCTCGCCCTCGCCGTGGGCCGTATCCGCGCCGAGCTTGGCCCACCCGTGCACGACCTGCACTTCTCCGGCCCGGATCACATGCTCACCCGCTCGTTTGGCACGCCCGCGTTCTCGGCACAGGACCTCACGATCCTGAACTTCTTCTACTGGTTCAACCGCGCCTACCGCTCCCACCCGATGCCTTTTGCTATCGAGGGACTCAAGATAGCCAAAGATGTCAAGACGAGCCAGCGGATGATGTTTGCGAGCCTGGTTATCGCGGGAGCCTTTGGGGCCTTTGCCGCCTTCTGGGCCTACCTGCATCTCTCCTACGACTTTGGCGCGATGGGCAAGATGCGCGGCGGCCAGGGCTTCTCGGGCGAGGCCTACAACCGGCTCAATGGCTGGATGACCCAGCCGCAGCCGCCCAACTGGATCGCCAACGGTGCAATTGGGGTTGGCTTTTTCTTCTGCGCCCTACTGATGATCGCGCGTATCAAGTTCCCGTGGTGGCCCTTCCATCCCATCGGCTACGCCATCTCGGGCTCGTGGAGCATGAACCTGGTCTGGATGCCGCTGCTCTTTGCCTGGGTCATCAAAGGCGTCATTCTGCGCTACGGCGGGGTGAAGCTCTACCGCCAGGCCATGCCATTCTTTCTGGGCCTGATCCTCGGACAGTGCATTGTCGGCTCGTTCTGGCACTTAGTGGGCTGGGCGCTAGACATTCAGCCCTACTCGTTCTGGGGCGGATAGAGAAAAATGAACCAGAAGAAAAAGAAGCCTCCTGCCTCTGTGACCACACCAGAGCCCCGGGTCGATATTCTCGCGACCCCACAAAACCGCCGCCTCTTCTTGGGCGCGGTGATCGTGATCTATAGCATGGGCTACGCACTCTCGGTCTGGGGGAATGTCTACCTTGGCAAGGGAATGCCTCTCAAACAGGCACTTCTACGCTCCCTCACCACAATGCTTATTGTGATCGCCCTCCAAGCCCCCGTCTGGTTCTGGTACCGAAAACGGATGAAGGGCATAAATACAACGCGATCTTGAGGGTGCCATTAGCGAAAACCCCTTCCGGCGCGATACAATCTGCGGGTTTTTATTATGTTGACCGCCGAAAAAATTTACAAATCGTTTGGGCCGCAGGACGTGCTCAAAGACATCACGCTTCAGCTCGGAGACCGCGACCGCATTGGGGTCGTGGGGCTCAATGGGCAGGGCAAGTCCACCCTCATCAAGATTCTAGCCGGGCTAGAGGAGCCAGACAAGGGAGTGGTGCACCGGCACGGCTCTACCGTCGGCTACCTCAACCAGGAGTCGCAGTGCCGCCTTGGGGTGACCGTGGGCGAGGAGATGCGCTCTGTCTTCCCCGACATGGATGCGATTGAGGCGCGCCTGATCGCCGCCTCGCAGGCTATCGGGGAAGGGGATATCACAAAGTCCGATATCGCCGCACTGGATAAAGCCACCGAGGACATGACCAAGCTGGAGACGCGCTCTATGGACGCTCGCATTGGCCGTGTTCTCTCAGGGTTGCGCTTTGAGCTAGGAGCGGTAGACCGCCTCACCGACACCTACTCTGGGGGCTGGCAGATGCGAATCGCGATGGCCAAGCTGCTTCTGCAAGAGCCCGACTATCTCTTTCTCGATGAGCCGACCAACCACCTAGACACTGAGGCCAAGTTCTGGCTGATGTACGACTACATTCCCAGCTACCCTGGAACAGTGGTCTGCATCTCCCACGAAGTGGAGTTTCTCAATCTCACCAGCGAAGAGATCTGGGAGGTTAAGGACATGGAGGTCAATAGGTTCAAAGGGAACTACGACGACTATATCCGCCTCGACGATGAGCGCTACCAGCGCGAGCTCAAGGCCTACGATGCCCAGCAGCGCGAGATCGCGGACTGGAAAGAGTTCGTCCAGCGCTGGCGTGGCAACAAGAGCAAGGCGGGAATGGTTGAGAGCCGCGTGAAGCAGCTTGAGAAGATTGATATCCTGCCGAAGCCCAAGGAGCGCCCCAAGACCATCTATCTTCAGTTCCCCGAGCCACCGCGTGAAGCGCCAGAGCCGATCAGTATCGAGGACGTGGTCAAGCGCTACGGCGATAAGACCGTGCTAGGTGGCATCACGCTGCCGCTGGTGCGCCAAGACAAGATCGCCCTCACCGGCCCCAACGGCGCGGGTAAGTCCACGCTTTTAAAGCTCGTGGCCGGGATTGAGCAGCCCACGAGTGGCAAGATTGTCATCAACCCCAAGACCGAGATCGGCTACTTCGCCCAGCACCAGGCCGAGGCGCTCTCTCCTGAGCGCACGGTCTACGAGGAGACGCTGGCAGGGATTGATCCCAAGATGGAGGAGCTTGCCCGTGGCCTGCTCGCCCGCCTGCAGTTCCGTGGCGACGATGCGCCGTTTAAGAAAATCGGAGTTCTCTCCGGCGGCGAGCGTGCCCGCGTGGCGCTGGCCAAGTTTCTCTTGCGCCCCGCCAACTTCTATCTTCTGGATGAGCCAACCAACCATCTCGACCCGCTCGCCCGAGAAGTGCTGATCGAGGCACTGAAGAAGTTTGAGGGCACGATCCTCATGTCGAGCCACGACCAGCTTCTGATTGATACGGTCGCCACCGGTATCTTCGACATGTCCGACGGCCAGTTCACCATGGTTCTCGACCCCGCCACCGAGCGCATCAAACGCGTGGATGTGTAATCCGGATAAAATCCGCTGGTTGAAAACAGCGTCTAAGCAACTTCTTGGCGTTTGCGCCCTGAGATGCCGCTTTCGATCGGGGTACTGGTTTTCGCTCGCCCGGCAATTAAGGGATTGGCAATAAATACAAGAGCCAGCGCAAAAATCACTTACTTTGTCCGGGCGACGATCCACTCGCCGATGGTCTTGATGGCACCTGGGGAGAAAGTCTCCTCAATCTGGCTGTACTCGCTGGGGGAGCCGGTCTTGGTGTGCTGAAAAAGATGGTTGAGACCAGGGAGCGAGAGCGCTGTCACCTCTTTATTGCCCGCATCTTTGAGGAGCTTCTCAATTACGGGAAGGTTCTGCCACGCGAGCACTTGAGTGTCTTTATCGCCGTTGAGGGCCAGCACAGGGCAGGTCACTTTCGAGAGCGCAGGCGCGGGATCGTAGCTAAGGAAGAAGTGCATCCAGGGGTTGGTGAGCAGCTGGAGCTGACCGCGTGCTGAGTCAGGCAGCGCAGCGGCTCCGGCCAGCCCAAGTGCCTTCGCCATCGCCTCCAGCGCTTTTTTCGGGTCGGCTTCGGCCTTGGCGATGGGAATGAGCTTCTCCTGGTTGGCACGCGCCGCTGCCGCCACGGCCTCGCCCATGCCCGATGCTTTGACGACCGCGACTCCCTGCTCGATTAGCACTTTGTCGCCGGGGACGCCCGGCCCGGCGAGCAGGACAAGAAACGCGATCTGGTTTGCGGGCTTCGCGGCGAGCATAGGGGCGATCAGGCCGCCCTCGCTATGGCCAATCAGCCCGATTTTTTGGGGATTGATCTCCGGACGGGTCTTGAGAAACGCCACTTGCGCTTCGGTATCGGTGGCAAAGCTGGCGCTCGTGGCCTGGGTCAGGTCGCCTTTGGACTTGCCTGCCCCGCGGTCGTCGCAGCGCAGGCTTGCAATACCACGCCGCGCCAGATCGTCAGCGAGGACGGCAAAAGAGCGGTGCTCATAGATCGTCGAGTCGCGGTCTTGCTGGCCCGAGCCTGAGATAAAAACGACGCAGGGAAAGGGGCCTGCACCTGGCGGCACGGTGAGTGTCCCCGACAGCGTGACACCAGCCTCCACGGCGTTCTCGATACTCACCTCGGTGGTCTTGTAGGGAAACGGAGGCTTAGGGGTCTGCGGACGGCGCAGTGCCGAGACTTGCGCCACTTTCTTGAGGCTCATCGCCATCGAGAGTCCTCCCTGCTCAAAGCTCCCCGTGAGGCTGTTTTTATCGGGAGAGAGCTGCCCCATGAACTTCCAGGGCGGCGTGGCGCAGGTGACGGTCACACGGGAGCCTGTCGCGGTTCCACTTGCTAGCTTGAGATCCCGTGCGCCCTGATCCGGGCTGTCCCAGGTGCCTGCCCCTTTGCCATCGAAGCGAAAGACCATGCGGAGCTTGAGTGTGTTGGGAAGTGTGATCGCCCCCTCGTAGATCCCCGTCATCGGCACGGACTTGGGGGACGCAACTTGCGGCTTTGACTTTGGTTTGGGTTTAGGCTTCTGCGCCAGCGCAGCCGGGGCACAGACCGCCGCGAGGGCAAGGATCAAGACGGACTTCATCGTATTCTCTTTGTTGACAATAAAAAAATCCCCCCGCCGGACTCGGCGGGGGGGTTCTGCAAAGATTACCGTAGGCGCTTGGCGGCCCAGAAGGCGCTGCCAATGGCCAGTCCGAGGGCGACTGCCATATTGGTCAGTGTCCAAGGCAGGGCGCTGGCTCCGAAGGTCGCGGCGGTGAACGGAATCGTGGCGTTGTTCCAGTTGGCGAACAAGTTCACCCCAAAGCCCAGTGCCGCGCCCGAAGCGACTTTCAGGCCAGGGCCTTTGCGCAGCATCCAGACGAGCAGCGCGGGAGCGAGTGCGGAGAAGCTCAGCAGGTTCCACGCCGAGTCTGCCCCCACGAAGTTTGTCACGGCATCCGGGAGGAAGAAGCCTCCTGCGATAGCTCCCGCCATACCTGCACGGAGCAGAACATTGCGGCGGCGCAGTGGCCCACCGAAGCCGACCAGCAGACCGGCAAAGGCAATCGCAAGCGTGTGGCGTAGCTTCCAGCCGTTTTCGGCTTCGGCTTTAGCCGTGAGCTTGCCGACATTGAGGATTCCCGCACCGTATTTCTTGGCGTTGTTCTCCTTGGGCTTGCTGGCAGTCTTCTTGAGCAGATCCAAGATCTTGGCCGGGTCTTTAGTGCCCTGGCTGTAGGCTAGCGCGGCGGCTCCCGCGACATGCGGCGAGGCCATAGACGTTCCCTGGAAGGCGAAGTAGTCGTCCTGACCGGAGTAGACGGTGTTCTGCAAGATACCATCATCGGGGTTGCGGCTATCAATCATGTCGCCGCCGGGTGCGGCGATTGCCACTTGCTTGCCCCACGAAGAGAACTTGGAGAGCATTCCGCTCGGCCCCACCGACGAGACCGCGATGCACTCAGGGAAGGCGGCGGGGTAGCCCACGCCCTCACGGAAGCTATTGCCCGCGGCGCAGACAATCGTGACACCCTTCTTGCGAGCGTACTTGCAGGCCTCGTGGATCACGTCGGAGGGGTACATGGAGCCCAGGCTCATATTGATGATGTTCGCGCCCTTGTCGGCGGCAAAGCGAATGGCGTCGGCGATATCGGCGCTATTGCCCGATCCCTCGGCGGAGAGCACTTTCAGCGGCATGACAGTCGCCTCAAACGCGATCCCCGCCACGCCCTCGTTGTTGTTAGTGGACTCCGCAATGGTTCCGGCGACGTGGGTTCCATGCCCGTGGTCGTCGTCGGCGTTGGTGCTCTTGCTCACGAAGTTGTAGCCCGCCGTGAACTTGGTCTGCTTAAAGTCCCGCGCCTGGGTCACGCCCGTGTCAATCACGGCGACAACCGCGCCCTTGCCACGCGTCCGCTCCCAAGCCCCTTCCGTATCAATCATGCGGAAGTTCCACTGCTTCTCATAAAGCGGATCATTAGGCTTCGTCCCCGAAGGCTCATCCAGCGTGAGCGAAAATTCCTCATGCACCGTCGGATCCGTCATCGTCGTGGTTTCGACCGTGGGATCGGTCACACGAGTGCGATGTTTTACATCATCAAATGACCAGTTGCAATTTTGCTCCAGATGAAACTGAATCTCGGGTTCGGCGGCTTGGACGCGGGAGTCGTTGCGGAGGGTGTTGAGGTCAGCGTTGCCTTCAATCACGCGATAGAGTCGGTTGTCCTTGGCCTCGATGGAGTTCGGAACGAGATTCAGGCCGTACTCTTTTGCAAGCGCCTGCACACCCGCATCGTCCAGAGTGTCGGCCAAGTCGATGATCAGTGGTGTCGCGCTCGAAAACGCCTGCTCCACACCATTGCTCCCCATGCCGCTCCCCCCCGAGGTTTGGATGGGAATCTCGGCGACGGTCACTTCGTCTTTCTGTGTCCAGACGGAGAGCATGGGGAGGGCGGTGGCTCCAACGGCGACGGCGATGCCGAGAGTGGCGAGGGTGTTTCTCAGAGATTTGGTCATGATGGGTTGATCCTCCGAATCGGTAATGATTTCTTTTTGGCGATAGGGGTGACAAGACGAAGCGGGGCTTTGGTTTCGTCGAAGTGCGGGCTGACACCGACAACTTGCCGGTCTTTATTCACTTCGGGCACACGCTCGTCGAACTTGGGGTTGCCCCCCGCGTGGGACTTTGCGGATTTCATGATTCCAGTTCCTTCTTCAAGTTCGGGTTGCGCTCCAAAATATACTCATAGCGGTCTTTGAGGCCCGGCGAGCGCTCGTCAAAAAGAGGGTTCCCGCCTGCGTAGTGCGTGTCCTTGGGGTCGCCATACTCGTTGCGCCCCTCGCGCTTCACCCAGTCATCAATCTGTTTCTTCAGCTCATCCGAGATCATAAAGTATTTCTCCCTCACGCCACCCCCGTTGGAGGGGGGTGGCTGAAGAGCGCTTCGCGCTACAAAGGGCGTGCCGCCCATACAACACCGAAAATTCGGTATGGCCGGAACGGCCTTCGTAGCCGTAGGCTCTCAAGACCCGCCGTTCCAATCGGCGGGGATATTCTATACCTAAAGACGATGTCGGCAGGATTATGGTTGCACGATAGGAGAAATTATAGACCATGTTAGCCCTTCTTCGCCCACTTTTGATCGGACTGCTCTTAATCCCTCTGTGCTGCTACTGGGCGCAAGACCAGGTCATTGACCGAATCTTCTCGCTCATGGTGCCACCGCTCGCGCTGACGATTGTTCTTGCACTACTCAACCTACCCGTCCGAAAAACGTTCCCGAGGCTGGCGCTGAACGGACGGGAGATCGCAGTAGTCTATGCCATGCTCACCATTGCCTGCGCCATGAGCGGTGAGTGGATGGACATGGTCGCGCCCTCGATGTACGGCTTTGCGGTGTTCGCGCCCAACAACCCGCGCTACGGCACCTATATCCTGCCCTACCTTCCCGACTGGTTCTTCTTCCGCGACCCCGCGCCGCTCAAGGAGTTTGGGGAGGGAGGCAAGACCTTCGGGTTCTTTCTCTCGCAGCTCCCGATGTGGTGGCCCAAGATCGGGGCGTGGACTCTGCTCCTGACACTGATCACCACGGCGATGCTCTGTATCAGTGCGCTGCTCAAAGACCAGTGGGTACACAAAGAGCGCCTGGCGTTTCCGCTGGTTCAGCTCCCGATCGCCCTGACCGAAGAAGCAGGGCCGGGGCAGACACCGCTCTGGAAGAACAAGCTATTCTGGGGGAGCTTTGCCGTGGTCTTTGCCATTGACATGCTCAACGGCTTCTCGTTTCTCTACCCGCAGCTCCCACACTTCAACATTCGCTTTCTGGGCGACTTCAACAAGGCCTTTGTCTCGCCGCCATGGAACCAGACTGGCTGGACTCCCGTGGGGATCTTCCCCTATCTCTCCGCGCTGGGCTTCCTGATGCCCACCGACTTGCTCTTCTCGCTGCTGGTGTTCTTTTTTGTGCGAAAGGCCCAGCAGATTATCGCCTATAGTATCGGCAACGAGCAGGGAGTCTTTGGGGGCGGCGGCCTGACACCCAGCCCCCCGTATTTCTCGGAGCAGAGCTGGGGCGCGTTTATCGGGCTCTTTGTCAGTGCGCTCTGGCTGGCGCGGCCTCACTTAAAGATGCTGTGGGCACAGATTAGCTCGGGAGAAAAAGACACGGGCGAGAATCCGGGCCTGCCGCCGCGCTTTTTGTTTATCTTGATGCTGGTCTGTATTGCAGCAACGGCAGCCATTGGAGTAGGCATTGGCCTGCCCCTGCTCTTCGTGATTCTTTATGTTGCGCTCTTTTTGGCCTTCAGTGTGGCCGTCACACGCCTACGCGCATCGCTGGGCGCTCCGACCCACGAGATGGCGTTTATGGGGCCGCACCAGCTTATCTTAGACTTTCATGGCAGCGCCGGGCTCTCCAACGAGCTGCTCACGCGGACACTGGCGACCTTCCACTTCATGAACCGAATCCATCGGACACACACCATGCCGTCGCTGATGGAAGGGCTCTATCTCGCGGATCGGGGCAAGCTCTCGGCGCGCGGCATGTTTCTGGCGCTCTTTTTGGCAATCCCCCTGGGTACAGTAACCGGCTTTCTGACCCACATCTACTTTGGCTACCACTACACCCCCGTGAGCTGGGTCTCCGGTGAGCTAGGCGGCTTTGTGAGCAATATTCTGAGCACTCCACGCCCGCCCAATCCCACCGCGATGCTCGCCGTTTTAGGGGGCTTCGGAACCGTGATGCTCCTCGACTTCATCCGCTTCCGCATCCCTGGTTTTTGGCTCCACCCGGCAGGCTACGCGCTGGCGATGAACTTCGGGGTGGACTACTACTGGTTCGGGCTCTTGATCGTCTTGATCGTGAAAGTCTTCGTCCAGCGCTTCTATGGCCTCAAGGGCTACAGTCAGCTCCGCCAGATCGCCTTTGGCTTAATCGTCGGCGAGTTCATGGCCGAGCTGATCTGGGCCGGATTTTCCATGCTCAACGAGCGCCAGATGACCTACTCGATCTCGATCAATGGCAAGATGAGCTGGGATCAGTAGACCACTCCCACACCAACCCCTATCCCGACCGCCCCATGAATGAGGCGTCTCAGTAGCCTGCGGCTGCAAAGCCCGTGCCGGGCTGGGGAACCCGACGCCGCATTCATGGGGTGGCACATTGACGTAGAGCCGCCGTGCGGGGTATCCTTGAGAGGCTATGTCAAACCAATACACGCCCCTGCGCTGGGGCATCCTCGGGGCGGGCAGTATCGCCAACCGCTTCACCGAGTCCATTGCGCTTTTAGAGGACCAGAAAGTGGTCGCAGTGGGCTCGCGCGAGCTAGAGAAAGCCAATGCGTTTGGCGACAAACACGGCATTGAGCGCCGCCATGCGAGCTACGAGGCACTCTGTAGCGACCCCGAAGTAGACGCGATCTATGTCGCCACGCCTCATACGTTTCACAAAGAGCACAGTATTTTAGCCCTCAAGAGTGGCAAGCACGTGCTCTGTGAGAAGCCCTTCACGATCAACAAAGCTGAGGCGGAGGCCGTGGTCGCCGTTGCCAAAGAGACGGGCTTGTTTCTGATGGAGGGCATGTGGAGCCGCTTCTTCCCGGTCTGGGATAAAGTGCGTGCACTCATCGCCGAGGGCGCGATTGGCAAGCCTCGCATGCTCTACGCGGACTTTGGGTTTCGCTGCGGCGCGAGCCCCTCCAATGTGGGAGAGGACGGCAAGCTGGTGGGGCTGAACCCGGAGGCGCGGCTCTTTAACCCAGCACTGGGCGGCGGCGCGATCATGGATGTGGGCATCTACCCGGTGAGCCTGGCGCAGATGCTACTGGGCGATCCCGATCAAGTGGCGTGTCTGGGAACGCTCGGGCACACGGGCGTGGATGAGAACGCGGGGATGCTCCTGCACTTCCCGAGCGGCGCAGTGGCGGTCACCAGCACCTCGTTTCAGGTTAGCACCCCCGCCGGCGTAACCTTGATCGGCGAGAGCGGCAAGATCGAAGTGGCTGCCCCTTGGTGGACACCACGAAAGCTCACTCTGACCCGAAATGGCGAGTCCGAAGTCTTTGAGCTGCCTTTTGACGGTCCCGGCTTCCAGTTCGAGGCCATGCACTTTGCCGAGCGCCTGCGCGCTGGGCACACCGAGAGCGATATTCTCTCCCACTCCGACAGCCTTGCCGTGATGGACGCTCTCGACAACCTACGGGCCGCAATCGGCCTGAAATATCCGATGGAGTAAACGATGTCAACGTATTCGCCCCTTCGCTGGGGCTTTTTAGGCTGTGGTTCGATCGCCAACCGACTGGGAGCGGATGTCTCCAAGCTGAGTGATCATAAGATTCAGGCGATTGCCTCGCGCGATCCGGAGAAGGCGGCTAAGTACGCCGAGAAGTTTGGGGTGCCCACGCAGCACACCGGGCCGGATGCCTACACCAAGCTGGTCAATGACCCGGAGATTGACATTGTCTATGTGGCGACGCCCCACAACTTCCACCGTGAGCAGGTGCTACTGGCGCTGAACGCGGGCAAGCATGTGCTCTGTGAGAAACCCTTCACGGTTAATCTTAAAGAGGCCGAGGAGCTGGTTGCCAAGGCGCGGGAGAAGGGGCTCTTCCTGATGGAGGGGGTCTGGAGCCGCTGTTTTCCTGTCTGGGTGAAAGTGCGGGAGCTGATCACGGAGGGCGCGATTGGGCAGGTGCGCCAGGTCTACTCGGACTTTGGCTATGGTGCAGGTAGTCTGGATGAGAATAGCCAGCTGATTGTCGGCAACCCCAACGGACGACTTTTCTCCCGTGAGCTAATCGGCGGGGGGCTGATGGATGTGGGGGTCTACCCGATCAATATCGCCATGATGATCCTAGGCGAACCGAGCGTCGTGAAGGCGTTTGGTCAGCTTGGGAGCACGGGGGTGGACGAAAACGTGGGCGTCGTGCTGGGCTTCCCGAACGGCTCTCTTGCGACCTGTACGACCTCGATCCAGGTCACCACGCCGTTTGTGACCACCATTATCGGCACCAAGGGCAAGATCGAAGTCCCGTTCTGGTGGCGGCCCAAGAACCTAAGCTTAACGGCTAACGGTCACACGGACACACTGGAGTTTTTGCACGAGGGAGAGGGCTTCCAGTTCGAGGCGATGCACGTGGCCGACTGCCTGCGTGCGGGAAAAACCGAGAGCGAGATTCTGCCGCTGGATGGCACACTTGCCGTGATGCGCGTCCTGGATGCGGTTCGTGCCGAAATTGGGCTACAGTACCCCGGCGAGTAGAAAAATAAACGCCCCTACTGCGACTAGAGCTCCGCGGTAGGGGTGTGCGCTTGGGACTCGACGTGCAGGTCGAACTTGCGAACGCAGCCCATAAAGTAGAGAATCTCAGAGTTCTTAATAGAGTAGTAGACACAGTTCTTACGCCGCTCTGCATTAAGAATCCCCATGTCCCGCATGATCTTGAGCTGCTGGCTCACAATTGCTTGCTGTGCTCCTTCACACACCCCAACAATCTCCGTCACGCGCTGAGGGGTCTTGCTGGTCTCCAGAAAATCTAAAATCCGCAAGCGAAGCGGGTGAGCAAATATGCGAATGAGGGGAGAGAGTTGCTCAAGGGTGGTCATATCCAGGGTGGTGTTAGCGCTCATAATTATTTCTCCTGTACTATACGCTAGTTTACGCTATATGATAGCCCCAATTCCGCGAATGGGGTTTGACATTAGGTTAGCTCTTTTGGGTATCTTTCTCGCACCTATACAGGTGCCACCGGCTATAGATTGGCATCGTTGCTGGGCCATAGTGAACCTCAGATAAAAAGCTACTCATTTTCTACGTGTTTAGTATACACCGTTTTTTCCTTTACAGGTATTAAAAATAACACATTGCAGTTTCGGGCTACTTGGCACGAAAAAAGCTCTCTTTATTGAAAAAAGCTCTCTCTATTTAGGAGCGGTGGCGAAGAACCATCCTCCTCAGCACTCCTAACACATAGAGCGATAATGTCCCAAGCTCGGGCACGGCATTTGAGGGGGGAGAGTTTTTTGTCGCCACTGCCGCCACGTCCGCGAGGGCAAGAAGCGGGAGACCAAGCCATGAGTGGATATATTGTGAATGCAGAAAACACTGCTCTCCAACTGGAGAGCAGTGTGTCTTTTTAACGTCCCTTAATCGCTCCAAAAGTCATGCCTCGCAGCAGGTGGTTGCGCATCAGAAACGTGAAGATAGCGGCGGGGAGGAGAAACACCATGGCACGGGCGGCGACTTCGTTCCAAGGGATCGAGCCTCCCCCAATCACAGCGGTGATCGAGGGCGGCGCGGTGAGGGGCTCTAGGCCGGAGAGGAAGTAACCAAAGGCGTACTCGTTCCAGGCATTGAGGAAAACAAAGACGGCGGTGGTGGCCATACCGGGGATCACGAGCGGCAGGACGGTTTTCTGCATCGCGCGCAAGCGGGAGTAGCGGTCGAGGAGCGCGGCCTCTTCGTACTCTGGCGGGACATCGTCGGTGAAGCCTTTCATTAGCCAGGTGGCAAAGGCAACCCCGACCGTGGTGTAGAGCAGACCAAGGCCAAAGAGTGTGTTGAGTAGCTTGATGCCCGTTTTCTGCTCAATGAGCTGGTACATCAGGTAGACCGGCACAAGAACCACAACCGGCGGGAGCATGCGGGTCGAGAGAATAAAGAAGAGCGCATCGCCCTTGGCCTTGATCTTAAAGCGCGAAAAAGTGTAGGCCGCCAGTGTCCCCATGAAGACTGCAATCACGGTGGAGATCACGCTCACCAGAAGGCTATTGCCCATCTGGCCCATGAACTTCTTGCCGTCTGCGGTCGTGAAGATCGCGGCGTAGTTCGCGCCGGTCGGGGTGAAGGCGAACTTGGGCGGCATGGCGTTGACATCGGTGTACTGCTTCAGCGACGTCGCGATCATCCAGCCCAGCGGGAAGAGATAGGCAAAGAGCGCAATGGCAATCCCGATGGTGGCGAGAATCGAGCGCACTTTTTTAGGGAGGTAGAACGTTCCTGCTATCAGCCCGCCCAGCACCGCAAGCCCCATCACAAAGAGCGCCCCCCCCGCCTTGAACGCACCCCAGACCAGAAGAATTCCTAGCGAGGCAGGGGCCACTTTCTGGAGCCCAACCAGCCACGGTGTGTCCGGCGCAAAGAGCGGCGCAGCATCGAGTTTAGCCTCACCACGGACACGGGCCATCATCATCAGATACAGATTGGTCAGTCCGATAATCACCAGCAAAACGATGTAGGCCAGCGCACAGGCTTTGCCTGTGTTCCAGTTGCGGAGCGCCTCGCGGAAGACCTGGATGGAGACTGTTTCTACGGTTGCGCCGCGCTCGGTCATGATCCACGCTAGGTCGAACATCTTGAAGCTGTCGAGCGTGCGGAAGAGCAGCGCAATCAAGAGCAGCGGGGTGATGAAGGGCATCGTAATAAAGCGGAAGCGAAACCACTCGCTCGCCCGATCCACGCTCGCCGCTTCATAGAGCGTTTTCGGGACGCTTGCCAGGCCAGCCAGAGCAATCAGCATCACAAACGGAGCCCACTGCCATGTGTCCGCGATCACCACCGACCAGAGCGCGTGGTCTTTGTCGGTCCAGTTGATCGGCTTTTTCGGGTCCATCAGCCCCACCGAGCCCAGCAGCCAGTTGATCATCCCAAAGTTGGTGTCTAGCAGAAAGCGCCAGAACAGCCCCACTACCACTGAGCTGAGCATCATGGGAAGCAAGAAAAGCGTGGTGACAATCCCCTTGAGCTTGAAGCTACGGTTGAGCAAGATCGCCAGCCCAAAGCCCACCGCAAGCTGGAGCCCGACGGCAAGAAGCACAAAGGCCGCCGTGGTCGTAAACGACTGCCAGACCTGCTCCCGGCTCATCATCTCGGTGTAGTTGGCATTGCCAATCCACTCAGCGGGCTTGTTGGCGTTGGCTTTGAACCTGGTAAAGCTCAGGCCTAGCGACCAGAAAAGCGGGAAGATGTTCATCGCTACGAGCAATAAGATCGTGGGCAACAGAAACAAATTAGCAACAGCACGGTCGGTGAGCGCTTTTTTCGGCGAGGCGGGTGTAGAAGAGTCGGTGTTCGGCACGGATCAGTATACCAAACATGAGGGTCATCTTTCTGCATTTCGTCCGTAGCTCAATTGTCTCTCGCGAGAGCATCGGCTTATCGGCAGGTAGAGGAAGCTCTTGGGCACGTATCTGTGGCCCAGATACCGTCACAGGAAGGTCTTTCCACAGACGGGTCGCCTCCTCAGAGTAAGTATGGGCGCTTTATAGGCTAGCACACGAAGCCCCTCAGCGGCAATCCGAGAGATTTCACGCCCTGTCACTGCCCCTCACCCGTGGCTTTTTTGTAGCAGGGCAAGAGTTCTCGGAGTGCGGGAATCGTGACAGAGAGATCCATCGGTGTAAATTATACTTGCTTCTGACCCTTTGGCGTGATAAAATTTCTCCCGATAACTAGAAATAGTAGTAGCGATGACGAGGCCAGTAGCCTTGCTTTGGATTTTCAGAGAGCCGTCGGTTGGTGCGAGACGGTAGCCGAGCAAGTGTGAACCTCCCCTCCGAGCTGAGGTGGTGAAGCGGTGTTGTGAAAAATACCGTGTGTAGTCCCTCCGGGTGCGCCCGAGACAGCGCAGCGAGTGGTTGCACTCTTCCGACACTCCCCTACTTGTAGGGGCCAGGGGGGCGGGGCGACAATTCGGGTGGTACCGCGGGAGCGTGCTTCAGAGAAATCTCTATAAGCCGCCTCTCGTCCCGATCAAAACAGCACGACGGGGCGAGGGGCATTTTTGTTTTTTTGCCTCCGTCCATAAATTTAGAGTCTGCGGAAAGGACGAAAATTATGGCAAAGATCAAATCAACCGGCGCAAAGGCGGTTCTGGAGTGTATGCGACGTGAGGGCGTGACGATTATGTTCGGCTACCCTGGCGGGGCGGTGATTCCCTTCTACGACGAGCTCTACCACTGCGACTTCATTCACCATGTTCTGGTGCGCCACGAGCAAGGCGGTGGACACATGGCCGAGGGCTACGCCCACGCCACGGGCAAGGTCGGGGTGTGTCTGGGGACGAGCGGCCCGGGGGCGACCAATCTGGTGACTCCCCTGTGTGACGCGATGATGGACTCGATCCCCATTGTCGCCATCACGGGGCAAGTACGCACCGAAGTGATCGGCAAAGACGCGTTCCAAGAGGCCGATATCACCGGCATCACCATCCCTGTCACCAAGCACAACTGGCTGGTCAAAGACGCCAATGACCTGCCGCGCATCATGCACGAGGCATTCCACATCGCCCGCTCGGGCCGCCCCGGCCCCGTGCTAGTAGACATTCCCGTGGATGTCTTTCGCACCGTGATCGAGTACGACCCAGACGAGGCCCAGCAAGTGAGCCTGCGCTCCTTTAAGTCCGACTTTAAGGTGCACCCACTCTCGATCAAGCGTGCCGCCGAGCTGATCGCGGAGGCCAAGAAGCCCGTGCTCTACGTAGGAGGAGGCGCGAAAGCCGCCGGAGCCAACGAGGAGCTGATGGAGCTGACCAAGCGCACCAATATCCCCGTTACCACCACGCTCCATGGCCTCGGGACGTTCCCTGAGGACAGCCCGCTCTCGCTGGGAATGCTGGGAATGCACGGCACGGCCTACGCCAACTACGCCGTTCACAACTGCGACTTGCTCATCTCCGTCGGGGCGCGCTTTGATGACCGTGTGACAGGCAAAGTCAGTGCGTTCGCTCCCGATGCCAAAGTAATCCACATGGACATTGACCCCGGTGAGATCAACAAAGTCCGCCGCGCCGATGTCTCGATTGTCGGTGACTGTAAAGCCGCCCTCACCGAGCTGCTCAAGCTGGTACAAGACGCGGGGGACTTTTCGGCATGGCATGAAGAGATCGGCAAGTGGAAGGCGGAGTTTCCGCTCGAAGCGCCCGATGGCATCGAAGACGGTGAGATTCACGCAGAGTTTGCGATCCGAGAGCTCGCTCGCCTCACCGATCACAATGTCACGGTCGTCACCGACGTAGGCCAGCACCAGATGTGGGCCGCGCAGCACTTCGGCATGCGAAAATCCCGGCAGTTTATTACGTCGGGGGGCCTGGGAACCATGGGCTTTGGCCTGCCCGCCGCCATTGGCGCGTCGTTTGCCTCCGATGGTAAAGAGCCGGTCTGGTGCATCTCGGGCGATGGCTCGATCCAGATGTGTATTCAGGAGCTGATGGTCGCCAGCATCTATAAATTGCCGGTGAAAGTGATGATCCTCAACAACCAGTACCTCGGGATGGTGCGCCAGTGGCAGGAGATGTTCTGGCAGAAGCACTACTCGTCGGTGAACCTGGAGCAGGCTCCGGACTTTGTAAAACTCGCCGAAGCCTACGGGATTCTGGGCCTGATCTGCGAGAAACCCGAGGAGCTGGAAGCCACGCTACGCAAGGCGATGGAGCACGACGGCCCTGTCGTGATGGACATCCGCGTGGCCAAGGAGAGCAATGTCTTCCCGATGATTCCGTCGGGTCAGACGATCAACGAGATGATGGTGCGCAAGCCCGAGCCCGCGCTCGCCCCGCCCAGCGTCTGCCACTTCGAGCCCAAGGACACCCGTGTTCCTGACCCCAATGAGGTCGTGGATGTCGCGCGTTAGCCCTCCTCCCCTAGCCCCTCCTCCCGATAACGGGAGGAGGGGAAGAGGGGGGATGCTCGCCCTTGGCTTTGTCAATGTCTACTTTGTGGATAATGGCGAGCCGGGGGGCGAGTGGGCACTGATCGACACGGGACTGCCGTGGCACTTCTCGGCGATTGTCCGAGAGGCACGGCGGCGCTACGGCAACCAGAAACCCGCCGCGATCTATCTGACGCACGGCCACTACGACCATGCGGGAAGCGCGGCGGCACTGGCGGCCTACTGGAATGTCCCGATCTTTGCTCCCGAAGCGGAGCTGCCATTTCTGACGGGCCAGTGCGACTACCCACCCGCAGACCCCAGCGCCTGCGGCGGCTGGCTCTCGCTCGCCTCGCGCTTTGCCAGCACCCGCGGCAAAGACCTGCGGCCCTTTGTCCAGCCCCTCACCGAGGGGCCACGGGGCTGGGAAGTGATTCCCTTGCCCGGTCACACACTCGGGCAGGTCGGTTTCTGGCACGAGAAGAGCAAGACGCTGATTGTTGGCGATGCGCTCATGAATGTCTCTATCGATGAGTGGCGACCACGCACGGGGCTGAGCTGGCCCCCGCAGCCGTTCACCACGGACTGGTTCGCGGTTCGCAAGAGCCTGGATCGGATTGTGGCGCTGCAGCCAGAAACGCTTTGCTTTGGGCATGGCAATCCTATCAGTGATCCGTCTCTCGGTCGGCAGCTCGCCGACATGACCCAGTGCTTTGCCATCGCACGTGCAGGTCGCTACGTTGGGCAGCCGGTGCGGCAAGCAAGTGACGGTAGCCCGATTGTCGCGCCGATACCACCCGATCCCGTCAAGAAACCGACGAAACTTGCCGCGCTGGGCGCGCTGGCAGCGGGCGCTTATTTTCTTTTGAAACGCAAACAAAACCTATGACTGAAACACACACGATCACCGTTCTTGTGGAGAACCGCCCTGGCGTCCTCGCCCGCGTCTCCGGCCTCTTTGCCCGCCGTG
>JAPLCP010000100.1 GCA_026392155.1 Armatimonadota bacterium | reverse complement strand
TACCAAACAGATAGATCTGTTTTTATTACAATTAAAGAGGGAGTGGAGTGTATAGATAAATCGAGGGCAAGTTGAGTGTCAGAAATTACTTTTGATTTAGAAATTTTAATAGTCTTTTTATCTGTTATTAGATGACTAATTTTTAGATTTTTAACTATTTTAGAGATATTTTCTTCTGATAAATTGTTTGTTTTGATTAATTCTTTATGAAGTTCGCGGAAGCTGCCGTCTTTTTTTGCGGATTCAGAGATTGTAGCTGCAAAAAAAGCATGTGGGTGTATGTTTAATGGGAAATTTTTGTACTCAATATCTAAATTATGCAGCGTCGCAAAATCACTGAGTTTTGAGTCAAGTTTCTTACACGGCGGACACTGATAATCGAAAAACTCAACAATGATGGGTTTTTCAGCTTTATAAGGAAAGCCCAGCAACTTATCAGGCGAAATCTTCAGTTGTACAATGGACTTGTCTACGGGGGGGGGGGGGGATCTCTTAAAAACTTGGCTCCCAATACTACTGCCTATGACAGCTACGCCAAAGACAACTATAAGAAATTTTGATTCTGTTGTGAACACAAGACGATTGTAGCAAACGGTTTATCGTTTGTCAATATGGTCGGCTCAGTGGCTCCGTTTGCAGAAATATAAAGGGCTAGAGCGCCCGTGCCACGGCCCGCCGCCAGGTTTCCCGGCGGTGGGCTCTTTCGTCTGCGGTGATTTGTGGCTCAAAGACGCGCTCGGAGCGCCAAGGGACATGATCGAAGAGGCCTATCGTATGTCCGGCCAGCATGGCGGCCCCAAACGCGGTCGTCTCTGTATCAATGGGGCGCTCGACGGGGATGCCCAGCAGATCGGCCTGAAGCTGCATCAGAAAGTCATTGCGAGACGCGCCGCCATCCACCCGAAGCGTCTGAATCCCCTGCATCGCCTCTAGCAAGTCTGCATTCTGCTGTGCGATGGCCTCCAGAGTGGCATAGACCAGATGCGCTTTTGTCGTGCCGCGTGTGAGGCCACAGATGAGGCCACGCGCCTCAGGGTTCCAGTAGGGGGCGCCAAGCCCGGTGAAGGCAGGCACAAAGACGACGCCGTCACTATCGGGTACAGAACGCGCCAGCGCCTCGGTCTCTGCGGCTGTCGCGATCAGTCCCAGCCCATCGCGGAGCCACTGCACCGCAGCCCCCGCGATAAAGACCGCGCCCTCAGCGGCATACGCAAGCTCCCCGTCTTTCTCCCACGCCACCGTGTACAGAACTCCCTCCTCCCAATCCTGCCTCCCAGGCCAGGCGACGGTCTGTAAGATACCCTTGGGCACTTTCCCTAGCACGTCGCCCTCGGTTTTTAGCAGGAAACAGCCCGTTCCGTAGGTGCACTTGGCCATGCCAGGGGTGACACACTGCTGGCCGTAGAGCGCGGCTTGCTGATCCCCCAGAATCCCGCAGATTGGGATGCCGTCCCAGAGGCCAAACACACTCCCCGACGGCTGAATTGTCGGTAGCGACTCCCGTCCAACCCCGAAAAGCGCGAGCAGGTCATCGTCCCAGCTACTGGTGTGCAGGTTGTAGAGCAGTGTCCGTGAGGCATTGCTCGGATCGGTGGCGTAGCTCTTGCCGCCCGTGAGCTTCCAGAGCAGCCAGGTGTCAATGGTGCCGAAGCAGGCGTTCTGGGTGGGAATGCGCTGGCTCAGCCACTCGATCTTCGTGCCGGAGAAATAGGGGTCGAGGAGCAGGCCCGTCTTAGCGCGAATCCACGGCTCGTGTCCCTCCTCTTTGAGCTGCTGACAGCGCTCCGTGGTGCGGCGGCACTGCCAGACAATCGCGTTTGCCAGCGGCTCGCCCGTGCGCCGATCCCACGCGACAACCGTCTCACGCTGGTTGGTGATGCCAATGGCCTGGATATTTTGCTTCCCGACCTGCGCTACGACAGCGTCCAGCGTGGCTTTCTGCGCCCGCCAGATCTCCTCCGGATCGTGCTCCACCCAGCCCGGCTGTGGGTAGTGCTGCGTAAACTCCTGTTGCGCCAGCGCGACGCAGCGCCCGGAGGCATCGAAGGCCAGTGTCCGGCACGACGTCGTGCCGCTATCAATTGCGATGATCATGGGAGCATATCTATAACAGCTACCGAGTTGGACTGTCCCAGTGGCGTGACGGAGTCGGTCTCGGTGAGGGTACGCAGTTCGTTGTAGCCTTCGTCGGTGGGGGCGCGGTGGACGATGAGTGTTCTGGCATTGAGGTTGACGATCCAGTACTCCGGAATCCCGGCGCGGGCGTAGAGCTCGGCTTTGGTGGTGCGGTCGTAGGCGAGCGTCGAGTCGGAGACTTCCACGACGAGTGAGCACTCTGTGGCTGTGGGATTATCTATGTACGTGCGGCGGTGCTGCTTTAATACCGCGAGATCGGGCTCGGGCGACGTGCTGTCGTTGATGTAGATTGGCGCAGAGTGCTGGACAAAGCCACGGCCAAAGAGTGCGGTCAGAGTGTCGTAGCCGTTGTCGTTTGCAGCGGAGTGGGGCTGGTTTTGGGGCATCTTGGCAATGAGGTCTCCGTCAATGAGTTCGTAGTCGTGGGGCGTGATGAGGTTGGCATCGAGCATGAGCTTGACGTGAGCCTGAGTGAGCCGGAGCCGGGGACGTTCCATCTGTGTCGCCATACTCGGATTTTACCGTAAAATGTCCCCATGAACCGAAAACAAGATGCGATGTTGCGCCGCCGCTGGGTCTATGTGGCGCAGAATCTTCAGGTGAATGAGAACGTGCCCAAGGTGGTGGCACTGCTCAAACGAGCAAAGGCGGCGGGCTACAACGGGATGGTGCTGGCCGACTACAAGCTCAATATCTTGGGCCGCGTGCCGGACTACTACTTCAAGAACGCGGCGACTGTCAAGCAGGCGGCGGCAGAGCTGGGAATCGCGATCTACCCAACCGTCTGCTCCTGTGGCTACGACAATGGCCTGCTCGCCCACGACCCCAATCTTGCGGAGGGGCTGCCCGTCAAAGACGCCGTGTTTACGGTCAAGGGCAAGACGGCGACCCTGGAGAGTGGCAACGTGCTGCCCGGCGGTGCGCTGGATGAGGCACGCAACGGCAACTTTATCGGCTGGGACTTCAACGATGCAGCGGCGCTTGATACGAATGTCAAGAAGAGTGGGGTGGGGGCGCTGCGCTTCACGGCAACCGAGGGCAATCTCCGGGTGAGTAAGCGGCTCGCCCTGCCACCGTTTCGTCAGTATCACTTGTCGGTGTGGATCAAGACGGAGGGCTTCAAGAGCGCAGGGGAGATCCACTGCACCGTGCTGACCAGCGGCGAGAAAGCCTCGTTGTGTCACTCCAATGCGGGCGTAAAACCCACGCAGGACTGGACACAGCACCACTTTGTCTTCAACACGCTCGATAATCCGTCTATCGGTATCTATCTGGGCTGCTGGGGCGCGAGCGGCGGGACGCTCTGGCTGGATGACGTTCGGCTGGAGGAAGTGGGCCTGCTCAATGTCGTGCGGCGTGCGGGCTGCCCTCTCACCGTGCGCGGCAATGATGACAAGGGCACGCTCTACACGGAGGGCCAGGACTACGAGCCTATCGCGGATCCGCGCATGGGAACCGTCCCGTGGGACGGTGAGTTCGAGGTCTGGCACGCACCGCCAAGCATCACGATTCCCTCTGGCTCGCGCATCAAGGACGGCCAGACGCTGCGGGTTTCCTACTACCACGCCATCACGATCTACGACGGCCAGGTCAGCGCGTCGCTGGTAGATCCCAAGGTCTTCGCGCTCCACCAAGACCAGCTCCAGCGCGTCCAGAAGCTCCTCACCCCCGCAGGATTCTTCCTCTCGCACGATGAATTGCGCACCGCAGGCTGGAGCGCGGATGCACAGGCCACGGGCAAGACACCGGGCGCTTTGCTGGCCGAGAACGCTCGAAAGTGTATCGCGCTGGCAAAGCAGACATCGCCCCGGGCCGAGCTGGTCGCCTGGTCGGACATGTTCGATCCGCACCACAACGCCCACGACAACTACTACTTAGTCCGTGGCACGCTCGCTGGAAGCTGGGAGGGGCTGAGCAAAGACACGCTGATCATGAACTGGAACTCCGGCAAGCCCAAAGAGAGCCTCGACTTCTTCGCCAAGCGCGGCCACGCTCAGATTCTCGCGGGCTACTACGACGGCGACCCCAGCGCCATCAAAGGCTGGCTCGCCACGGCTAAGGCGCTGGGCGGTGCCAAGGTCGAAGGCGTCATGTACACCACCTGGGCCAACAACTACAGCCAGCTCGAAGCCTTTGCCAAGGCGGCGTGGGGCGGTGCAGCGGGAACGTCTCTTGGCTAGATTGCAAAGCCTACGCGGACTGGGCAGAGCGATTACTGCCAACTGAAGCGCAGTGGGAGTACGCAGCGCGAGGTGGGCTGGAAGGAAAAGAGTATCCGTGGGGCAATGAGGAGCCCAAAGACCAGCTCTGGTGGACACCGACGAGCGGGGATAAGGGCACAGCCTGCGGGAAGCTACCCCTTGCACACTACAGCAAGGTCTTTCTCGCCTACCGCAAGCGCATCCGGGGCACCTTCCCCCGCACCAGCGCCCTCTACCGCAGCCTGCCGTAATCATGAGGCCCATTCATGGGTCTTGCCGCAACAGCGGGCCCGTTTACGCGCCCGATGGATAACGGGCAGGAAACCCGCCTCTCTCTGTCGAACACAAAGCCCATGAGCAAGGTATATAAGCTAGGTGTGGCAAAGCTGGTGCACGACCATGTGTGGGGTGAGCTGAGCCACTGGGCGGCGACGGGGCGTGTGGAGATCGTGGCGGTGGGCGAGAGCAACGAGCGGCTCCGCAACCGCTTTGCCGAAAAGTTCCCTGAGGCCCGTCTTTACGAGTCCTGGGAGGCGATGCTGGCGGGCGAGAGCGAGCTCGATATCGTCCAGATCGCGGCGGAGAACTCTGCCCACGCCGAGATCACCGAGGCGGCGGCGGCAAAAAAGTGCCATGTGATTAGTGAAAAACCCATGGCGGCGACTCTGGCGCAGGCCAATCGCATGGTGGCGGCCTGCGACAAAGCGGGCGTCCAGCTCATGGTCAACTGGCCCACGGCTTGGAGTCCGGCGTTTCAGGAAATGGAGCGCATTATTCTCTCGGGTGGCATTGGCGAGCTGCGCTACTTCAAGTACAGATCCGCCCACAACGGCCCTAAGGAGATCGGCTGCGACGAGACCTTCTGGGGCTGGCTCTACGACGAGGAGAAAAACGGCGGTGGGGCGTTTATGGACTACTGCTGCTACGGCTCCGCGATGATGGCGCGGTTCTTAGGGCTCCCGGAGAAAGTCATCGGGATGCGCGGCATTCTCGCCAAGGACTACCCCATCCCCGATGACAACGCGCTCATCGATGCCTGGTATAAAGGCGCACACTGCGTTGCCGAGGCAAGCTGGACCCAAGTGACGGGCTACGTCACCGGCAACCCCTACGCCTATGGCTCTGAGGGGGCACTCTGCCTGCAAGGCGGGAAAGTGCACCTGATGAAGCCGGGGCAGCCCGTAGAGATTATCGAGCCCACGCCCTTAGAGGCGCCGTACCGTACCGCACCCGAGTATCTACTCCACTGCATCGAGACCGGCGAGGCGCTGGCCGGTGTCTGTAGCGCCAAGGTCTCGCGCGATGCTCAGGAAATCTTAGAAGCAGGCAAGCGTGCCGCCGATTCGGGTATGATGCAAAAACTTCCACTAACGACCGATCTCTAAGTCTAGCTACGCATGATTGAAAAACTAGAAAACAACCTTGGCTCCGTGATCCGAGGCAAGCCGGAGGCTATTCGCCTTGTGGTGATTGCCTTGCTTGCCGGAGGACACGTTCTCCTTGAAGATGTCCCGGGTACGGGCAAGACCACGCTGGCCAAGGCACTTGCCCGCTCCATTGATGGGACGTTCCGGCGGATTCAGTTCACCCCGGACTTGCTCCCAGCAGACATCACAGGCTCAAGCTTCTACCGTCCTGCGGAGGGCGTCTTTGAGTTTCGTGAGGGGCCGGTTTTTAGCCATATCCTACTCGCCGATGAGATCAACCGGACATCGCCGCGTACCCAGTCGGCGCTTCTTGAGGTGATGAGCGAGGGACAGGTGACGGTCGAGGGAATACGTCGCTTGCTCCCTCAGCCGTTTTTTGTGATCGCCACACAGAACCCGGTGGAGTACCACGGCACCTACCCACTCCCCGAGGCACAGCTCGACCGGTTCGCGATTCAGCTTGCGCTAGGCTACCCCACCCACGACGACGAGCTGGCGATTCTCTTTTCCCAGAACGATGGTCACCCGCTAGAGCAGCTCCAGTCGGTTCTGACTACCGAGGATGTACTGACGCTACAAGCCGAGGTGCGCCGCGTGCTGGTAAAACCCGAGGTCGCGGACTACATCGTCCGGCTGGTGGAGACAATCCGTAAAGATGCCCGTCTGCGCCTAGGGCTCTCGCCGCGCGCCTCACTGACGCTCTACCGTACCGCGCAAGCCCGCGCCCTCACCGAGGGGCGAGACTTCACGCTCCCTGAAGACATTCGCGCACTTGCTGTCCCCGTGCTCTCACACCGCATCCAGCTCGACACCAAGGCCAAGTACGGCGGCCTACTGCCCTCTCAGATCATCGAGCAGGCGCTGGCGTCGGTGGCGGTGCCACGGTAATGCCCTCCCCCTAACCCCCGCCCGGTGGGGGAACTACATCCGAGGGCTCCCAGCTGAGGATCTCTCGGGCGGGGGCTAGGCTCAGGCGCTCAAAGCTGGTCTTGGAAGTGGCGTGGACAATGGCGTAGCCGACGTTCTCCGTCGTGACGCAGCGTGCCAGAAAGCTCGCCGCATCCCGAGGCGAGAGCCAGATCGCATTGGCGCGGCCTTCTTTGAGCCACTCGTGCTCATAGTCCAGAAACCACCCGATCCGCACCGCGATAAACTCCAGCCCGTGCTTGTCGTGGTAGTAGCGCCCCATGGTCTCGCCCATCGCTTTAGTGACGCCATACAAGCTCACCGAGCGCGGCAGATCGGTGGCTTCGACCTTGTGCTCCTGCGGATAATAACTCACCGCCTGCACGGTCGAGGCAAAGACGACGCGCTTGACGCCCGCCGCCCGCGCGGCCTCAAAGACATTAAAAAGCCCGACGACATTGTTGGGAACCAGCTCCTCGACAAACGGCGCTTCGTCGCTGGTGGCCGCGAGGTGCACCACCGTGTCGCAGCCCTGCATCGCCGCTGTCAGAGTCTCGATGCTAGATAAGTCCGCAACAATCGTCTCTGGCTCGCCCTCAATAGGCCGTCGGTCGAGGAGCTTAAGCTCAAACTGCTCATGGAACGTGGGCAAGATATGCGGCCCGATGCGCCCGCCAGGGCCGGTGAGAAGAACGGTGTGTTTCACGCCTTGAGTTTACCCGCCGAGAGGGCAAGATAGCCCCAGCCCAGCAGAAAACAGACGCCGCCGAGCGGTGTGATCGCCCCCAGCCACTTGATGCCCGTCACCGCGAGCAAGTAGAGGCTTCCCGCAAAGATAAGCTGGCCAATCAGAAAGAGCTTCCCGACGGTCTGCGTCACCTTCAGCTCCACTTGTCCCGCCAGCGCCGCCAGCAGCAGCATCGCCAGCGCATGGGCTAGGTGATACTGAACGCCCGTCTTCCAAATCTCTATTGCAGGTGCACTGATCACGGACTTCAGCCCGTGTGCCCCAAACGCCCCCGCCGCCACCGCGATCCCCGCGCTAATTGCGCCTATTCGAATGAGATTCAAGAGCTTGTCTCCAGTGTAATATCACCGCCGTCCCGAAAATCAATACTGACCAAAAATCCCTGGAGGAGTGCACGTCCTACTAAGGGCTGAATTCCCGTCGCCACGACTTCAACAGGGCGCTGCTGCTCCGCCCAGCGAATAGTGGTGAGATAACTATCTAGCATCACGCGGCTTCCATCGGCAAGGCGCGAGGGGATCGTCTGGAGAAAAGGAAGCTTGAGTACCTCGACTGCCTGCTCTGGAAGCGTGAGATACCCTGCAAAGCCTGTGTCCACAACGCACTCTAGCGAGAAAGCCGGTTGATTGGGCAGTAGAAAAGTAACTGAAACAAAAGGCTTGTTCCCTTGAACATGGCCAATTGTCATTGCTTCGTTTCACTCAAGAGACTGCCAAAAGAGTATACACAATCCTGCCCGATGCGTATGCCATAGAGAGTTGCCTCAGGATTTCGCTTCAGTAAACGTAGGGCTGCGGCAACGGCATCATCGTCAATTTCGTAGTCACCTGTCGCTATATCCAAGGAGAGGCGCTTGCCCAAATTAGCGGGCGTATCAATAAAAGCACGGAGTTTTTCGTTGTAGAACTTTTCGCCGCGCTGGCCAATTTCCTCTGAGGTATAGCTCAAGTGTCCCATAGCACTATTCTATCGCAGGTGCTTTGCGTTTTCGTAGGGCACGAACAGGCGACATTCTTCAATGCAGTAGCTTTTGTCGGGCTTGGGGGTGCGGACAAAGCAGCGGTTCACAAGAAGTTCAACATGTTCTTCGTAGCTCAGTTCTTCTGAGAAACAGTCATCGGGGCTCCAGGTAGATGGAAGGTGGCCAGGAGTGAGATCACAGCGACCATCACGGTTGAACCAGTAGCCCATCTTGGTAGCGTAGTCGCGGCGGAAGTCGGTGCGCCACTGTGAGTTACTTCCCCAGCCCTTGGAGAGATCTTCGGTAGGTCTCCAACTGCGGGTGAAGGTAAAGAAGAGCGTATGTCTCTCAGCCTGTGTTTTGATAAATAATTCTGGCTGGACTCTTACTCTGACTCCTGCGCGGGCGAAGAGAAGCTCTCCGAATGTCAGCGCAGGCCAAAAAAAGTACTCGATCTGAACCGGCTCAGTAAGGGTATCGTCCTCGATCAGCTCAACAATCTCGTGCCAGAATGGGTGGTAGGTACTTGGTTCCCTTGTGGTGAGCCCAACCCACTCCCACCAGATTACGTAGGCATCTTTAGTAAGTTCCCGAGAGTGCTTACCGTAGAGCTGGCAGACCAGCATGTCATGAACTCGGCTCAAGGCATACCAGTTTTCCAACCCATCATCGGTGACATAGTCCATGCCCTCGTACTGATAGTCGTTCAAGTCTACTAGGAGTCTCGCTGCCTGTGTTGCCACCTCGTCCATTGCCCATTGGAGCGGTGTTTTGCTTTGGTAGAAGATGGCTTCGTAGACTTGACGAAATCGGACAAACTCAGCCATTTGTTCTCCTCTCCCCCTTCCTTGGAACAGGGAAGGGGGCGGGGGGATGGGTTCGGGATGATGGCTATCCCTTCACCGCGCCGCTGGTGAGGCCGGAGATGAACTCTTTTTGGAGCACTAAGAACAAGACGATCACCGGGAGCACCATGACGAACGTTCCGGCCATCATCATCCCGTACTTCTGGCTGTAGAGGCCCACCAAGCTGGAGAGGGCGATGGGGAGCGTGTGGTGCTGGGGGTTCTGGAGCATCATAGACGGCCACAAAAGGCTGTTCCAGCTTCCCATAAACGTCAGCAGGCAGAACGCGCCGGTCATCGGGCGCACGATCGGCATAATGATATTCCAGTAGATCCCAAACTCCGAGCAGCCATCAATGCGCGCCGCGTTCATTAGTTCGTCGGGCACCCCAAGGATAGCCTGGCGGAACAAAAAGATGCCAAAAACGTTGCCCGCAGAGCCGATCAGCATTCCTAAGTAGGTATCCACTAAGCCGAGCTGGTACATGAGCTGATAGCCGGGGCCGAGCGTGACCGCACCCGGAATAAAGACCGTCAGGAGCTGGATGCCCATCAGCACTTTCTTGCCCTTGAACTCGTACTTGGCCAGCGCGCAGCCCGCCAGCGAGCAGAAAAAGAGCTGTAGGATCACGCCCGAGCAGGCCAGAAAGAGCGAGTTGAAGAGCGAGCGGATGTAGTTGGGGCTTTTAAGCTCCCAGAGGTCTTTATAGTTCTCCAGGGTCGGGTGAGAGGCCCAGAGATACTGCGAGAACATCTCCCCCGAGGGGCGTAGCGTGGACGAAAACAGCTCCCACATGGGGATGAGTGCTGAGAACGCTGCGATAGTCAGAAGGACATAGGTAAGGATCTTGCCAAGGAGTTTCATGGGTTATGCGTCCTTCTTTGCGGTGCCGGAGAGCCAGATCTGAAGGGCGGCAATGGCAGCCAGCATCACGGCCAGTGTCCAACCGACCGCCGACGCGTAGCCTAGGTCGCCGGAGAGCAGGCCGTTGTTGAACAAGTACATGATGATCGTCAGGCCACGGTTGTCTGGGCCACCGCCGCCGAGTAGGGTGCGAGGGAGCTCGTAGAGCTGGAAGCTCCCAACTGTCATGGTGACCAGCACAAAGGCCATCACGGGCGCAATGGCAGGCAGAGTCACGGCACGGAAGCGCTGCACACCATTGGCACCGTCTACCATTGCGGCCTCAATCAGCTCCTGGTCTACGTTCTGGAGCGCGGCGAGAAAGTAGATCATGTTGTAGCCGATACTCATCCAAGCCGTCACGACCACTAGCGCGGGAAGGACATTATTCGGCTCCGAGAGCCATTTCTGGTCCAGCCACTGTGGCCCCAGAATAGCGGCCAGCCCGATATTGACCAGACCAAACTTCGCCTGCAAAAGCACGCCAAAGAGCACGCCGACTGCTACCTGACCCATTAGGTTGGGAGCGAAGACGGCCAAGCGCCAGAGCTTGACCCCCTTGATCCACTTTTGCGAGAGCAGCAGCGCAAGGCCCAGCGACATCGGCAGCTGGATCGCCACGGAAAGCACCGCAAAGAGCGCCGTGTTCCCGACCGCTTTACGAAAGTCCAGGTCGCTCCAGAGAAACTGGTAGTTGCTCAGCCCCACGAACTTGGCATCTTTTGGCCCACTGGTCGCGTAGAGCGAGTAGGCTAGGCTCTTGAGATACGGGTAGGCGGAGAAGATACAGAATGTCACCACAAAGGGCAGGACAAATAAATACGGTGCAAGCTTCTGTTGCTTCTTAAAAAAGGTTGAGCTCTCTCTCAAAACGGGTTCCTCGCCATTTGCTGACGGACTTCATCAGCGCGGGATTTTACGGTGCTGCGCACGAACGCATCCCAGCCTGCGTCTTCGCCGTGGGCGTTGTAGTACTCGACACACTGGATCAATGCCTGGCCCAGCTTGCCTTTCCCCAGCTCCACAAAGGCGCTGGCATACTGAGGTGGCACCTGCGGCGCCAGCGCGGCGTAGTCCCGTCCTATTTTCTGACCGGCGTAGTAGGGGTACTCTTTGTCAAAGGCGGGCTGGCTCCATGCCGAGGGCACGGGGGGCAAGATATTGGTGTCGGCGTAGCGCTCGGCGAGGTCTTTCTCGTTGAGGTAGAGGAACTTGGCAAAGTCCCAGGCGAGGTCTTTACTGGCGCAGGCCTTGGTGATTCCTAGCATCGTCCCACCCCAGGTGCTTGTGCGACGGCCTCCGGGCTTGATGGCGGGCATGGGCATCAGGCCCATCTTTCCTGACATCTTTGCCACATCTTTCTCGTGGTTCTTGCTGCGCCAGTCCGGGGTGACAACGCTTAGAAAGTACCCACTCTCTAGCGCCTGGGTCATTACTTGTCCAAACGAGCTGGAGAGGGCATTGCCGATCTGGCGCTTGCTGTTTTTAGCGACCAGGGGCACGTACCACTTCATGGTCTCGATTCCGGTCTCGTTGTCGAAGATCACCTTGCCATCCGGGTCGAAGTAGCCGCCATCGCGCTGGAAGAGGCAGAGCTCAAGCTGCGAGGTGCCGGTATCGGACATCTCCAGAAGATACTGCTTGCCCGGCTGCTTGACCTTCACGCCCGCCTCGATAAACTTATCCCAGGTGTCGAGCTGCGCGGGATCAAGGCTCAGCTCCTTGAACTTCTCGCGATTATAAGCCAGCATCACCGGGTGCACATCGTGGGGCAGCCCGAAGATACTTCCCCGGTTGGTGTAGGGAGCAAAGCGACTGGCGACAATCTTTTTATCGAGCCCCTCAGATTTGAGGCGATCCGTGATGTCTAAAAAGCCGATGTGCTCTTTCGGTCCGCGGAAGAACGATCCGGCGGCGCTGATCTCGATCTCCACCATATCAGGGACATCCAGATCCGCTTGAAAGGCCGCCCGGAGCCGCTGGTTGAGCCCTTGACCATCCACGAGCTGCAGATCTACCGTAACTCCGGGGTGCTCTTCGAGAAACTTGGGGAGCGCTTTCTGGTAGGCTTCGTAGTGCGGACGCGCGAACGTCCAGTAGGTCAAAGTCGCCCGCTTTGGCTTCTTCGCCTGATCTTTGGCGAGAAAAAGCCCCGAAACGACCGCCAGACAAAGAATCGCCAGCGGGGCGGGACCGTAAGGAAATGCACGCATTGTTCGGTATTATACCAATCAATGATCTATCTTGATGGCAACTCGCTAGGGCTTCTCACCGAGGAGGCGGAGAGCGCCGTTTTACGGACGCTTTCCGAGTGGCGTGAGCTTGCCATCCACGGCTGGACGGAGGGGATGCACCCGTGGCTCTTTCTGGCGGAGCGCACGGGGGCGCAGCTGGCGCGGCTGATCGGGGCGGAGGCGAAAAGTGTGGTAGCGATGGGCTCGATCACGGTCAATCTCCATCAGCTCTTGGCGACACTCTATGACGGCAAAGGGAAAGTGCTGATCGAGCATAGCGCGTTCCCAACGGATCGCTACGCCCTCCAGAGCCATCTCAAGCTACGCGGAGTCTTGGAGGGGCTTGTTGCCGTCACGCCCGACGAAGACGCAGTCGAGGCGGCGTTTGTCACGGGGGAGTTTTCGTGTGCGGTTCTACCGTCGGTGATCTACACAACGGGGCGACTGCTGGACATGGAGCGACTGACGGCGAGTGCACGGGCAAACGGAGTCGTTCTGCTCTGGGACTTGGCGCACTCGATTGGGATTGTCCCGCACCCGCTCGATGCCTGGGGCTGCGATGCGGCTTTTTGGTGTGGCTATAAGTGGCTCTCTGCGGGGCCGGGGAGTGTCGGTGGGCTCTATCTCAACCCGCGCCATCAGGGAAACTCTCCTGGCTTGCAAGGCTGGTTTGGGAGCCGGAAAGATGCACTCTTCACCAACGACGAAACCCTCCAACCCGCCGAGGGCGCCGCGCGGCTTCAGCTTGGCACGTCACACGTTCTCTCGCTCGCCCCGCTAGAAGCTACGGCAAAGTCACTGGCAGACCGCGGCATCGAGCGCCTGCGGCAAGAGTCGCTTGCCCTCACCGCGCTTCTGCGCAGCGAGGCCGAAAACGCAGGCTTCACCGTCATCACGCCACGGGAAGACTCCCAGCGTGGGGGCCATATCACGATTCAGCACCCCAACGCCGCCGCACTTTGTCGGGCGCTACGAGCGCACCAGATCATCCCTGACCACCGTCCACCTGACCTCATCCGCTTTGCCCCACACCCGCTCTACAGCACCGAAGAGGACTGCAAAACTGCCGTCACGACCCTCAAAATGCTTGCGGAACAAGGGACGTTTGAGACTGAAGCCAGCCTGATTCCATAGCTGTAGACCCGGGGCTTCATGCCTCTCTTGCTCTTGGTAGTCAGCTCGATACCATCGGCAAATAGTAGCTCAAAGAGTTCCTGGGAGACGTCGCCTTTATCTCCGTACACCTTCCCAAAAATCTTTTGAAACAGAGCAGGAACAGGCACTCTATCGTCAATATTTCCTAGATTAAGACAGTGCCTCTGGCACTGCCGAAGGGTAGCCTATTTTCGTGTTTCTCTTAATCTCCGGGTAAACTAGAAAAATAATGGCAAGAAAACGAACCTCCAGTCTCCCTCCTGGTGCCTGGCGTGTGGAGGAAGCGATCTGGGGAGAGTACCAGCGCGTCCGGCTGATCACGGGCTTGCCGAGTATCATAGACGACCAAGAGCGGGTGCGTTCGGTGCACGCCGTGGCCATGCTTCCTGATGGAAGGCTCGTCTTAGCCGAGAACAAAGACGGCAGCTTTACCTTTCCTGGTGGGCGCTTAGAGGGCGGCGAGACGCAGCATCAGGCGCTTGTGCGAGAGCTCTGGGAGGAAGTGCGCACACGGCTCAAGCCCGATTACAAGCCGCTTGCAGCGACCCGGATTGAGTTTCTGAACCGCGTTCCTGGCCGTGTCTATCGTGTCCACCCGACCTATCTACTGTGGGTCTCGGGCACGGTCGCGGAGCTCTCTGATGAGCCGCACCACGATCCGGCGGACAGTGTGGTCGGTCGGCGCGTCTGCACCCCAGAAGAAGCCCTCACGCTTCTCCCTGAGCTTGAGCGGCGCGTTCTCGAAACCTGTCTGGGCCTCCTCCCTGAGCCAAAAGGCGTTATCCGCGAGCTTGTGGACGACGAGGAGAGCGCGTGAAGCGCCTCGTTGTCGCCATCACGGGAGCCAGCGGTGCTCTCTATGCCCAGCGCTTTCTGCTACAAGCGGTGCACCACTACGATGAGATCTATCTCACGCTCTCCTCCAACGCTGCCTCCGTGCTCAAGACGGAGCTAAACCGCGAGCTGGATGCCTATCTCTGTGACCCTAAAATCCAGCTCTGTGAGAAGCGTAATTTCTTCACCCCGCCCGCCTCGGGGAGCTTCCGCCACGAAGGCATGGTGATCGTCCCCTGCTCGATGGGGACTGCTGGTCGTATCGCAAACGGCATCAGCGACGATCTCACGACCCGCGCCGCCGATGTCTGCCTCAAAGAGGGCCGTAAGCTGATTCTTGTCCCGCGTGAGATGCCCTGGAACCTGATCCACCTGCGAAATATGACCCAGCTCGCCGAGGCCGGAGCGACAATTCTTCCCGCCAGTCCCGCCTTCTACCACGAGCCCAAGACCATTGAGGACTTGGTAGACACCGTGGTCGCCCGTATTCTCCAGAACCTCGGCATCGAACAAACCCTTGTTGGTGAATGGCAAAAATAAAAATAATTCCGCATTTTGTTAGAATTGGGGTAGTTCCGTCGTTATAGGGATGGGGTTCGTAGAACAAATCCATGGATGAGTTGCGGCAGGCATTAAAAGAGTTTTTTGGGCACGATGATTTCCGCGAGGGGCAGCGCGAGATTGTCGAGGCAGCGGTGGCGGGGGTGGACACGCTGGCGGTCTTGCCCACGGGCGGCGGGAAGTCCGTGACCTACCAGCTACCAGGGCTGCTCTTGCCGGGCGCGACTCTCATTCTCTCGCCGCTGATCGCCTTGATGAAAGACCAGGTCGAGAGCCTCCCTGAGGCGCTGCAAGACCGGGTTGCGCTGATCAACTCGTCGCTGGACTCGTCGGAGCTGGGCAAGCGGCTGGCGCAGCTTAAGTCGGGGCAATTAAAGCTTATTTATGCCGCGCCGGAGCGTCTGAGGCAACCGCCGTTTCTGCACGCGCTCCGCGAGGTGGGCGTCTCACTGGTGGTGATTGACGAGGCGCACTGTATCAGCCAGTGGGGGCATGATTTTCGGCCTGATTATCGGGCCGTGGGACGGGCGGTTCAAGAGCTAAATCCTCGTTCGGTGCTGGCCGTCACGGCGACCGCGCCGCCGGATGTCCAGCGCGATATCGAGCAGCAGCTGGGGCGTAAGCTCAGGGTGATTCTGAAGCCGACGTGGCGTGAGAACTTATTTTTAGAGGCGCGACGCGTGAAAAGCAACGATGAGAAGCTCTTTGCCACCGTGGAGATCTGCCAGCAGTTTGACGGCGTCGGGCTGGTCTATGCGTCGTCGCGGGATCGTTGTGAGGACATCTCACGCATGCTCAAGCGGCAGGGTGTGGCGGCGGGTTTTTACCATGCGGGCCTGGAGCCCGTGGAGAGAGCGGCGGCGCAGGATCGCTTTATGAACGGCGAGGTGCGCGTCATGGCGGCGACCGTCGCGTTTGGCATGGGCGTGGACAAGTCTGACATTCGGTTTTTGCTGCACTTCAATCCCTCCAGAACTCTGGAGAACTACTACCAGGAGGCGGGGCGTGCGGGGCGCGATGGCAAGCCCTCGCGCTGCGTCATGCTCTACACGTCGTCGGACATGGCCACGGCGACCCGGCGGCTGGGTGAGGCCGCGCTCACAGCGGAGCGGGTGCAGAGTGTCTACAAAGCGGTGCGGAGTATGCTAGGGCGACGGCGCTGCGCTCCCATCCGCTTTGAGGCACTGGTCAGTGAAGCGGGCGGCGACGATGGTTTAGTGCGAAGTGCGCTTCCCGTTCTGGAGGAGCTCGGCTTGCTCGCCCGTCATGCGGATCTTCCCCGCGCGATGCATCTCTACAGCGAGCCGTTCATGAACGATAGTGACGGCGATCCGCTTACCGATTTGCTTCTCTCTGCGGGGAGTGATCCCGTGGCGCAAGCCGAGGCGGCAGGCCTCCATCTCGCTGACTTAGAGCACGAGGTTCTGCGCCTACAAGAGGCGGGCTATCTCACCTACCGCGCCGCGCCACGCGATTTATGTCTAGAGCTCCTGCCTCCCCCTGAGGACACCAAAGCGCGTTTGGAGGAGCATCTTAAAGAGCGTGCCGAGGCCGCCGCGTACCGTGCCGCCGCGATGAAAGCCTATGGCGACGAGCCCAAGTGCCGCCACGCCCAGATCGCCCGCTACTTCGGAGACCGCTGGCCCCGCCGCACGTGCGGCATGTGTGATGTGTGCAGCCCTCCTCCCCGGCCCTCCTCCCGATCCCGGGAGGAAGGATCGGGGGAGGGAGGATCGGGGGAGGAGGGCCGGGGAGGAGGGAACATGGGCCAAGGGCTGGACGCCCTGCGCCTGCTCCATGATTTAGCGAGCAGCTACTACCCGTTTCATCTGGGCAAGACGGGCCTTCTCAAAGCGCTTCGGGGAACGCCTGATGCTCCCGTTAAGCCGAGTCGAACCGGAGCATTTGGGGCGCTGGAAAGCTGGAAAAAAGCCGATGTCGAGCGGCTAATCGAGGCCCTGATCGAGCAACGCTACCTGAGGCGCGATGAAGAAGATGAGTACAAGCGCCTCTATCTGACCGAGAGCGGGGTGGAGGCGCTGCAAAGTAATTCTTTGGATATCGAGTGGCGTGCACCATCGGTGGTGCAAGCACAAGCCTCCAGTGAGAGTGCCGATCCAGAGCTACTTGCCACGCTCAAAGCGTGGCGAAAAGAGCTGGCAAGCGAGCAAGCCGTCCCGCCCTATGTGATCTTCGCCGATAAAGTGCTGGAGGGAATCGCAGCCCGTAAACCTGCCAATGAGTTTGAGCTTTTGGAGATCGCTGGAATTGGCCCCGGAAAAGCGGCAAAGTTTGGCGAGATCGTCTTGGAGCTGGTTCAGAAATATGGTTGAAACACCACGGCGCTAGACTTGTGATTAGTATAAACTAATCACTTGACAACTTATCAAGGCAAGGTATACTGTGAAAATGGTAGCCCACTGTTGGGCGGCGTGTTTGTATCTATATCTCTGGAGATTTCTTTTATGGTGAAACGCTATTCTTCAAGGTCGGGGTTTACCTTGATCGAACTTCTGGTGGTGATCGCAATTATCGCGATTCTTGCTGCCATTCTCTTTCCCGTTTTTGCCCAAGCTCGCGAGAAGGCCCGTCAGACTGCCTGTCTGTCGAACTTGAAGCAGATCGGCACGGCGTTTATGATGTACGCGCAAGACTACGATGAGACCATGCCCATCTGGACTGCGAATGCCTGTGGAACTTTAGCAGGAGGCGCATTTGCGTTTCAATATCTTTTCCCCACACTGGTTAATCCCTATATCAAAAACGGTGCTATACAGACCTCTGCAACGGGCGGTGATCTAAAGGGGGTCTGGGCTTGTCCGACGACCAAGGCATCCCTCTCGTCGTTCTCAAATACGTATGCCTATAACTACTATGCCTTGGGGGGAACCTCTAACTGTACGGGGGCTGGACTCTCGGCTGCATATGCTCCATTCGATGGAGGTACGTATGCTTACCCTGCATCATTAGCTTCTCTGGGACGGCCTGCCGAGACCTTTATGCTTACTGATGGTGCTCAGATCTCTCGCCCACCCACTGCTTATGCTGTTAATGGAAATAGTGCCAATAACAATGGCGTCTGGGGGTCGCATCAAGGTGGAAACGGTGTTGTCGCTCCTTCTGCGGGGGCCAGCACAAACGCAGCGATCAATCGTTTCATCACCGGAACACTCACCATGGTTTTGTATGCGGATGGACATACGAAGGCGATTAATACACAAAATCTTGTTTCCTTTCAGTGCATCATGAACAATGGTGCCTGGCGCGGGACTTTGGGGAATGCAACTAATATTAAGACTCCTCAAGGAAATCCTGGTTGGGCACGAGACTGGTAGTTAATTTGTTGTTGGAAAGAGTTAAGACTAGGAGCGATCCTAGTCTTAACTTTTTTATTGCTATAAACTAATCATTGACATTAACAAGCAGTAGGGTATACTGGAGCACCTGTTGGCCCGCTGTTGGGCGGGCGTTTGTTTGAATTTATGGAGGTTTTTATGAATCTACGCCGTCAAAATCGCTCAGCTTTTACGCTGATCGAACTTCTTGTCGTGATCGCGATCATTGCGATTCTCGCCGCTATCCTTTTTCCTGTTTTTGCCCAAGCACGTGGTAAAGCCCGTGCGATTGCGTGTCTGTCGAACATGAAGCAGATGGGAACTGCGGCCATGATGTACGCCCAAGACTATGATGAGACTATGCCTACGTGGTCTGTGTATTGGTATGCCTACTATGTTCCAACGCCCATTGGTGGTAAGTTTCCTGATACCATCGATCTCTATTGGGATGCACTTTTGCTCCCTTATGTAAAGAGTGGTTCACCAGGAAATGCCTCTGTGACCAACAGACTCGGTGGGGTTTGGCACTGTCCCGATGCGGAGAATCCTGATCTTAACGTTCGGAGCTACGGCTACAGTATGGGCCTGACTTACGACACAGATCCCACCAGCCCGTTTTACTACCGCTGGCCTGTGCTCGCTGAGCTAGAGGCTCCCGCCTCGACGGTTTTTGTGGGAGACTCGGGTTCCTCCGGTCGTCTGGGACGAACCTATGATTTTCAGGGTTATGCTGAGAAGTACGTGACAAAAGTACGGCCCACTCGCGATTCCCCGTGGCGACACCAGGAAGGTGCAAACTATGTCTACTGCGATGGCCATGCGAAGTATGGCAAGGGTGATATGATGTTCCCCCATCCTCCACCTCCCAGTACAGCCTATACAGCTGCTCGTCCTCAGGCAAACTGTGCCCACGCGAAATTCTTTGCTGCGAAGGCTAATGAGCGAAGCTACTGGGCAGCACAAGCCACCGCAGCAGGCGTTCCCTGCACGCCATAATTGGCTTAGGAGTTTAATGTGAAGACGTTTTTTCTTCTGATACTTGGTTTAGTGGCACTCACAGGTTGCACGAAGCAGGCAGATCCAGCCGCTCCAGCCGAGGCTCCTGCCGCTGCGAACGCTGCACCTGTCCAGACGGCACCAGGTGCGCCAGCAGATGCAAATAAGCCTCTGACTGATGGGCGGATTGATAAATCCGCTGAAGCAGGGGCCGCGGGTGTGGGCGGTAAGTAGCCGCTAGGATGAGGCCGGGGAAGCGTTTGCTTCCCCGGCTTATTTATTTTGTGGCGGCATCGGCGGCGAGGCGGCCCATAAGGATCGAGAACTTAAAGCCATGCCCCGAGCACGCCGAGACGCGCGTGACTTTTGGGCGTGGGTGATCAAAGACAAAGCTCTCGTCGGGAGTGTTGGTGTACAAACACGACGCATGGTGCGTCACGTCCTGCCCGAGGCTAGGAAAGCGTGTGGCCGCGTAGGCGAGGGCTGCGTCATCGTCGCTCTTTTGCGTGGGACGGTCAAGCCGCTCTTGGTCAAAGGGGACTTGCGGGATATGGCGGGCCAGCTTCACGCCGGCAATACGGCCATCGCTGGGGAAGCCATACCAGTAGCTCTCGGCATCGATCCAGACCGGGTAGCCGGGCAGCTCGCCTGCAAGATAGGTGACTTGTTGGCGTGTGACGGTAAGCGGCAGTGGTTGCTCGGGGAAGAGTGTGTTGGCCCAGGCCCCTGCGCAGACAATCACGTGATCGAAGCTCTCTAGCGCATCTAAGCTTTCGACAACCGTGTTCTCCCGCAGCTCCGCCCCGGCTTTTTGGGCCAGTCGCGCCTGGGCCCGCACAACCGCACCGGCTCGCAGAAAACCCGCATCGCTCTGCCAGAGCGCCGCTTCGTTGGGATGGAGCACCAGGGCGGGGTAGCGCTCCGTCACTTCCTCGGCACTGAGGAGCTGGTGCACAACGCCATTGATCTCCAGCGCCTGCTGCATGCTTGCCAGCTCGGGGTGGTCTTTGGGGCCGAAGAAAAGCCCGCCACAGCGCACGAAAAGCTCCTCGCCTGCTGCTTGCTCAAGCGCTTCCCAGAGGGGGTAGGCTTGGCCCATGAGCTTGGTGTAGTGCGCCTCCGGGTAGGCGTAGCGAATGATCCGTGACTCCCCGTGCGACGAGCCAAAGCCATGCCCAATCTCGAAACGCTCAAACCCGACAACCGTGTGGCCCGCTTCGGCAAGAAACCGACACGCCGCGCTTCCGACCGCACCGATACCCACAACCGCGACTTTCATTGGGCGAGTCGGAACCCATCGGAGTCGCCGCCCTTGCCGGGGAAACTCCAGGCACGGCCCGCCACACGATGCGAGGTGCTCGTGGTGTAGCTGTACCAAGAGGCACCCCGCAGGATTCGATCTGTGCCTTTTTCAGGCCCTTGGGGGTTTTCGTCGGGCGAGCTGGTGTAGTAGTCCGCGCCGTACCAGTCGGCGCACCACTGGAAGACATTGCCCGCCATGTCCGTGAGGCCGTAGGCATTGACAAAGATATTCGTGCTGCGGCTGACCGGGGCGGTCTTGTCGCGCTGCTCTTTCATGCTGGACCACACGAGCTCGTCTTTGTAGACATCGCCCCAGGGGAAGATTGGGGAGGGCTGATCTCCCTGCGCGGCGTACTCCCACTCGGCCTCGGTGGGGAGGCGCAGGCTTGCCCAGTCCGCCATGGCTTTTGCCTCTGTCCAGCTCACATTGACCATCGGGTGATCGGGGATCCAGCCCCAGGCAGGGGGATCGGGCATCTTGCGGTTCGTTGCCTTGCAGAACTCCTGGAACATTCCCACAGTTACCGGCGTGCGCCCCAGCTTAAAGGCCGCCAGGGTCACTTTATGCACCGGCTTGCGATCCGGCGCGGTGTCTGGGCTACCCATCAGAAAGCTCCCGGCGGGAATGGCGACAAGCTGCGCTTTGTACTCGGCGATTGTCAGGGGCGAGGGCGGCAGCGCGGGTTTTGCAGGCTCCGGCTTTGGGGTTGTCTCTTTGGGGAGCTTGGCAAGTAGCTCGGTGATGGTCTTTGCCAGGGCGGGGGCGGGCTTGAGTGCACTCGCCTTGGTCAAGCTCGCCCCCGCTTCTTCCGTCTTGCCCTGCTTTAAGGCGATGCGCCCCAGCCAGTAGTGCCCTTCCGGAGCGCTGGGCTGGAGGGCAATGGCCTTGCGTGCCTCGCTCGCGGCGGCATCGAGCTTGCCTGCTACCGCAAGCTGCTCAATACGCTTCAGAAGAGCAGGAAAGCTCTCCACAGCCTGCACGATTGTTACGAGAAAAGGCATTCTACTGAACCCACCCGGCTCTTCGCTCATTCTTCGCTACGAGCCACCCTCCCTCGGGCCGGGAGGGTGAGAAAAACCGCCTACTCCTCTTCCTTGCTCTGAGGGAAGGGGCTAGAGGATGGATTCAGGGTGCTAGGGGATGGGTTCAGGGTGCCAGGGGCGGCGGCGATGGCGGCGGGGGTAGATTCCTCACCGATCTCGCGCATCGTGTCCTCAATGTTCTTCTTGCGGAAGATCACCACGGAGTCGTCACCCTCGCCATCCAGCTCGGCCAGGACGATATCGCCCTCGCTGAAGCGGCCTAGAAGAACTTCCTCAGCTAGCGGATCCTCGATCATGCGCTGCACCGAGCGACGCAGTGGGCGAGCGCCGTAGGTCGGGTCGAAGCCATCGGCGGCGAGCTTCTCCATCACTGGGTCGGCCACTTCGAGCACCAGATCGTGCTGCGCAAGCTGCTTGCGGACGCTGCCCAGCATCAGATCCACAATCTGGCGGATATTGGCCGCCGTAAGTGCGTGGAAGACAATGGTCTCGTCAATGCGGTTGACAAACTCAGGGCGGAAGGCACGCTTGACCTCTTCCATCACCTTGTTCTTCATGCCCGTGTAGTCGCGCTCAGTCTCGTCCTTGGGCTTGTTGGTGCCCCGAAGCCCGATCTGAGGCTCGCGGTTGATGATGTGCGCCCCGATATTACTCGTCATGATCAGCACCGTGTTCTTAAAGTCCACCACGCGGCCTTGGGAGTCGGTTAAGCGCCCATCTTCCATCACTTGCAGGAGCAAGTTAAAGACTTCCGGGTGGGCTTTCTCGACTTCATCGAGCAGCACCACGGCGTAGGGATTGCGCCGCACGGCCTCGGTGAGCTGCCCGCCCTCGTCGTAGCCGACGTAGCCGGGAGGTGCTCCCACCAGGCGAGAGACGGCGAAGCGCTCCATGTACTCGGACATGTCAATCCGAATAAGATTCTCTTCTTTCTGGAAGAGAAATGCTGCGAGTGCACGTGCCAGCTCGGTCTTTCCGACACCGGTGGGGCCTAAAAACAAGAACGAGCCTATCGGGCGCTTCGGGTCTTTCAGGCCAGAGCGGGCACGGCGGATCGCCTTGCTGACCGCGATAATGGCCTCTTTCTGGCTGATAACCCGCTTGCCCAGCGACTCTTCCATCTGAAGGAGCTTCTGGGTCTCGGTCTCGACTAGGCGGTTCACCGGGATTCCGGTCCAGGCAAAGACGATCTGCGCGATATCGTCTTCGTCCACGATCAGCTCTAGGCCCGCTCGCTCTGTGTCCCAGCGCACCTGTAGCTCCGAGATGCGCTCCACAAGATAGCCCTGTTGCTCTTCTAAGAAGTTCACGCGGTCAAAGTCGCCCTCGTCGGGGAGGCGGCCTAGCTCTTTTTCAATCTGAATCAGCTCCGCCTTGGCCTCGCGCAGAGGCTGCGGTGCGGTGGCGGCCTTCAGGCGAACTTTAGACGACGCTTCGTCAATCAGGTCAATGGCCTTGTCGGGAAGATGGCGGTCGGTGATGTAGCGATCCGCGAGGCGGCAGGCAGCATCGAGCGCACTGTCCTTGATCTCGACCTTATGGTGCTCCTCGTAGCGGTGGCGCAGGCCCTTGAGGATCTCAATGGCCTCCTCCACACTGGGCTCGTCCACTTTTACCATCTGGAAGCGGCGGGCAAGCGCAGCATCTTTCTCGATGTACTTGCGGTACTCATCGAGTGTTGTTGCGCCGATACACTGGAGCTCGCCGCGCGAGAGTGCAGGCTTCATGATATTACTGGCATCAATTGCGCCCTCGGCAGCTCCGGCTCCTACGACCGTGTGTAGCTCGTCAATAAAGAGAATGATCTCTCCATTGGATTTACGCACTTCGTCCATCACGCGCTTCATGCGCTCCTCAAACTCACCGCGGTACTTGGTTCCCGCGACCAGTCCCGCAAGATCCAGTGAGATGAGGCGCTTGTCTTTGAGCATCTCAGGGATGTCTTGCGTGACGATACGCGTGGCCAGCCCCTCGGCAATCGCGGTTTTTCCGACGCCGGGCATGCCCACTAAAACGGGGTTATTCTTGGTACGGCGTGAGAGAATCTGAATAACCCGCTCAATCTCCTCGGCACGACCAACCACGGGGTCGAGCTTGTCGTTACGAGCGTAGTCGGTCAGATCGCGTCCAAACTCATCGAGGGTGGGGGTGCGAGAGCGCTGATCCTTGCTGGGATTGCCACGCCCAGCCGCCACCGGCTGACCTGGCTCCTGGTCTTGCAGCGTGCGCACTTCCCTGCGCGTGCGCTCCAAGTCCACGCCTAGCTTGCCTAAAACCCGCCCCGCCAGCCCTTCGCCCTCACGAATCAGCCCAAGAAGCAAGTGCTCCGTGCCAATATAGTTGTTGCCCAGCTGCCGCGCCTCGTCGTAGGCTAGGTCAATGACGCGTTTTGCACGCGGCGTCAGCTGCATCTCCGGCCCCATGCGCCCATCGCCGCGAGCAACCTGCCGCTCGCTCTCGGAGCGAATCCGGCCTAGTGAGACCCCGATCCGATCTAGAATACGCGCCGCAACGCTGTCATTCTCTTTGACAAGACCGAGCAACAAGTGCTCCGTCGAAACATAGTTCTCGCCTAAACGTCCCGCTTCTTCCTGTGCGAAGAAAACCACGCGGCGTGCGCGCTCCGTGAATCGTTGCCACATAGGAGAGATTGTATCGCACTTCCCCCCGCCTCTGCCTCCTCACCGTTCGGCTAGCAAACTCTCGAATGAAGGAATCCATTTGCCAGGCGATCAAAGAGGAGATGATGAGAAAGCGTATTCTAACGGTGGGAGCTTTGAGCTTATTGGCATTGTCAAGTATGGCTATGCCAACGGATAAGACCCAAAACTTCATTGAACACCTGGATGCTTATTTTCTTCCACCGTTCCAGAAGGTCATGGATAAATTTGGCTTTGGGCGGGTCAAACCCAAGAGCCGTGGACATGCTGAAGCACTAAGTTTTATCCCGGAGGCTCTGGCTTTTCTGGACTCTGAGGGAAAAGGAAGAGTGCTTGCTGCTGAGGCATCAGGACTCAAGCTGGAACTGCGAGTTGCAATGTTTCACTTGCGTCCCTTGCCTGATTCCTATGCGAAGAATGGTCTATCGAACTTTAAGGGGAATTATGCCCAAATTCTTGTCGAGTCCCCTGAGCCACTGCCTCCTGGTCCAAGGGAGTTGTGGAAAAATAACCCTCAATTGTTAATCGATTTTACTAACCAAATTAATCAGAAACGACATGAGGAAGAGAATCTCCTTAACGACGTGATCTTATTTAAGCTCAACGAGGCACGCTCAGGCAAGAATATTACCTTCTCGGAGAAGGGCTGGAAGTTTGTTCTCCGACCAATTCGGGCAGAGAGTGTTGCTTGTCTCTCATGCCATACGGATGCGAAGAAAGGCGAGACACTGGGAGCGCTGGTTTACATGCTACGCAATGTGCCTGCGGCATCAGAGCTGAAGTGAGGAAATACATAAATGTCTAAAATTAACATGACAATGCGCCATTTGGCTATAGTGAGCCTGAGTTTTTTAATGCTGGCAGGAGCCCGTACTGGCCCGGAAGACGACCTGCATTTTTTGGATATAATGTTTCAGAAGCGCTTCCAAAAACTTGTTGAGACGCAATTTGGAACAGGCCGTATGGTTCCAGTGGAGAAAGGGATGATCCATCCCAGGCCGCTGACCTGGCCACAGGAGTTTCAGCCGGAGACGACCGAAGAAAAGAGAGTGACCGAACGTTTTTTTGCCAAAGGGATTGTCTGGCGGGTTGGGATATTGCATCTGCGTCCCGTTCCCAGGCGACCAGTGGGTTCTCCGCGTCTTACACTGGGTACGGTTGAGCTTTTGATCGAGAGTCGCCTGTCCTTGCTACCAACTCGTGGCGATACAAGTGAGTCATCTATGAAAAAGTATCTAGAGATGTTGGAAAAGGCAAGAAACGAGGAGAAAGTGCTTATGCATCAAGGTTCTCTTGCGCGAATGGAAGCAGCCACTCTGGGAAAGCCTTCTGATTGGCAAGCAGGGGAGTGGCAACTTGCGCTCCGACCTGTGCTGGCAGAGAAAGCTGAATGTCTCTCTTGTCATACCGATGCGAAAAAGGGTGAGACACTTGGGGCACTGGTTTACATGATTCGGCAGTCTGCGGCTGTTACTCCGGCGAAGGCTCTACCGCAGTAGCTGTACTGGGGCTCTGCGCGGCGATAAATTTCTCTAGGCGCTTGGCGGCGTAGGTCTCGGCCCAGTTTTCCAGCGTCTCTGTGACGGCGGCGCGTTTTTTCGAGGGCTTCTTGCGCGGATTCAGTGTGAGCGTGACATGGTGCCCGACTTCGTGAAAGAGCGTGTGGGCGAGCTGGAGAACCACGCCGCGTAGAATAGTAGCCTCTGAGGCGCTGGCGTAGTGCGGTGAGTTGGTGATGAGGTCTATGTGTGGCTGCACATAAAGCTCGATGCGAATCCCGAGATGATCCCGAATGTAGACCCCGAGCCGCTCGCCTTTGGGGTCGTAGTCGTGGACATAGATTCCCGCAAGACGTAGCAGGTGCTCGCGTGGGGTGGTTGCCAGCGCTGCCCGCAGCCCTGTGCCAATTGCCTCGTCGTAGTACTCCGTCGCTTCCCAGTGAATGTGCATTATAATTGCCTCCGTTGTACGGGAATTTGAAGTGGA